>DATBIR010000157.1:0-9540 GCA_036556825.1 Beijerinckiaceae bacterium
TCCGCGGGCATGGTCTTGGACTTCGCGACCGACGCAGCCCCGCGCGTCAGGGCCGGCTTGGCGGCAGCCTTCTTCCCGTCCGTTTTCGCAAGGCCCTTGCCGGCGGCGGCGCCACCGCGAGTGCCGCCGAATAGATCGCCGCTGTCGGCCATTTTGCCTTTGCCCCCGCGTGATTCGCGCTGTTTCGCATTATAGCTCATCCGGCCTCATATATGAGAACGAAAGGTAAACGCCAAGCGCGCCGTGGCTGCCCATGTGGATGCGCATGGATAACCTGCGCGGCGTAGCGCGATCGCTCTCCGCGACCGGAGGGGTCCGTCTCGCCTTGGACGGCCGATGTCGATATAAGCCGCGCCTAAATTGAGGCCGAATGCCGCGCTACAACAACGCCATGGGCGACAGGAGAGAGCAATGAGCGACCGGTGGACACCTGACAGCTGGCGGGCGAAGCCCATCCAGCAGGTGCCGGCGTATGCCGACGCGCAGGCGCTTGCGACGGTCGAGCACCAGCTCGCTGGCTTTCCGCCCCTGGTGTTTGCCGGCGAAGCGCGCAAGCTCAAGCGCGGGCTGGCCAAGGTGGCGGGCGGGGAGGCGTTCCTTCTCCAGGGCGGCGACTGTGCCGAGAGCTTCGCGGAGCATTCGGCGGACAACATTCGCGACTGGCTGCGGGTCTTCCTGCAGATGGCGGTCGTGCTCACCTTCGCCGGCTCGTGCCCGGTCGTGAAGGTCGGCCGCATCGCCGGCCAGTTCGCCAAGCCGCGCACCGCGTCCACGGAGACGATCGACGGCCAGGAGCTGCCGAGCTATCGCGGCGACATCATCAACGATATCGAGTTCACGCCTCAGGCGCGCACGGCCGATCCGGTCCGGCAGCTCTCGGCCTACCGTCAATCGGCGGCGACCCTGAACCTGCTGCGCGCCTTCGCGACCGGCGGCTACGCCAATCTCGAGAACGCGCATCGATGGATGCTGGGCTTCGTCAAGGACAGCCCGCAGTCATCGCGCTACCAGGAACTCGCCGGCCGCATCACCGAGACGCTCGATTTCATGCGCGCCATCGGCATCGATCCGGAGACGCATCCGGAAATGCGCACCACCGATATCTACACGAGCCACGAAGCGCTGCTGCTCGGTTTCGAGCAGGCCATGACGCGCGTCGACTCGACGAGCGGCGACTGGTACGCGACGTCCGGCCATATGATCTGGATCGGCGACCGGACGCGTCAGCCGGATCATGCGCATGTGGAATACGCGCGCGGCGTCAAGAATCCGGTCGGCATCAAATGCGGGCCCTCGCTCAAGCCGGACGAACTCCTCGGGCTGATCGATATACTCAACCCGACCGACGAAGCCGGCCGCATCACGCTGATCTGCCGGTTCGGCGAGGAAAAGGTGTTCGATCACCTGCCCGGCCTCGTCCGCGCCGTGAAGCGCGAAGGCCGAACCGTGGTTTGGTCGTGCGATCCGATGCACGGCAACACCATCAAGGCTGCCTCCGGCTACAAGACGCGCCCGTTCGAAATGATCATGCGCGAGGTGCAGAACTTCTTCGCCGTGCATCAGGCCGAGGGGACGCACGCCGGCGGCGTGCATCTCGAGATGACCGGCAAGAACGTGACCGAATGCACCGGCGGTGCCCGCGCCCTGACCGACGCCGACCTGCACGACCGCTATCACACGTATTGCGATCCGCGCCTCAATGCCGAGCAAGCCCTCGAGATCGCGTTCCTGACCGCGGAGCTGATCAAGCGGGAGCGCCAGGGCCGTGCCCGGCCGCGCGTGGAGGCGGCCGAATAGGTCGTGCCGCCGAGGCAGAGGCGAACCAAGACCTCTTCGGTCATTGCACCGGAAGGGCGCTTAGCTGAGGAAGCCGAACGCCCAGAGAAGAAGAATGATCGGCAGCGGAATGCCGATCAGCCAGAGAAGAAGGCCGCGACCCATAATCAAACCTCCCAAGGTTACTGTCGTCCTTTTCACAACGGCTGTTGGCCTTGGCGGTTCCGGCTTCGGCCACGCGTAAAAGCCGGGCCGGCAAGTGGTTGGACCGGCTCGGCTTTGGCGGAGACCTGCCGGAACTGCCGCGGCCGCGAAAACGTCGCCTGTGACCGCATGGACCCGGTTGCGGCCGGCGCGTTGCGGCCCCGGGGCTGGCGGGTTACATCCCGCATATGGCCGCGCCCAGCACGTTCAAGATCGCTCTCGCCCAGCTCAACCCGACCGTCGGCGACGTCGCCGGCAACCTCGAGAAGGCCCGCAACGCCCGTGCCGAGGCGGCGCGGCTCGGGGCCGATCTGGTGATGTTCCCGGAGATGTTCCTGGCTGGCTATCCGCCGGAAGATCTGGTCCTCAAGCCTGCTTTCCAGGACGCGTGCCGCAAGGCTGCCGAAGACCTCGCCCGGGAGACCGGCGACGACGGACCGGCGGTGCTGATCGGCCTGCCGTGGGCCGAGGACGGCCTCTACAACGCCTACGCGCTGCTCGACGGCGGCGTCGTCTCGGCGGTGCGCTTCAAGGTCGACCTGCCCAATTACGGGGTGTTCGATGAAAAGCGCGTGTTCGTTCCGGGGCCGCTGCCCGGCCCCGTGGTGGTGCGCGGGGTGCGTGTCGGCATTCCCGTCTGCGAGGACATTTGGGGCGAGGAGGTGGTCGAATGCCTCGCCGAGACCGGCGCCGAGATGCTGCTCGTGCCGAACGGCTCCCCGTATTGGCGCGGCAAGACCAACGAGCGCTTCAACATTGCCGCCGCGCGCGTCGCCGAAAGCGGACTGCCGCTCGTCTACCTGAACCAGATCGGCGGCCAGGACGAGCTTGTGTTCGACGGCGCCTCCTTCGTGCTGAACAACGACGCCTCGCTCGCCGCCCAGCTCGCCGCATTCCGCGAGACGATCGCGCTGACGACCTGGCAACGCACGGGCGACGGCTGGCGCTGCGTCGAGGCGCCCCGTGAATTGACCGAGGAGGGTGATCAGGCCGATTACGCCGCCTGCGTGCTGGGGCTGCGCGATTATGTCGACAAGAACCGCTTCCCTGGTGTCGTGCTCGGGCTCTCCGGCGGCATCGACTCGGCGCTTTGCGCGGCCATGGCGGCCGATGCGCTCGGTGCCAGCCGCGTGCACTGCGTCATGCTGCCGTACCGCTACACGTCCGGCGAAAGCCTCGACGACGCCGCCGATTGCGCCCGGCGCCTCGGCGTGCGCTACGATACGGCGCCGATCGCCACGGCCGTGGAAGGCATCGAAGCGGCGCTGCAGCCGCTTTTCGCCGGCAGGCCGCGCGACATCACCGAGGAGAATATCCAGAGCCGTGCGCGCGGCACGATCCTGATGTCGATCTCGAACAAGTTCGGGCCGATGGTCGTGACGACCGGCAACAAGTCCGAGATGTCGGTCGGCTACGCCACGCTCTACGGCGACATGAATGGCGGCTTCAACCCGATCAAGGATCTCTACAAGATGGAGGTCTACCGCATCTCGGCGCTGCGCAACCGCTGGAAGCCGGCGTGGGCGCTCGGGCCGGACGGGATCGTCATTCCCGACAACATCATCGCCAAGGCGCCCAGCGCCGAGCTGCGCGAGAACCAGAAGGACCAGGACTCGCTGCCGCCCTACGACGTCCTCGACGACATTCTCGAATGCCTCGTCGAACTGGAGATGCGCGTCGCGGAGGTTGTGGCGCGCGGCCACGATCCGGAGACTGTGAAGAAGGTCGAGCGGCTCCTTTATCTGGCCGAATACAAGCGCCGGCAGGCCGCACCGGGGGTGAAGGTGACGCGCAAGAATTTCGGCCGCGACCGCCGCTATCCGATCGTCAACCGCTTCCGCGACGAGGGGCGCGCCGCCTTCCGGCCCGACGAGGCGCTGCAGCGGGCGGTCGGCAAGGCGTCCCGCGAAGCGGTGGATTTTTGAACCAACCTCTCCCGCGGACCTCGGCTGTTGCCGCGATCCGCTTCTCTCAATGCGCAGGCCTGAAACACCCGACTTGCGGAAGGAGAGGTGATCCTACGTTCCCACGCGCAGGGGCGCGTGCATCTTCCGCAAGGCGGCGAGCGCGGACAGGGCGGTGATGCGCCCGGTCTTCGGGTTCTCCGATGGAATGTTCTCGATCGTCATGGCGAACCGCGCCGAGTCGGAATCCACCTCGATCGTGTGACAATTGCGGGTGACGCCCGGATCGGCCCAGATGTCGATATGCGTGTCGTCAGGTCCGATGCCGGCCAGCGACAACGCGGCCGCCACGTTGACGTTGGCCGGAAAGCCGGCGGCCGCCTCGCGCGCCGTGCCGCTGAACACGCGCTTGGCCTCGTTGAGCCCTTCCACCGAGATGCCATTGGCGACCAGATACGGAGCGCCGACGAGTCCGCCGGGCGGCTTGCGCGTCGTCATGCGCACGGCGTTGATCGTGCCCTCCGCCGCGGCCGTGACCGCATCCAGGCCGAGCAGCGCGCCGGTGGGGACGATGATCTGGCCGCCGGCCGATCTCGCGAGCTCGATCAGGTCGGGCCGCGGCAGCAGCGCGCCGGCGCTCAGCACCATCACTTTCCTCCCGGCCGCCAGCATCGGCCGGCAAATCTGCTCGAGGATCGCGGCAGGCGCCGCTTCGACGGCAAGGTCCGCATGCGCCGGGAACTCGTCGAGGGCGACGATCGGGCAGGCGATCGCCTGGGCATCGAGCCAGGCCTGCGCCTTAACGTGGTCGCGGGCCGCCACGCAGGCGAGGGAGAGGCCGGGAACGCCGTCGGCGAGGCGGCGCGCCAGCGCCTTTCCGATGGCGCCGAGGCCGGCGATAGCGACGCGGGTAGTGGACATGAACTAGCCTCACGGGTAGCGAAGCGGCGGTTCGACGGGCCAAGCCCGACCGCGGCTCGGGAAATACGAGCCACGCTGTAACAGATCAGGGAGACGCGACAATGCTCAGAAGAATCGTCGGAGGCGCCTTCGCGGCCGTGCTGGCGCTGGGGGGAACTGCCGGAGCGCAGCAGGCATGGCCGACGCGGCCGGTGACCATGGTCATCCCGTTTGCGGCAGGCGGGCCGACCGACGTGCTTGGACGCGTGATGGCGGAGCGCATGAGCCAGATCCTCGGCCAACAGGTGGTCGTCGAGAATGTCGGCGGCGCCGGCGGCATGACCGGCTCGCAACGCGTCGCCAAGGCGACGCCGGACGGCTCGCAGTTCGTCCTCGGCACGGTCGGCACGCATGCCCAGAACCAGACGCTCTACAAGAAGCCCGCCTATCATGCGGCGACCGACTTCGCGCCCGTCGGCCTGATCGCCGAAGTGCCGCTGATCCTGATCACGCGCAAGGATCTTCCGGCCAACAGCCTTCAGGAATTCATCGCCCACACCAAGGCCAACAAGGACAAGATGACCTTCGGCTCCGCCGGCGCCGGGTCTGCGACGCATCTCGGATGCGTGTTGCTCAACTCGGCCATCGGCGTCGATGTCAGCCACGTGCCCTACCGCGGCACCGGGCCCGCCATGCAGGATCTCGCCGGCGGCCGCATCGACTACATGTGCGAGATCGTCACCACGGCGCTCCCGCAAATCCAGGGCGGCGCGGTGAAAGCCATCGCCACCATGACCAAGGCGCGCTCGCCGGTGCTGCCGGAGCTGGCCACGGCGCAGGAGCAGGGCCTCAAGGATTTCGAGGCCTATACCTGGAACGCCTTCTTCCTGCCGAAGGGCACGCCCGAGCCGATCATCCGCAAGCTGCACGACGCCACCGTGCAGGCCATGGAGACGCCTGCCGTGAAGGACCGGCTGCAGGGCCTCGGCGCGAGCCTGGTGGCGCCCGAGCGCCGCAGCCCTGACTATCTGGCGCAGTTCGTGAAAAGCGAGATCGACAAATGGGCCCCGCCCATCAAGGCGAGCGGCGTCTCGATGGAGTGAGCGCAGCAGACCCGTCACGGCGCCTCGGAGCGTGATCGTTTCGGAATGAAGCGATCACGCTCTGGGTACTTTTGAATCGCATGACCGTTTTCGGCGAAGCGGTGACCACTTCGCCGGATCATGCTTCAGCACGCCAGGGCGCGGCGCGACATCTCGCTCTCGGTGGCGACGCAGGCAGCGCAGATCGCCTCGATATGCCGGTGATCGGTGCCGCAGCAGCCGCCGAGAACGGTGAGCTGCGGCAGCCGCCGCAACAGGGCCCGGTAGTCGGTCCCGAGCTCGATGGGATCGCCGGCATCGAGATCCGGCGCGCAATCGAGCTCGGCGTGACTGCGCTTCGATGCGTTGGCCCGCAGCCCGTGCAGGCGCGCAAGCCATGGCTCGCCCGTGGCGAGCACATGGGCGAAATGCGTCGGGTGGGCGCAGTTGATCATGTAGTAGAGGGGGGCGGCGCCGGTCGCCGCGTCGACCGCGGCGATCGCGTCCTTGAGGCTCTGACCGGTCGGCAGGGAGCCATCCGTCTCGACAGTGAAGGAAATCACCACGGGCATCCCAGCCCGGTGGGCGGCGCGCGTGATCCCGATCGCCTCCTCGGCATAGGTCATGGTGATCGCGGACACCAGGTCGGCCTCGCTGTCGGCAAACACGTCGATCTGCGCCGCGTGGTAGGTCGCGGCCTCGTCCGGGCTCATCATGCGGCCGGGGTCGTATCCGTCGCCGCGCGGCCCGACGCAGCCGCTGATCACTATCGGCGAGCCCGGGCTTTCGCAGCCCTCGCGCAGATCGTTCATGAGGGCGATGGCCGTCCGGTTGATCGCCGCCAGCGCGCCCTCCGAATAGCCGAGCTTGCGGCCCCAGTCGATGCTTGCCCGCCATGTCGGGCTCTCGAGGACGAAGCCCAGGCCGTTGGCTTCGGCGATCGCCGCATGGCGGGCGTAATAGCGCTGCAGCCGCTGCACCCCCTCGGAATTGCGCAACAGGTCGAAGGCAGCGAAACAGGGCAGGTCGATGCCGTCGTGAAAGATCAGCGTCGTCTCGAGACCGCTGTCCGTGAGGAACAGCCGGCTCGACAGGAGCGACAGGTCGGAGCGGTATTTCGGCATGCGGTCCCCCAGCCAACCGATGCCGCCGCCATCGGCAGGAAATGGCGCGGGTCGGAACAATAAGGTCGTAGCGGCCGATTGTTTCAGCAGTTTTGCTTGGCTGGCCCGAACGCGTTTCGTCCGAGGGATCGCCGCCGAGGGGCGGTCGTCAGGCGCTTTACCCCGACATGTCAAAGCGCTGGTCGGCCGGGTCGAGGGACGGCGCGCAGGCCAGAATCGCGCCCCCCCGGCACCCGTTCAGGTCCTCGCCTCGTCCTCGACCTCGAGCGCGTCGTCGTTGGCCGACAGGATGTCGTCGAGCGTATCGGCCAGGGCCTCGAGCTGGTCGAAGTCTGCCTCGACGTCGAAGGTGGCGCCGCCTTCAGCTTCGATTGTCAAACGCGCCCCGTCCTGGGTGGGCAAGGCGACGACGCGCGCCAGTCTTTTCATGTCGGTCATGGGTGGCTCCTGAGGTCTGCACGAACAACGCGCGAAGCGGGAAATCGCTGCACCGTTTCACCAAACGGCTGCGCTCGGCAGAGACGTGCAGGACGGAGCTGGGGCATGATCCGCCGAAGCCCACCCCTTCGGCTTGGTCGGCGCAGTGGTCGCCACTTCGCCGGGTCATGCCCAGCTTTTCCAAGACGCATCTTCTTCGGCGACCGGACCCACTCCGATCAAGTCCGGGCAGGCATTCGCCGGACAATGCTTCTGGCCCCCAAAATGAAAGGGCGCGCAATGCGCGCCCTTTCGCAGGTCTCGTAGGGTCCGGCGGGGCCGTCCCCGGCGGGTATCGCTAGACCGACGGGATCACCTTGGCCGCCGGGAACCAAATGCCGAGCCAGGTCTGCGGCCACGGCACCGACATGACCTGGTCGAAGGCGACGTAGATGCCGACCACCAGGATGACGGCGTACGGAATCACGATCGTCCATTTCTCCGGCCCTTCCATGCGCATGAAGAAGATCACGAACAGGAAAGCCGTGGGAATGAGGCCGATCACCGACATGGAGGCCATGAAGCCGAGCAGGTAAGCGAAGAAAATCCCCGCTCGCGTCACGATCGTGCGCACGGGCAGATGATCGGTGTCGGAGGTCAGGTCCATGTGGATCTTCCCGGCCTCGCCGGTGCCCATCTGCCCCTCGACCTCGTGCATCGCCTGTTCCGCAAGGCTTTCCGTCCTGAGGGCTTCGGGCTTGCGGCACATGTCGTTGAACAGGCTGACCCCGCAGGCGACCAGCGCCGTGATGGCGACCACGGTCGGCACGATGCGCGCGCTGAAGTTCCAGTCCAGCGACAGGGCCAGCAGCGAGGCGATCACGACGAACATGAACAGCGTGAAGGCCTGGCCGTAGCGGAATGTCGGCGCCTGGAACTCGGTCAGCATACGCTTGAAGCCGCCGTGGATGCGCACGTCGTGCAGGAAGGGCCGCACGAGGCCGATGATCGCGATGGCGAACAGGATGGCGACGACCGGACGGGCGAACCAGGCGATGCCGTAGCGCTCGACGGAGATGAACAGATAGCGCTCGATGCTGTCGCCGAGCACCACGCCGAGCACGAGCGGCGGACGCGGCCAGCGGAATTGCTTCATCACCCAGCCGAGCACGCCGAAGCCGAGCAGCGAGAACATGTCCTGCCACTGCCGCGACGCCTCGAAGGCGCCGATATAGACGATGCCGAGGACCGCCGGCAGGATGAGCGTGTAGCGCAGCGTCGCGAGCTTCGCGAATTGCGGGCTGAACGCATAGCAGGCGCCGGCGCCGAGGATGTTGGCGAGCGCCACCGACCACACCATGGTGTAGGTGACGTCGAGGTTCTTGTGCAGCATGTCCGGGCCCGGCACGAGGCCGTGGATCAGGAAGGCGCCGAGCAGGATGGCCATGCTGGCGCTGCCCGGCACGCCGAACGCGACGGTCGGCACCAGGGCGCCGCCTTCCTTGGCGTTGTTGGAGCTTTCCGACGCGATCACGCCGCGCACGTCGCCCTTGCCGAAGGTCTGGCTCGCACCCTTCTCGGTCTTGAGCGCATGGCCGTAGGCCAGCCAGTCGACGACCGAGGCGCTGATGCCGGGAATCGAGCCGATGCCGCCGCCGATCCAGGAGCAGCGCAGGATCAGCCACCAGTTCTCCATGCAGTCCTTCACGCCTTGCCACTGGCCCTTGTAGACGTCCTTGCTGTTGACGCCTTGGGCGATGGCCGTGCGCGCGATGAGCAGGTCGCACAGCTCCGGCAGGGCGAACAGGCCGAGCAGGAGGGGGGTGAGCGGCAGGCCTTCCCACAGGTAGAGGCTGTTGAAGGTCCAGCGCAGGGTGCCGGTCTGCGGGTCGGAGCCGATCATCGCCAGCATGACCCCGAAGCAGCCGGCGGTCAGGCCGCGCAGCGGCGCGTTGCCGGACAGGATGGCGACCATCGAGATGCCCAGCACCGAAAAGGCTAATAGCTCCGGTGAGCCTATATAGAGCATCACAGGCCGCAGGATCGGGATGGTGATGGCGAGGAGCGCGGCGCCGAAGATGCCGCCCATCAGCGACGACATGTAGGCGGCGCTGAGCGCCCGGCCGGCCTCAG
>DATBIR010000158.1:0-5680 GCA_036556825.1 Beijerinckiaceae bacterium
GTCCAGGCTCTCAGCGAGGTGGACTTCGCCTGCCGCACGGGCCAGATCCACGCTCTGCTCGGCGAGAACGGCGCCGGGAAATCGACGCTGATCAAGATCATGGCCGGAGTCGTCACCCGCGACGCCGGCCGTATGCTGCTCGAAGGCGAGGAGGTCAATTTCACCAACCCGCGCGATGCCGCCGCCGCCGGGATCGCATGCATCTTCCAGGAATTGTCGCTGATGCCGCATTTGAGCGTCGCGGACAATATCGCCATCACCGACCCGCCGCGCCGCTGGGGCTTCATCGACGGCCGCGCCCAGCGCCGCCTCGCCGAGGAGGCCCTCGCCCGCGCCGGCGCCGAGGATGTCAACCCCTCCGCCCCGGTCTCCAGCCTGCCCCTGTCGCGCCGGCAGATGGTCGAGATCGCCAAGGCGCTGGCGCGCAATCCGAAGCTCCTCATTCTCGACGAGGCGACATCGGCGCTCACCGCCGCGGACGTGACGCGGGTCTTCAAGGTCCTGAAGCGCCTGCGCGAGGAAGGCCTCGCCATCATCTACATCTCGCACCGCATGAGCGAGATCGCCGAGCTCGCCGATGAATGCTCCGTGTTCCGCAACGGCCGCCATGTCGCCACCTTCGCCGCCGGCGAGAAGACCGATATGGAGGTCGTCGAGCTGATGATCGGGCGCGAATACAGCCACGTCTTCCCGTCCAAGCCGAAGCGCGACTGGGCGAGCGTCAAGCCGGTCCTCGAGACGCGCGGGCTCACCTGGGAGAACCGCCTGCGCGACATCTCGGTCGAGGTCCGGCCGGGCGAGATCCTGGGGCTAGGCGGGCTCGACGGCCAAGGCCAGATGGAAATGCTGCTCGCCTTGTTCGGCGCGCTCAGCAGCGTCGGCGGCGAAACCCTGATCGACGGCGAGCCGGTCACGCTCGGCAGTCCGCAGGCGGCGAAACGATGCGGCAGCGGCATCGCCCTGATCCCCGAGGACCGCAAGACCGACGGGCTGATGCTGCCCATGTCGGTCCGCGACAACCTCACCTTCGCCGCCCTCGACGCCATCTCGACCGCCGGCGTCATCTCGGCGCGCGCGGAGAACGCCGCAGTCGACGAGATGGTGCGCCTGCTCGGCATCCGTGTCAGCGACCCCGGCAACGCGGTCGCCACGCTCTCGGGCGGCAATCAGCAGAAGGTCGTGGTCGCCAAATGGCTGCTCAACAAGCCGGGCATCATCCTGCTCAACGATCCGACGCGCGGCATCGATGTCGGCACGAAACAGGAGATCTACCAGCTCCTGCGGCGCCTGGCGGATGACGGGGCGGCTATCATCTTCTACTCGACCGACTATTATGAGCTGATCGGCTGCTGCGATCGGGTCGCCGTCTTCTATGACGGGCGGATCGTGCGGCTGCTCACCGGCGACGAGATCACCGAGCGTGCCCTCGTCTCCAGCGCCCTGAACATCACCGCCGCGGCCCCCGGCGCGGCCGCTTCCGCAAGTGGCTCCGCATGAACGATCTGCGTTACCGACTTCTGGAGCATCGCGGCACGCTGCTGGCGGCTGCCGTCTTTGCGGTGCTGTTCCTGGTCTATGTCTCCAATTACGCAACCGGGCTCAACGCGGCCGTTGCGACGACCGTCGCCAATAAGGGCGTGCTGCTGGCCATCGTCGCCATGGCCCAGACCTTGCCGGTTCTCACCGCCGGGCTCGATTTGTCCGTGGGCATGGTCTTCGTGCTCGCCAATTGCCTCGCCTCCGAGCTGGTGGTCGGCTCGCCGCTCGAAACCGCCTTCGGCATCGTCGTCGTGCTCATCGCCGGCCTTGCCTGCGGCGCGCTGAACGGCATCATCATCGTCTACGGACGCCTGCAGCCGATCATCACCACGCTGGCGACCGGCGCGATCTATTTCGGCCTCGCGCTCTGGCTCCGGCCCGTCCCCGGCGGCGACATCAATTCCGATCTCGCGGACGCCGTGACCGGGCAATTGCCGGGCGGCATCCCCGCGATCCTCGCCGTGCTGCTGGCGGTCGTGCTGCTGGTCTGGGTGCCGTTCCGCAATTCGGTGACCGGCAGGGCCGCGCTCGCGGTCGGATCGTCGGAGCAGGCCTCGTTCATGTCCGGCATCCCCATCGGCCGCGTGAAGCTCGTCACCTATGCGCTCGCCGGCCTGCTCGCCTCGATAGCCGGGCTCCTGCTGACCTTCGTCACCTATTCCGGCGAGGCGTCCTCCTCGATCGGCGGCACCTATACGCTGAACTCGATCGCCGCGGTCGTGATCGGCGGCACATCGCTGATGGGCGGCTATGGCAGCGCCATCGGCTCGATCTTCGGCGCCTTCGTGCTGCGCACCATCGGCGACCTCCTGTTCGTGCTCGATCTCGATCCGCTCTGGCAGCCGCTGTTCCAGGGCCTGATCCTGCTGATCGCGGTCAGCCTCAGCGCGCTGCGCCTCCTGAAGGTGCGCAACCGTCTCGATCTCTTCAGCTAATCCGGTGAGGGGCCGTCCGATGTCCGAGCTCGTCATGCAACTTCGCCGGCACACCAACCCGGCCGTTCTGACGGCGATCGGCTGCATCATCGTGCTGCTGATCGCGGGCAGCTTCTACTCGGCCAACTTCCTCTCGCCCGACTATCTGCTGCAGCAATTGCAGGTGGCCTCCTTCCTCGGCGTGATCGCCACGGGTGCGATGATCGTCATTCTGCTCGGCCATATCGACCTGTCGGTGCCCTGGGTGGTGACGCTCGGCGCGATGATGGCGACGGCCGCCGCCGGCTGGTGGGGTGAGCTGGGCGTCGCGCTCGCGATCCCGTTCGGCGTCGCCGTCGGTGCGATCGTCGGACTTTTCAACGGCATCGGCGTCGCCTATCTGCGCGTGCCATCGATGATCTTCACTCTCGGCATGAATGCCGTGGTGCAGGGCCTCGTCGTCGTCCACACCGGCGGCTTCGCGCCGCAGGACCGCGCCACCGAGACCATGCACGATCTGGCGACGGGCCGGACCTTGTTCGGACTGCCCAACGCCCTCCTGCTCTGGGCGGCGCTGGCCGTCGTGATCATCTTCATGCTGACGCGGACCACCTTCGGACGGAAAATCTACGCCATCGGCAACCGCGAGAAAGCCGCCTATCTCTCCGGCATCAATACGCGCCTCGTGACGCTTTTGTGCTTCGTCATCTCGGGCGCCTGCTCGGCGCTCGCCGGCGTGCTGCTTGCGGGCTACGCCACGAAAGCCTATCAGGCGATGGGCGACGCCTATCTCCTGCCGGCCATCGCAGCCGTCGTGCTCGGCGGCACCAACATCCTCGGCGGCCGCGGCACCTATGCGGGCACCATCGTCGGCACCATCCTGATCACGCTGCTGCAGTCGATCCTCTCGGTGATGCAGATGCCCGAGATGGGGCGCCAGGTGATTTACGGCGCGGTGATCATTCTGATGCTGCTGACCTACGGCCGCGGCGCCAAGACGCAAATGTGAGGAGGGAGCCGTTCATGCTCACCAAAGACTTCGAGGTTCTGGACGAGCGGTTCACCAAGCTGACGCTGGGCAACGTCCATCTGGAAAATCTCTATACGGGCTGCCGCTGGGCCGAGGGGCCCGCCTATTTTGCCGCCGGGCGCTATCTGGTGTGGTCGGACATTCCCAACGACCGGATGATGCGCTGGGACGAGACCGACGGTTCCGTCTCGGTCTTCCGCTCTCCCGCCAACAACACCAACGGCCATACGGTCGACCGTGAAGGCCGGCTCGTGTCCTGCGAGCATCGCGGACGCTGCGTGTCGCGCACCGAGCATGACGGCAGGCGGACGGTGCTCGCGGACCGCTTCGAAGGGAAGCGCTTCAACTCTCCGAACGACGTCGTGGTGAAATCCGACGGCACGATCTGGTTCACCGACCCCAGCTACGGCATCGACATGGATTACGAGGGCGACGCCGCCCCGTCCGAGATCGGCAGATGCCATGTCTACCGGCTCGATCCGCAGACCGGTTCGGTGACGGCCGTCGCCACCGATTTCGAGAAGCCGAACGGCATCGCCTTCAGCCCCGACGAGAGCGAGCTCTACATCGCCGACACCGGCGCGACGCATATAAAGGACGGCCCGCGCCACATCCGCAAATTCGCCGTGACCGCGGACGGCAAGCTGACGGGCGGCGAGGTCTTCGCCACCTGCTCCATCGGCCTGTTCGACGGATTCCGCTTCGACAAGGCCGGCAATCTCTGGACCAGCGCCGGCGACGGCGTGCATTGCTACGCGCCCGACGGGACGTTGATCGGGAAGATCAGGGTTCCCGAGGTCGTCGCCAATGTGTGCTTCGGAGGCGTGAAGCGCAACCGGCTGTTCATCTGCGGAACGACCTCGCTCTACTCGGCCTTCCTCAACACATCGGGCGCAACGCGTCCCGCCCCGACTGCCTGATAGCGCGGGGCCAAGCCTCGCAAAACGCGCGAGGTTCCATAATCCCCGCGCGTTCATGACTCATTCACCGCTCCGCTCTAATCTCTCCCCCGCAAGATTTGTGCGAGGCGGCCAGCTTGGCCACGTTCGAGCCACAAATCGCTTTTAGACGAACGAGCAGACTGACAAACATCTCCGGGGCACTTTTCCTTAAATAGCTGCATTATTTCCAAACAATGTCCCAAATCGATACTGCTTCGGCCGTGTCGAGCCCTACCACAGTGTCGCTGAAAGCTTGAAGCCTTGAAACTTATACGCACGCTGAGATTGTGGTACAGGGAGGGCGCGGCCGACCAGCTCTACGAGGTCGATCTCGTCGAGACGGACAATGCGGACCCCGACAGATCCCATCTTGTCAATGTGCGTTTCGGCCGCCGCGGCCAGACCTTGCGCGAGGGCACCAAGACCGCTGCCGCCGTTTCCGCCCAGCAGGCCGAGAAGATTTTCGACAGCGTCGTCGTCGCCAAGATCAATGAAGGCTACCGGCGCGCCGACGGCGTGTCTCAGGATCCCGCGCCCGTCACGATCGACGCCCAGCCGGTGACCGGCGGCCGCGATCACGCGCTCATGGCGCGGCTCGAGGCCTGTCTGCGCGGGCCCTGGCCGGAAAAGCAGCGCGACCGGCTCTTCTGGCGCGCAGGTGAGTTGCGGCTCGCCGCGGCCGGTCCGCTCCTCATCCAGCTCGCGGAAAAGCTCGGCCATGCCGATGCCAGCTATAGTCTGGTCTGGGCGCTGGCGCGCTGCGCCGGCGGCGATGCTGCGCAAACGCTTACGGCGATCGCGCGGCGGACGGAAGAGCCGCTCATCCGCGGCCTTGCCGAATTCGCGCTCGTCTCGCCGCTGATGGGCAAAGCCCGCGCCGCGCCTCGGCCCAGAGAGCCGCTGCCGGACAATCTTGCCGCAGCGCTGCAGCGCCGCGATATCGACGCGCTCGCCGGCGCCTTCGCGGATCTGGCCGAGCGCGAGCCGGCGCGGGTCGGGGCGCTGATGACGGAGCTCTATCATCTCGCCCAGGCGGATGCTGCGCTCGGCGGCCTTCTGGTTGCTCTGGTCGGCCGCACCCCCGCCCGTCCGCCCTATCTGCCCGGCCTCCGCCGCCTGTTCAAATATGCCGAGATGATCGACGACGGCGCGATGTTCGGCGCAGTCGCCTGCCGTTTCGATACGGCCACGGCGATGTACCGTCATGTCTATAAATCCGAGAACGGCGTACCCCGCACCTATGGCTGGCAGACCGG
>DATBIR010000159.1:0-22483 GCA_036556825.1 Beijerinckiaceae bacterium
GCCTGCGAGCCCCTGTACCGCTACTACATCGTCATCGAGGACCAGGCCGTGCATGTGCGCTCGGCCTTCGGCGATACGTCGGGCCCGCTCGGCCAGCTGCGCGCCGACGGCCGCGTCGACGCGACCCTCGGCCAGAGCGACGATCCGGTCAGCGTCAAGGGCCGCCTTGGCGCGAACGCCGGCGCCGGCACGTGGTCGGCCCCGGCGCGGCGCTGCGCCGGCCGCTGGAGCGCCTACAAGCGGGCGTAGCCGGAGGATCAAGACGCGATCCCCAAGCCTGTCATGGCCGGGCCTGTCCCGGCCATCCCGCTCGGAAAGGCGCGGCGTTCTTCCGATCGAGATCACCGGCACAAGGCCGGTGATGACACGGCTAGCGTCTTGAACAGGAATGCGCGGTCGGCCGCTCACTCGGTGATCGCGCGGATGACGCGGCACGGGTTGCCGGCGGCGAAGACGCCGTCGGGCACGTCGCGCGTCACCACGCTGCCGGCGCCGATCACCGCTCGCGAGCCGATGCGCACGCCAGGCAGGATGATCGCCCCGCCGCCGACCCACACGTCCGAGCCAATCTCGACCGGCTTGCCGAACTCTTCGCGCCGGCGCAGCTCGGCGTTGAACGGGTGCATGGGCGTGTAGATCTGCACCGCCGGGCCGAACAGCGTGAAGCTGCCGATGCGCACCGGGCAGACATCCAGCACGACGCAGTTGAAGTTGAAGAACACGCGCTCGCCGAGCGCGATGTTCGCGCCGTAGTCGCAGAAGAAGGGCGGCTGCATCCATACCGACTCTCCGCCCGCGCCGAACAGCTCTTGCAGGATTTGCCGGCGTTCGCCCTCGTCCGCCTCGCGCGTCGCGTTCAGCGCCTGGCAGAGGTCGCGCGCACGGGTCCGGGCCGCGACCAGCTCCGGGTCCATCGGGTCGTAGAGCTCTCCCGCCAGCATCTTCTGATGCTCTGTTTTCATGCTGCGCTCCTGCGGTCGGCTGTTCTCTTAGCGCAACTTCGACGCCAGTGGAGACCGATGGTTCCAGGCAGCGCAACGCGAGCCTTGTGCCGGCACTCGAAGCTGAGCACTCTTGAAGCGTGCCTATCGGCAGGTGAAGCATGCATCTCGGCAGACGCTACAAGTCCATTCAGTTCATCGGCTGGACGCAATGGGAGGCGCTTTACCTGATCGGCTGGGCGCTGGTCGTCACCCTGTTCCTTCAAGTCTCGCAGTGGACCTTCCTGACGATGCCGGCGCCGATCCTGACCATCATCGGATCGGCGCTCGCCATCATCCTCGCCTTCAAAAACCAGCAATGCTACGCCCGCTTCAACGACGCCCTCGCGCTGTCGGGACAACTCATCACGAGCAGTCTGGTCCTGGCCAACAAGCTGGCGCTTGCGGCAGGCGATCCGGCCGCTGCGCCATCAGACCGGCGCCTGAAGGACATCTTCTATCGGCATTTCGCCTGGCTGACGGCGCTGCGCTTCTTTCTGCGCGACCGGAAGTTCTGGGAAAACACGCTCGAATCCGGGAACCTCCGGTTTCTCGCCAAGCTGCCGACGCCGGAAAGCCAATCCCTGCTCAAGGATGAGCTGAGGGCCTGTCTGTCGGATGCCGAATTGCAGGCATTCATCATGCATCGAGGCGACAAGGAAGCTCTCATCCTGCATTGGCAGTATGAAGCCATCGCCCGCCTGTACAACGACAAGGCCATCAGCGAGCTGATGCTGACGGTGCTCGCCGCTGCGCTCGACGAGCTTGCCCGCGTGCAAGGCGCGTTGAAGCGCATCAAGAGCTATCCCTATGCGCGCAACTACTATTCGATCGCGGTCATGCTGGTGAAGATTTTCGTCGTCATGCTGCCGTTCGGCTTCTTTCCGTATGCCCAGGATCTGGGAAGAGCCGCCGGCATCGGCCATTGGACGGCCTGGCTGAATGTCCCCTTCAGCGTGGTCGTCGGCTGGGCTTTCGTCTCGCTGGAGAAGGTCGGCGAGAATTCGTCGAACCCGTTCGAAGGCGGCGCCAACGACGTGCCGATCTCGTTCATCGCGCGGCGCATCGAGATCGAGATGCGGCTGATGCTCGGCGAGGACACCGACCTCAAGCCGATCGAGGCGAAAGACAGCATTCTCTTCTAGACGAGACGAAGCGGATCCGGTTCGCCGCAGACAATGCGTCTTTGCAAAAGCCAGGACCGTTTCCACTTACGTGGAATAGGCTCTAGGCTATCCATCACCGCATAAGCCACTGACGGCGCGCGCCGCCGCGCGGTTGCGCAGGGAAGAACATCCATGGCGCAGAATCGCTACCGCAAGGACCGCCTGGGCGACCGCAAGCTCAGACCCGAGACCCTGATGCTCGGCTACGGCTACGACCCCAAGCTGTCGGAGGGCGCCGTCAAGCCGCCGGTGTTCCTCACCTCGACCTTCGTGTTTCAGAGCGCGGAGCACGGCAAGGAATTTTTCGATTACGTCGCCGGCAGGCGCGAGCCGCCGCTCGGCGAGACGGCGGGGCTGGTCTACTCGCGCTTCAATCACCCCAACGCCGAGATCGTCGAGGACCGCCTGGCCGTGTTCGAGGAGGCGGACGGCGCAGCCCTGTTCTCCTCTGGCATGTCGGCCATCGCCACCACGATTCTTGCTTTCGCGCGGCCGGGCGACGTCATCCTGCACAGCCAGCCCCTCTACGGCGGTACCGAGACCCTGATCGCCAAGACGCTCGTCAACCTGGGCATGAGCGCGGTCGGCTTCGCCGACGGCGTCGACGAAACGTCCGTACGTCGGGCCGCCGAGGAGGCGCGATCAAAAGGCCGTGTCTCGGTCGTGCAGATCGAGACGCCGTCCAACCCGCTCAACACCCTGGTCGACATCGCCATGGTGCGTCGCGTGGCCGACGAGGTGGGCGCTGCGCAGGGCCACCGGCCGGTTATCATCTGCGACAACACCCTGCTCGGTCCGCTCTACCAGAAGCCGCTGCGTCGCGGTGCCGACCTTTCGGTCTATTCATTGACGAAATACGTCGGCGGCCATTCCGACCTCATCGCCGGGGCGACGCTCGGCTCCCGCGACATGATCCGGCAGGTACGCCTTCTACGATCGGCGATCGGCACGCAGCTCGACCCGCATTCCTGCTGGATGATCGGCCGCTCCCTGGAGACACTCGCATTGCGCATGAGCGCGGCCAACCGCAACGCCGAGATCGTGGCTGCCTTCCTCCAGGCTCACCCGGCGGTCGCCAAGGTGCATCACCTCGCCTACCTGCCCGAAGATTCGGCCGCGCGGACCGTCTACGAAGCGCAGTGCGAGGCGCCGGGCTCGACCTTCTCCTTCGACGTCAAGGGCGGCGAGCCGGAGGCTTTCAGGGTCCTCAATGCCCTGCAAGTGTTCAAGCTTGCGGTGAGCCTGGGCGGCACCGAGTCCCTGACCTGCCACCCGGCCTCGACCACCCATTCCGGCGTGCCGAAGGCGGTTCGTGACCGCCTCGGCGTCTCGGACGCCACCATCCGGGTCTCGATCGGCATTGAGCACCCGGACGACCTCGTGGCCGACTTGAAGCAGGCGCTCGCCGCGATCGGCTGATCTCTGTCGCATGCCGATGGAGAGGATGGCGGAGCCCGCATGGCGGCCCGGACGGTCCACATGGCGTCTGCCGTTGGGCGCGAGACGCAGGCTCCGCTTCCGGGCCGAAGCGGACATTGCGCGCGACAGCAGTTTGCTTCCGGCTTCTTTGCGAGGCCGGGCCTCGCGCACAGGCGCCTGTGTCTGCGGCATGGTCGCCGCGTTGACTGCGATTCACGAAAGGCGCAAGACTGCGCTCAGAGATGGCGGCGAGCCATCCACGCGTGAGCGTAATCCGCCTGATGGCACGCTGACCTTCTCGGCGGCCCAACACACCAAGACATATCTGCCGGACGGGGACGTGCAGCTCCTGACAGGAGGAGAGTCTGCGTCTGTGTGTTCGCCGCCGGCAGCGGCGATGTCATCGCTTGCAACCGCGTGCGCTTTGCTGCCGGCCGTTGTCGGCGATTCATCGGTCGCGGCGGCGCGCGCCGATCGAATCGCCCCCACTGGTCTGTTGCCGTTTCAAAAAGCCGAAGATCGCCGCTCGACTGATCGAGAACGCGCTTCGATCGCGTTGCCGTTCCAAGTTTTTGTGACGCCAGGCCCGGTTCGAGCCCGTCATCTCGCGACGATGTGACCACGCGTGTGACCACTCGGGTCGGGCCGATCACCCCGCCACCATCGATGGAGATGATCCATGCCGGAACCCTCATCGCTCCCGCAGCCGCGCGATGTCGCAGCACCGCCAACCGCCGCAGCCGCGTTGAACGTGCGTCCCGCGACGCGTGCCGAAGCAGCCGGAACCGCGGCGATCCGTTCCTTCCGCGTCGACATTCCGGAAGCGGACCTCGCCGAACTGCGCCGGCGCATCCTCGCAACCCGCTGGCCCGAGCGGGAAACGGTCGCCGATCAATCGCAAGGCGTGCAGCTCGCGACGATCCAGAAACTCGCGCAGTATTGGGCGACGGACTACGACTGGCGCAAGGTCGAGGCGCGGCTCAATGCCTGGCCGCAATTCATCACGGAGATCGACGGGCTGGACATCCACTTCATCCACGCCCGTTCGAAGCATGAGGACGCGTTGCCGCTCATCGTCACGCACGGCTGGCCCGGCTCGATCATCGAGCAGTTGAAGATCATCGAGCCACTGACCGATCCCACCGCCCATGGCGGCAGCGCAGCGGACGCGTTCCACGTCGTCATTCCGTCGATGCCGGGCTACGGCTTCTCGGGGAGGCCGACGACGACCGGCTGGGATCCGGCCCATATCGGCCGCGCCTGGACGGTGCTGATGAAGCGCCTCGGCTACGCCAGCTTCGTGGCACAGGGCGGCGACTGGGGGGCGATCATCACCGAGATCATGGGACAACAGGCCCCTCCGGAGCTGCTCGGCATTCACTCCAGCATGCCGAACGTGATTCCGGCCGACGTCGACAAGGCTGCCCTGGATGGCGCCGCGACGCCGTCCGGTCTCGCCGCGGACGAGAGACTCGCTTACGAGCGGCTCAAGTCTTTTTATGCGAGCCTCGGCTACGGGTACCAGATGGGACGGCGGCCGCAGACGCTTTACGCGATTGCTGATTCTCCCGTCGGCCTGGCAGCCTATCTGCTCGACCATGACGCTCGCAGTCTGGACCTCATCTCGGATGCCTTTGACGGGAACCCCGGAGGGCTCACCCGCGACGACGTCCTCGACAACGTCACGCTGTTCTGGCTGACCAACACGGCGATTTCGGCTGCCCGGCTCTACTGGGAGAACAAGTCCGGCTTTTTCGGTCCCAAAGGCGTCTCGATCCCGGTTGCGGTGAGCGCCTTTCCCGATGACCTCTATCCAGCTCCGCGAAGCTGGGCGGAGCAGGCCTATCCCGGCCTCATCCACTACAACAAACTGGACAAGGGCGGGCACTTCGCCGCCTGGGAACAGCCGCGCCTGCTGTGCGAGGAGGTCAGAGCGGGCTTCAGGTCCTTGCGCGCAAACCGTCGCGTGCAGCACTGACCATGAGCCGGCGAAGCGGGCATCGCTTCGCCGGACAAGGCTTGCCCCGGACTTGATCCGGGGTCATGCGATTCGAGCAGCATTGAGCATGATCCGGTGACAGCCTGCGGCACAGCCGCAACCTCTACCTTGTCATCGCCGGGCTCGACCCGGCGATCCAACACCAGGCGAGGCGAGGCTCGACGGTCCCATGGATGGCCGGGTCAAGCCCGGCCATGACAACGCTACGGCTCCCGCTCGCTGTCTTTGCGCGACCTGTGTCGCCCCTCGATGAGCGCCATCGGCGACAGGCGGTTGACCCACTGCCCGGTGCGGGCTGCCTTCGACAGGTCGAGCGCCGTGCGGGCCCCTTCGGCATTGCCCTTGGCCCGTGCTTTCGCGGCGAGATGCAGCAACGAGAACTGGCGATGCCGGTCGATCGCGCCGAGGTGGAACGGCCCGCCGCTGATCTCCTGAATATCGCGCCAGCGTTCCTTCATTCGCTGGCGGTCGGGACTCTTCTTACGCATGAACTCAACCCGGCAGGCACGATGCCATGAGCTTACGGGCTCGGCCGGGCGGAAATCAATGCTGCCGGCAACGCCGGGACGCGCGCATGCTAAACCCCGTGGTCACGCGCTCGCCGGCGGAAGCGCTCAGATCGTCAGGACGATCTTGCCGATATGTTCGCTGCTCTCCATGCGCGCGTGCGCCCGCTGCACGTCGGCGAGCGGAAAGGTGCTATCGATCACCGGCTTGGCCCGGCCCTGCGCGAGCAGCGGCAGGACCCTGGCCTCGAGGGCCTGGGCGATGGCGGCCTTGTCGGCCACCGACCGCGGCCGCAAGGTCGAGCCGGTATGCGTCAGCCGCTTCACCATCAGGCGGCGCAGGTCGAGCGTCACCTCGCTCGCCTTCTGGTGCGCGATCTGCACGATGCGGCCTTCCACGGCGGCGGCATCGTAGTTGCGCGTGACGTAGTCGCCGCCGACCATGTCGAGGATGACGTCGGCGCCGCGCCCGCCGGTCGCCGCATGCACCTCGGCCACGAAATCCTGCTCGCGATAGTCGATCGCGACGTCGGCGCCGAGGGCGCGGCACGCGTCGCACTTGCACGCCGATCCGGCCGTTGCGATCACGCGCGCGCCGAACGCCTTTGCGAGCTGGATGGCTGTCGTGCCGATGCCGGACGAGCCGCCATGCACCAAAAGCGTCTCGCCGGGCTGGAGACGGCCGCGCTCGAACACGTTCGTCCAGACCGTGAAATAAGTTTCCGGCACGGCGCCGGCTTCGATCATGGTGAGTCCCTGCGGCACCGGCAGGGCGTTGCTCTCATGCGCGAGCGCGTATTCGGCGTTGCCGCCACCCGGGACGAGCGCCATCACGGCGTCGCCGGGACGGAAACGTGTGGCGCCAGGCCCCGTGGCGACCACGCTGCCGGCGATCTCGAGGCCAAGGATGTCCGGCGCCCCCGGCGGCGGCGCATAGAGCCCCTGGCGCTGCAGCACGTCAGGCCGGTTGACGCCCGCCGCCGCGACCCGCACCAGGATTTCGCCCTCCCGTGCCGCCGGCACGGGGCGCGTGTCGAGGGCGAGCACGTCCGGCCCGCCTCCCGCCCGGGCGATCACCGCGCGCATCGTATCGGGAACCGAGCCCATCGCCGCCTCTCCTCGCGTTTCTCGTGACGTTTCCTCTGGCGCGGCGCGTCGTTCATCCGCGCGCCCCGAGCTGCGGCCGCCGCTCGTGCCAGTCCGTCGCCTGCTGGTAGGCGAAGCCGATGCGCAGCGCCAGGGCTTCGTCATAGGCGCGGCAGTTGATCTGCAGCGAGGTCGGCAGACCTTCGGAGGTGACGCCGTTGGGGAGCGCCAGCGCGCAGAGGTCGAGGAAGTTGGCGAAGCGCGTGAAGTGGGCCGGGGTCACGGCCTGGTCGACCTCGTCGACCGGGATCGCCGCCGTGCGGGTGGTCGGCGTGAGGAGCGCGTCGACGTCGTCCATCGCGTCGGCGAAAGCGGCCTTGAGGGCGGCGCGCTGCTGCAGCGCCAGCAGATAATCGCGCGACGAGATGGCGCGCCCGGCCTGGATGCGCGGCCGCACGTCGGGATCAAGCTCCAGGCTGTCGTCGTCGACGACCTCGGCGAGAAGGGCATAAGCCTCGGCGCTCATGATGCGGCCGTTGGCGGCGGCGAGGTCGCCGAAACCGCACGGCAGCCGCAGCTCGACGACTTCGGCGCCGAGCCGCTCCAGCTCGCGCAGCGCCTGGTCGTATGCGGCGAGCACCTCCGGCGCCACGCCCGCCCGCTCACTCTCCGGCATGCGGGCGAGGCGCAGGCCGCGCACGCCGCGCCTGAGCCCGGACAAAGGAGCTCCGGCCGGGCAGGCGAGCGTCCTCGGATCGCGCGGGTCCGGCCCCTTGAGAACCTCGTAGAGCAGCGCCGCATCGGCGGCGGAGCGCGCCATCGGGCCCGGCGTGTCGAGGCTCGGGCTGAGCGGCAGCACGCCATGGGTGCTGATGCGGCCGACCGTCACCTTCAGGCCGGTGATGCCGCAGAACGACGCCGGAAGACGCACGGAGCCGCCCGTGTCGCTGCCGATCGCCCACGGAGCCAGGCCCGCGGCGACCGCCACGCCGGAGCCGCTGCTCGATCCGCCCGGCACGCGGTGCACATCCGGGTCCCACGGATTCCACGGCGTGCCCATCGGCTTGTTCGTCCCCCAGCCGCCATAAGCGAACTCGACCGTATGCGTCTTGCCGATCACGATCATGCCGGCCGCGATCAGACGCTGCGCCAGCGTCGCCGTGACGGTCGAGCGGCGCTCGCGCCAGATGCCCGCGCCGCCGGTGGTGATGCGCCCCGCCATCTCGACGAGATCCTTGACGGCGACCGGAACGCCGTGCAGCGGGCCGAGGACGTGGCCGGCGCGGATGGCGCGTTCGGCCGCCTCGGCGGCGAGGCGGGCATCCGCCGCATAGACCTCGGTGAAGGCGTGCAGCTTCGCATCGTGATCCTCGATGCGGGCGAGACAAGCGTCGACCACCTCCACGGGCGAAAGGCGGCCCGAGGCGATCTCCGCAGCAAGCACGTGGACGGGGCGGAAGGCGAGATCACTGGTCATGGCGCGCTCACTCTAGAGACGCATTTTCTTCGGCGAACCGGATCCACTTCGCCGGAAAATGCTCTGAACATCACAGGCCGAGATAGGCTTTTCGGATCATGGGATGGCCCTGCAGCTCGGCGGCCGGTCCGTCGAGCACGAGCCGGCCGTTCTCCAGCACATAGGCCCGGTGGCTCACCGCCAGGACCTGCTTGACGTTCTGCTCGACGAGCAGGATCGGCAGGCCCGTGTCGGCGACGCGCCGGATGGCCGCCATGACCTCCTTCACCAGGATCGGCGACAGGCCGATGCTGGGCTCGTCCATGATCAGCATGCGCGGTCCGAGCATCAGCGCGCGCGCGACCGCGACCATCTGCTGCTGGCCGCCGGAGAGCTGCGCGGCGCGGGCGCCCGCGAAGCGGACGAGGTCGGGAAAGAGATCATAGACCCGCTGCAGATTGCGGTCCCGCTCGGCCCGCGCGCCCGGCAGGTAGGCGCCGAGCATGAGGTTGTCGTGGACGGTCAGGTTGGGAAACAGCTGACGCCCCATGGGCACGTGGGCGAGGCCTCGGCGCGCCATCTCGTGCGGACGCACGGCGCCGATCGCCTCGCCGTCGAAGACGATGCGGCCGCCCCATGGCGTGATCATCCCGGAGACGGCGCGCAGGATGGTCGACTTGCCGCTGCCGTTGCCGCCGACGAGCCCCACCAGCTCGCCTTCGCCGACGTGGAGCGAGACGCCGAAGACGACCTTCAGCGTGCCGTAACCGAGCTCGACATTGTCGACCTGCAGGATGGGCCTCCTCGTCATCAGTCCGTCCCGAGATAGGCTTCGATCACGCGCGGCTCGCTCATCACGGCCCGCGGCGCGCCCTCGGCGATGCGGGCGCCGCTCGCCATGACGATGACGTGATCCGACAGCTCGATGATCGCCTCCATGATGTGCTCGACCATCAGGATGGCGAGGCCCTGCTGGCGCAGCCGCGCCACGAAGTCGATCATCTCGCGCAGGGCCGGAGGATTGAGGCCGGCCATGATCTCGTCGAGGAACAGCACGCGCGGCCTGATGGCAAGCGCCTTGGCCAGCTCGAGGCGGCGGCGGCGGGCGAGATTGAGGTCCATGGCGGGCTGGTCGCACCGGTCCAGAAGCCCGACCTGCTCCAGCGCCTGCAGGGCGAGCGCCTCGGCCGCGGGCCGCCGCCGCTCGATCAGGAAGGCGGGCACGAGGACGTTCTCGAGCACCGTCAATTCCTCGAACGGGCGCTCGGTCTGGAACGTGCGGCCGCATCCCGCGCGCGCCCGCCGGAACGGCGGCGCGCCGGTGACGTCGCGCTCGAACAGGAACACCTTGCCGGCGCGCGGGCGGACAAAGCCGGTGAGCGCATTGAAGAGGGTCGTCTTGCCGGCGCCGTTCGGCCCGATCAGGCCGAGGATCTCGCCGCAACGCAGCGACAGCGAGACGTCGTCGACGGCCGTGACGCCGCCGAAGCGGACCGTGATCCCCTCAGCCCTGAGCGCGCTTTGCATAACGCCTCCGGACGAGATTGCGCGACAGCTCGCCGACGATCCCGTGCGGCATGAACAGGACGACGACCAGGATGAGCAGTCCGTAGATCAAGAGGTTGGCCTCGGCGAAGGTGGTGCGAAACACCTCGCCGGCGCCGATCAGGAGAAGGGCGCCGACCGCGGGCCCCCACACCGTGCCGCGTCCGCCGATGATGGCGGTGAGCGCGATCTGGACCGAGATCAGCAGGGCGAAGAGCGCGTGCGGCTCGAGGAAGGAGAGGACGATGCCGTGGATGCCGCCGCCTACCGCCGTGAGGACGCCCGACAGCATGAACGCCTTCAGCTTGACGCTCGTCGGATCGATGCCGGCCGCCATGGCCGCGTCCTCGTCCTCGCGCACCGCGCGGAGCTGATACCCGAAGCGGATGCGCGACATGACGGCGACGACGGCGACCACGAGCGCGGCGAAGGCGAGCGCGAGATAGAACTGCGTCCTGCGCGAGAAGAGGTCGACGCCGAAGGGCTCCGGCAAGGTGGCGATGAACACGCCTGTGGCGCCGCCGGTCAGCCAGCCCTCGTTGATGGCGACGAGCCGCAGGATCTCGGCGAAGGCGATGGTGGAGAGCGTGAAATACGGTCCGCGCAGCGTGAAGGTCAGCCGCCCCCAGGCATAGGCGAGCGCCGCCGCGACCAGCACGGCGAGCGTCAGGGACCACCAGGGCGCGATGTCGTAACGCGCCTGGCCGAGCGCCACGAAATACGCGCCGAGACCGACGAAGGAGGCATGGCCGAGGCTGACCTGGCCGTTCCAGCCGCCGAGGACGTCCCAGGCCGTCGCCCATCCCGCGAACAGCAGCACCGTGATGGCGAGCGTCAGATACGCCGGAAAGAGGTGAGGATAGACGGCACCGAGCGCGACCAGGGCACCGAGCCCGAGAAGATGCCCCCTCATACGCGCTTCACCGTGCGGCCGAACAGCCCCTCGGGACGGAGGAGGAGAACCGCGAGGAAGGCGATCAGCCCGTAGGCGTCGCGATATTCCGACGCCAGATACGAGGCGCCCAGAACCTCCGCGAGGCCGAGCAGCAGCCCGCCGCCGACGGCGGCGCCGATGTTGCCGAGCCCGCCGAGCACGGTGACGACGAAGGCCTTCAGCGTGTAGGTGGCGCCCGCGAATGTCGGCGTCGCGAACAGGAGCGGGATCAGCGTCACGCCGGCCGCGACGGCGAGCATCGCGCCGATGCCGAAGACGATGCTGTAGATGCGGCGCGTATCGATGCCGACCAGCTCGGCGCCGAGCCGGTTCTCGGCGGTACCGCGGATGGCGCGGCCGATCTCGGTGACGTTGAGGATTCCGTAAAGCGCGGCGACCAGCGCCGTGGTGGCGATGCCGGCGAGCAGCAGCACGATCGAGACATTCACGCTGCCGAGCGCGAACGTCGACGCGGCATACGACACCTGCACCGAGCGCGGCTCGGCGCCGAAGGTCAGGAACAGCAGGTTGCCGATGACGAGCGAAACGCCAAGGGTGGCGAGCAGGGACGCCTCCGGCGGCGCCTCGGCGATCGGCGCGAGGATGACGCGCTCGACGACGAAGCCGATCACGAATCCCAGCGGCAGCGCGACGAAAAGGGAAACGTACGGATCGAACCCGAACAGCAGGTCGAGCAGCACCGCGCTGTACATCCCCAGGACGACGAAGTCGCCATGCGCGAAGTTGATCGTTCGCATGACGCCGAAGACGAGCGTCAGGCCGATCCCGATCAGCGCGTAGACGCCGCCGATCAGAATGCCGTTCAGGAAGTTCTGCAGAAAGATGACGAGATCGGTCACGCCTGCCGGTCCGAGAAACGGTCTCGGTTTGGCGGCTGCGAGATCGTCTCAGCCGCAGCGAAAAGAAGGCGGCAGGGCGGCCGGGCCGCCCTGCCCTTTCCTGTCAGCGCTCGGACCAGGCCGGCGTCGGGTGACGCGCCTCGGCGGCGGCCAGCTCGGCCGGGAACACCGTGACGTGATTGCCCTTCTGGATCTGCAGCACCAGGCTGCGGATCGGATTCTGGTTCTTCATGCCGTCGTAGTCCTGGAAGCGAACTTTCGCGGCCGGCGTCTCGAGGTCGGTGGCGGCGAGCGCGTCGCGCACGGCCTCGCGCGAGTTCGAGCTCGCGCGCCGCAGCGCGTCGGCGGCGACGGCGAGGGCGAGGTAGCCTTCCGCCTCGTAGAAGGACGGCTCCGACCCGGCGCGGGCCTTGAGCCGCTCGTAGAGGTCCTGCGCGCCGGGCAGCTTCACGTCCTTGCTCCAGCTCACGACGGTGGCGATGTGCTCGGACAGGTCGCCGACCTGCTGGATGAAGCTCGGCAACGCGGCCGAGGTGTCGATGGCGATCGCCTTGGCGTTGAGGCCGACCTCGCGCAGCTGCCGCGCGATGGCGACGCCGTCATCCGCATACGAGACGATGTAGAGGATGTCCGGCTGCGCCGCGCGGAAGCGGTTGAGGATCGGCCGGAAGTCGCTCATGCCCTGATCGTAGGCCTGATCTCCGACGATCTTGTAGCCGCGCTGCTCGGCGAACTGCTTGCCGGCCTTCGCCAGCGACGTCGGCCATGCCCCGTTGCCGTACAGCATGGCGATGGTCGTCAGCGGCACGTCCGCCTTCTTCTGCCTGAGATGGTCGAAGTAGTTGAAGTAGGCGGTCGCGACGATGGTGGAGTTGTGCTTGGCCCGGAAGATCCATGGCGAGCCGGGACGGGTGATGCTGTCGTCGGCGCTGCCGAGCACGACCAGAGGAACGCGGCGGCGCGTCAGGAACTGCGCCAGCGGACCGGTGATCGACGATGCATACGAGCCGATGACCAGGGGCACGCCCTGATTGTCGAGGGCCTCGGCGGCAGAGAGCGCGCTCTGCGCGTCCGAGCGGTCGTCCTGGACCACCAGTTCGATCTTCTGCCCCTTGATGCCGCCCTTGCCGTTGATCTCGTCGAGAGCGACCTGCATGCCGGTGCGGTATCGTTCGCCGAACGTGGCGAAGTTCCCCGACAGGCTGTTGATGACGCCGACCTTGACCTGCGCCTGGGCCGACGGCGCGGCCGCAACCAGGGCGGCAGCCAGGGTTCCTGCGAGAGCAATTCTCATTGTTTCCTCACCATTGTCGTTGGGCTGGTTGGAGCCGGCCTCCCACGCATTGCCCGGACGTCCGCATCGACGGACTCGCCCGCCAGTCGCGCAGCGCCGTGCGCGCAAGCCCGCCAAGGTTGGACCGGGCGGCTTCGGCTGTAAAGCGCCAAGCTCGTCAGCCGCGCGGCGGTGATCCGCCGCCGTCCGCATCGCGTCGGCGTTCACGCCGGCGGGCGCGCGGCGCGTTCGCCATCGGACAAGGAATCTGCTTTGAAGCGGCACGCCGAGCCCGGCATTCCTCGGTTGCGGCTTGATGAGAAAGGGCTCGCTTGGACAATCTCGCTCACAGTCTGGCCGGTGCGGCGCTCGGCGAAGCGGGCCTCAAGAAGAAGACCGGCCTCGGCATGGCGACCCTCGTCATTGCCGCCAACCTGGCCGACATCGACGCGCTCGGCCTCCTGTTCGGCGAGAATCTCGCGTGGCGCCGGGGCTGGACGCACGGTCCGCTCGCCATGCTGCTGCTGCCGCCGCTGCTCGTCGGCGCCATGCTGCTGTTCGATGGCTGGCAGAGCCGGCGGGGGACGCGACCGGCCGGGCGACTGCCAGTAAATGCCGGCTGGCTGCTCGCATTGGCCTATGTCGGCTGGGCCTCGCACCCGCTGCTCGACTTCATGAACACCTACGGCATCCGCCTGCTCATGCCGTTCTCCGAGCGATGGTTCTACGGCGACACGCTTTTCATCATCGACGTCTGGCTGTGGGGGGCGCTTGGCATGGGCGTCTGGCTGTCGCGGCGACGCCGGCGCAGGGGATCGGCGCATCCCGGCGCCCCGGCGCTCGTCAGCCTCTGCGTGGCGGCGGCCTACACGACGGCCATGGGCCTCGGCAGCGTCGCCGCGGAACGGCTGACGCGAGCGGCGGCCGAAGCGCGCGGCCATGGCCCTGTGCGGACGGTGGTCGCCAGCCCGGTGCCGGTCAACCCGTTCCGGCGCGACGTCGTCTTCGCCACCGACGACGCCTACGGCTTCGGCGTGCTGCGCTGGACGCCGTCTCCAAGGCTGCAGCTGGAGCCTGGCCTGATCGAGACGAACATGGACGATCCGGCGATCGCCCGGGCGCGGCAGGCGAAGGCGATCGCCGACTTCCTCTACTGGTCCCGCCTTCCCTTCGCCAGGATCGAGCGCCGCATCGACGGCACCATCGTGACCATCGCCGATGCGCGCTACAGCAACGGCGCGACCGCGGGACGCTTCGTCCGGAGGCTCCGCCTACCGCCCGTCGTCGCGCCGGACCAGGCGCAGCGCGCGCCCGACGGCCCACAGCCCGACGATCAGCATGGCGCCGAGCGCCGCTAGATAGATGGGTCCCGCCGCCTTCGCGGGTCCGTGCATCTGATGATCGGCGGTCTCGACCAGCAGGACGAGCGCGAGGCCGCACAAGGCGCCCCATGCGGCGAGGTGCCAGCCGGCGCCGTCATGCCTCGACCGCCAGGCGGCCCAGACCAGCGCCGCGGCGACCAGGAGCTCGTCGAGCGCCATCGGAATGAACCGCTCGCTTCCCCAAAAGCGGGCGATCTCGCCGGCCGCGATGACCAGCGCGACCGTGTAGGCGAGTCCGTTCAACGCGCGCACGTCGTAACCCCTTCCTTGTCATTGCCGGGCACTGTCATCACCGGGCTTGTCCCGGTGATCCCGATCGGAAGAGCGCCGCGCCTTTCCGATCGGGATGGCGGGCACAAGGCCGGCCATGACAATTGAAGCGGACAGGCGAACAAGCGGTGCACGACAGCCAGGTGCCCCCTGCCCCGCCTACGTCCGCAGGATCTTCTCCATGGCTTTGCCCTTTGCGAGCTCGTCGATCAGTTTGTCGAGGTAGCGGATTTCCCGCATGGTGGGCTCCTGGATGTCTTCGACGCGCACGCCGCAGACCACGCCGGTGATCAGCGATCGCGCGGGATTCATGCGCGGCGCCTGCGCAAAGAAGGTTTCGAAGTTCGTTTTTCTCGCCAGCTGATCGTCGAGCGAGTCCCGGCTGTGTCCCGTCAGCCAGCAGATGATCTCGTCGACCTCGGCTTTCGTGCGTCCCTTTCTCTCCGCCTTGGCGACATAGTGCGGATAGACGCTGGCGACACTCATTGAATAGATGCGATGCTTCGTCATGCGCTACAGCCCGGACTGGATGGCCTTGAGCAGCCGGAAGCGCAGTCCGCCGTCGTTGCCTGTGAGGGAGATGACGAAGCGCACGCGCCCATTCCTGGACGTGTCGGCATAGCCCGCCAGGGTGCGGACGCCGGAAAAGGTGCCGGTCTTGTAGCTGGCGCCGTCGCCGCCGCGGAGCAGCGCTGCGTGCGGCCCGAACAGATGCAGCAGCTGCGCGAGGCCGCGGGCCGTGAAGCGGTTGCCGCGGCTGATGCCCGAGCCTTCCTCGAGATGGATGGACTTGGCGAGGCCGTGCCTGGCGAGCATCTCGTTCGCGACCTTGAGCGACTTCTCGAGGCTGACGGGCCCGCCCAGGCGAAGCCCGCCGATCTCCAGGAAGACCTGGTTGGCGATGTAGTTGTTCGAGTCGCCGAGCAGCCTGGCAAGGATCGTCGACAGCGGGCGTGACTGGCGATGCACGTAGACCGGCTCCAGGCCCGCCGGCACGGCTCCGGTCGTGATCTTGCCCTTCACGCTGCCGCCGGCCCGCTCGATGAAGGCGGCGATCAGCTCGCCCGCATATTGCAGCCCGACCTCCGGGTCCTGGGTCAGGCTGATGCGGCTGCGCCCCTGGGGGCCGCGCGCCCGGAACTGGCTGATGGCCAGCGGCGTGATCGGGGTCTGCTTCTCGGCGGACTGGACCGTGTTGCCCTTGCGCACGGCATGGATCGTATTGAAGTTCACCGCCAGCGCGGAGTTCAGCGCGTCGTAGGCCTCGTCCGTATCCTCGATGCCCGGAATGCGGATGTCGGACGGGTAGTAGCTCGCGTCGAGCACGATGCCGGCGAGCGGCTGCCTGCCGGTTGCGGCGACCAGCGCCGACGCGAGCTGGGCCAGCTCTTCGGAGATCAGGAAGGGATCGCCGCCGCCGCGGATGTAGAGCACCCGGTCACGGTCCAGATAGAAGCGCGTCTGGAAGCGGTAGTCGGCGCCCAGGACCTCCATCGCCAGCCAGGCGGTGACGATCTTGGCGACGGAGGCAGGCACGAAGGGCCTGTCGGCGTTCTGCGCCACCAGCTCGCTGCCCTTCTCGTCCATCACGAGCACGAGGCCCGACGGCGCCAGCGCCGCGAGCCTCTCCCTGGCGCCGGCCAGCGCCGGGGCGGGCAGCAGGAGCAGGGCGAGGGCGAGCAGGCGGGACCACGCGACGACGCGCGCCATTGCCGTCCGATTCGCGCTCGCCTTGCGTCTCTTTGAGTGGCTCGACATGGCGATCTGGCCTCGCAGGCACATATGAGGGGGCCGGGCAGGCCGCTTTCGCCCGGAGCGGGACCTGTCGGGTAATGTCCAATTTCGGGCGAAAAGTGTCAGCCTTCGGCAATGGCCGGTTCGGGCGCGAATCAAGCGGGCGGATCGGCGTCGCCGCAAGCGGAGCGGCCGGTCCCGGCCGGCCGCGCGGACGCGTTGCGAAGGTTTGCCCCCGGGCGGGACCGGTGGTTGCGCCCGCGAAGGGGTTTCGCCTACTCGTCAGGGCCGAGGGTGTTTGCGCCAGGCGGCGCGAGATGCACAAGGCGCAAGACGAATCATGATCGGCTCCCGTCGGCCCGCTGATCCTTCCGGCTTTCCCATGGGCGGCGGCGCGGTCGGCGCGCTCATGCGCACGCACGACTGGTCGGCCTCGCCGCTCGGCGCCCCGGAGACATGGCCGCAATCGCTGCGGTCCGTGGTCGGGCTGCTGCTCAACTCGAAATTCCCGATGTTCGTAGCGTGGGGGCCCGAGCTCGGCTTCCTCTACAACGATGCCTATGCCGAGATCCTCGGCGCCAAGCATCCGCAGGCGCTCGGACGCCGCTTCCGCGACATCTGGGCGGAGATCTGGGACGACATCTCGCCGCTGATCGACGCCGCCATGGCCGGCGAGGCGACCTATCGCGAGAACCTGCCGCTCGTCATGAACCGCAAGGGCTTCGACGAGCAGACCTGGTTCACCTTCTCCTACTCGCCCGTGCAGGACGAGAGCGGCCGCGTCGCCGGCATGTTCTGCGCGGTCGCCGAAACGACCGGCCAGGTGCTGGCCGAGCGCGCGGCCCGCGAGAGCGAGGCGCGCTTCCGCAACATGGCCGACCACGCGCCGGTGATGATGTGGGTCACGGACGCGAGCGGCCGGTGCACCTATCTCAACCGCCGCTGGTACGAGTTCACCGGGCAGACCGCCGAGGAGGCCGAGGGCTTCGGCTGGCTCGACACCACCCATCCCGACGACAGGCCCGAGGCGGAGCGCGTTTTCCTGGAAGCGAATGCGGCGCGTGCGCCGTTCCGCCTCGAATATCGGCTGCGCCGCGCCGACGGCAGCTACCACTGGGCCATCGACGCGGCGGCGCCGCGCTTCGACGACGGCGGCGCCTTCCGCGGCTATGTCGGCTCCGTCATCGACATCCACGACCGCCGGCTGGCCGAGCAGCGCATGCGCGAGCTGAACGAGCATCTCGAGCAGCGCATCGGCGAAGCGCTGGCCGAGCGCAAGCTGCTGGCCGACCTGGTCGAAGGCACGGATGCTTTCGTGCAGGTCGCCGATCTCGATTTCCGCTGGCTGGCCATCAACCGCGCGGCCGCCGACGAGTTCGAGCGCATCTTCGGCGTCCGGCCAAGGGTCGGCGACTCGATGCTCGACCTGCTGGCGCACATGCCCGAGCACCAGGCGGCCGTGCGGGCGGTGTGGGGCCGCGCCCTCGCGGGGGAGGCGTTCATGGAGGTGGGCGCGTTCGGCGATCCCGCACGCGCGCGCCGCAGCTACGAGATGAAATACCACGTGCTGCGCGACGCTTTCGGCGAGCGCATCGGCGCCTACCAGTTCGCCTACGACGTCACCGATCGGGTGCGCGAGCAGCAGCGGCTGGCGGAGGCGGAGGCGGCGAGGCGCGAAGCCGACGCGCTCTACCGCGCCTATTTCGAGAACAGCCCCGAGGCGCTGTTCGTGATCGGCGTCGCGCCGGACGGCGGCTTCGTCGTCGAGCAGATCAATCCGGCCCACGAGGCCGCCGTCGGTTTCCGGCTGGAGGACGTGCGCGGGCAGCGCCTGGAGACGTTCCTGCCGCCCGACATGGCCGCGCGCGTGCTCGCAAGCTACCGGCGGGTGGTCGAGAGCGGCACGATCTATCAGTATCGCGAGGTGTTCGATTTCAACGGCAAGCCGCAGCACTGGGACACGTCACTCGTGCCCGTGCGCGACGCCGACGGCCGGGTCACGCGCATCATCGGCTCCAGCCGCAACGTCACCCGGCAGGTCGTCGCCGAAGAGGCGCTGCGCCAGAGCCAGAAGATGGAGGCGATGGGCCAGCTCACGGGCGGCGTTGCGCACGATTTCAACAACCTGTTGACGCCGATCGTCGGCAGCCTCGACATGCTGCAGCGAAAAGCGCTCGGCGGCGAGCGGGAGCAGCGGCTGATCGCGGGTGCGATGCAGTCGGCGGAGCGGGCCAAGACGCTCGTGCAGCGGCTGCTTGCCTTCGCCCGGCGCCAACCGTTGCAGGCCGTGCCGGTGGATGTCGCCGCGCTGGTGAGCAGCATGGGGGGCCTGGTGGCGAGCACGACCGGGCCGCAGATCAAGGTCGTGGTCGAAGCGGCCGACGGCCTGCGTCCGGCCATGGCCGATCCGAACCAGCTGGAAATGGCGCTCCTGAACCTTGCCGTGAATGCGCGCGACGCCATGCCGAACGGCGGCACGCTGCGGATCTCGGCGAGCAACGCCCGCGTCGAGGCGGGCCATCCGTCGGATCTGCCGGCAGGGCGTTATGTACGCCTGTCCATCGCCGATACCGGGTTGGGCATGGACGAGGCGACGCTGAAGCGCGCCGTCGAGCCGTTCTTCTCGACCAAAGGCATCGGCAAGGGGACGGGGCTCGGCTTGTCGATGGTGCATGGCCTCGCCTCCCAGCTTGGCGGAGCGCTCACCATCCACAGCCGCCCGGGGCTCGGCACCAACGTCGAGCTGTGGCTGCCCGAAACCGCCGCCGCGCCCGAATTGCGCCCCGCCGCGCCGGAGCCTGCCGATCTCGAAGGGAGGCGGGGCACCGCGCTCCTGGTCGACGACGAGGAGCTGGTCCGCATCAGCACGGCCGACATGCTGGCCGATCTCGGCTACGGCGTGGTGGAGGCCGCGTCCGCCGAAGAGGCGATGCGCCTGATCGAGCAGGGCAAGCGGTTCGACGTGCTGGTCACGGACCACCTCATGCCGGGAATGAGCGGCGCCGACCTGGCGCGCACGGTCCGCGACGTCCAGCCGGACGTTCCGGTGCTGCTCGTCTCCGGCTATGCCGAGAGCGAAGGCATCGCGCCCGACCTCCCGCGCCTGACCAAGCCCTTCCGCAAGGACGAGCTCGCCTCCAGCCTCGCCCAGCTGTCGACGCCGGACGGCCGCTGAAGGACATAGCGGCGGCCGTCCCGTCAGCGCAGCCCGGCGATCAGGTCGCCGGGCGCTTCGCCAAAGCGAGGCCGACGCCGAGCGCGACCATGGCGGCGCCCGAGCCCTCGCGCAGGCGGCGGACGAACGCGGGACGCGCCGTCGCGCCGCTCCGGATGCCGCTCGCCGCCCAGGCGACGACGATATCGGCGAGCGTGTTGAGCACCACCGACACGGTGCCGAGCACCACGAACTGCAGCGCGACGTGGCCTGTGGCCGGATCGACGAATTGCGGCACGAAGGCGAGGAAGAAGGCGGCCGTCTTCGGGTTCAGCGCCTCGACCAGCACGCCCTCGCGAAAGGCCCGCCGCGGGCCGATCGGCGGCGCCGCGGCGCCGCCGTTCAACACCATCGCCGCCTCGCGCCGGGCGGACTGGATCGTGCGGAGGCCGAGCCAGACCAGGTAGGCGGCGCCGACGAGCTTCAGCGCCGTGAACAGCTCGGCGCTGGCGAGCACGATGGTGGACACGCCGAGGCTGCCGGCGACGACGTGCGCCATGCCGCCGAGCCCCGTGCCGAAGCTCGAGGCGACGCCTTCGGCGCGGCCGCCGGCGAGCGTGCGCGCGGCGACGTAAAAAATGCCCGGGCCGGGCGTGACGGCGAGCACGAGCGCCGCGGCAACGTAGAGGGCGAATTGTGTCAGGTCCGGCATGAGGGAGCCTCTACAGGATCGACGGCGTGGCCGCCATCCCAGGCTTGGCGCCGCCTTCATTGTCATGGCCGGCCTTGTGCCGGCCATCCCGATCGGAAAGGCGGAGCCCTTGGTATCGAGATCACCGGGACAAGCCCGGGACGTTCTTCCGATCGAGATGGCCGTACCCGGATCAGCGCTCCGCGCTGTCCGGGCACAAGGGACACCAAGCCCGGCCATGACAACGCTACCGCTCCGAGCATGGCGGGGGCGTTTACCCGCTTCTGCGCCGCCTGTGGTATAGACCTGCCTGCATGAGCCGCATCCCGGATTTCTCGACGGTTCCCCTAACCTCTCCCGCGCAGCGGGAGAGGTCGAGTCCGCCAGGCGGACCGGGTGAGGGCAGCGCCGTACCTGATCCGGCAGCGGGGCCATTGCGCAAGCTTCTGTCCGGCTTGGGTCTCGTCAGGGCCCCCTCCCCTCACCCCAACCCTCTCCCGCAGGCGGGAGAGGGAGAGCCCGGCGCCGAGCCGTGGCTCACGCCGGAGGGAATTGCCGTCAAAGCGCAATACGGCCCCGAGGACCGCCAAAAGCTCGATTTCCTCGACACGTTTCCCGGGCTGCCGCCGTATCTGCGCGGCCCTTACCCGACCATGTATGTCAACCAGCCGTGGACGGTCCGGCAATATGCCGGCTTCTCGACGGCGGAGGATTCCAACGCCTTCTACCGGCGCAACCTGGCGGCCGGCCAGAAGGGCCTGTCGGTGGCCTTCGACCTCGCCACGCATCGCGGCTACGATTCGGACCATCCGCGCGTCGCCGGCGACGTCGGCATGGCGGGCGTCGCCATCGACTCGATCATCGACATGCGCACCCTGTTCGCAGGGATCCCGCTCGACCAGATGAGCGTGTCGATGACCATGAACGGCGCCGTGCTGCCGGTGCTGGCGCTCTACATCGTGGCGGCAGAGGAACAGGGCGTGCCGCCGCAAAAACTCTCGGGGACGATCCAGAACGACATCCTCAAAGAGTTCATGGTGCGCAACACCTACATCTACCCACCCGGCCCCTCGATGCGCGTCGTCGGCGACATTTTTGCCTACACGGCGCAGCACATGCCGAAATTCAACCCGATCTCGATCTCCGGCTACCACATCCAGGAAGCCGGCGCGACGATCGACCTCGAGCTCGCCTACACGCTCGCCGACGGCCTCGAATACGTGCGCGCCGGGCTCGCCGCCGGCCTCAGCATCGATCAGTTCGCGCCGCGCCTGTCGTTCTTCTGGAACGCCGGCATGAATTTCTTCATGGAGCTCGCCAAGCTGCGCGCCGCGCGCCTGACCTGGGCGAAGCTGATCAAGGGCTTCGATCCGAAATCGCAAAAATCGCTGGCGCTGCGCACGCACACGCAGACCTCGGGCTGGTCGCTGGCCTCGCAGGACGTGTTCAACAACGTGGCGCGCACCTGCATCGAGGCGATGGCGGCGACGCAGGGGCATACGCAGTCGCTGCACACCAACGCGCTCGACGAGGCGCTGGCGCTGCCGTCGGACTTTTCGGCGCGCATCGCCCGCAACACGCAGCTCTTCCTGCAGCAGGAGAGCGGCACGACGCGCATCATCGACGCGTGGGGCGGCTCCTATTATGTCGAGCGCCTGACCGGCGAGCTCGCGGCGCGCGCGTGGCAGCACATCCAGGAGGTCGAGGCGCTCGGCGGCATGGCCAGGGCGATCGAGGCCGGCATCCCGAAGCTGCGCATCGAGGAGGCCGCCGCCAGGGCGCAGGCGCGCATCGACGCCGGCGTGCAGAAGATCGTCGGCGTCAACGCCTTCCGGACCGAGGACGACGGCGACATCCAGCTGCTCAAGGTCGAGAACGAGGTTGTCCGCACGCGACAGATCGAGAAGCTGCAGCGTCTCAAGGCGGAGCGCGACCAGGCAGCGGTCGACGCGGCGCTCGAGGCGCTGAGCCGCTGCGCGGCGAACGGCACGGGCAACCTGCTGCAGGCGGCGGTCGACGCGGCGCGCG
>DATBIR010000160.1:0-12566 GCA_036556825.1 Beijerinckiaceae bacterium
CCCTAACCGGGCGTTAACCATGGCGGGGCTTAGCTTTTTTGGCTGCGGAGGAGCCGCTCCGCGGCCGTCCCGCCCTCATTTTCGACAGATTTGGAGGCCACGAGCAAAGGCATGGGATAAGGTCCCGGCTTCGGTCTTGCATGATGTCTCCGGGCGGGGTGCTATCGCTTCCGCCTGATCGTGCTCGGGGGTGGCGAAGGGGCCGTTGCGGCCGCGCACGGGCGGCCCGGGGGACGAGGAACCTGAACGAATGAATCCGGCTGAGGCCATCGCAACGACGCAGGTCGCGCACGACCTGTCGCTCCTCGGGCTGTTCTGGAACGCCCACATCATCGTCAAGCTCGTGATGCTCGGGCTGGTCGCCGCCTCCGTCTGGTGCTGGGCGATCATCATCGACAAGACGCTGCTGTTCGCCCGCACCAAGCGCGCCATGGACCGCTTCGAGGAGATCTTCTGGTCGGGCCAGTCCCTGGAAGAGCTTTACCGCTCGCTGAGCGAGCGCTCGACCACCGGGCTCGCGGCCGTGTTCGTCGCCGCCATGCGCGAGTGGAAGCGCTCCTTCGAGGGCTCCGGCCGCTCGGTCGCGAGCCTGGCGCAGCGCATCGACAAGGTCCTCGACGTCACCATCCAGCGCGAGGTGCATCGCCTCGACTCGCGCCTCCTGTTCCTCGCCTCGATCGGCTCGGCGGCGCCCTATATCGGCCTGTTCGGCACGGTCATCGGCATCATGAACTCGTTCACCTCGATCGCCGCGTCGAAGAACACCAGCCTCGCGGTCGTCGCTCCGGGCATCGCCGAGGCGCTGTTCGCGACCGCCGTCGGCCTGTTCGCGGCGATCCCGGCGGTGCTCGCCTACAACAAGCTGCAGGCCGAGGTGGCGAAGGCGCAGGTGCGCCTCGAGACCTTCGCCGACGAGTTCTCCGCCATCCTCTCGCGCCAGATCGACGAGCGCATCGCGCTCGCCGCCTGAGGGACAGCCGATGTCGGTCGCCGCAGCCCACGCCAAGGCCCATAGCGGACGGCGCCGCCGCCGCGCCACGCGCGGACGCGCCATCAACGAGATCAACATGACGCCGTTCATCGACGTCATGCTCGTGCTGCTGATCGTGTTCATGGTGGCCGCGCCGCTGATGACCGTCGGCGTGCCGCTGGATCTGCCGCAGACGCGGGCGGCGCCGCTCAACGTCGACGCCAGGCCGATCTCGCTGTCGATCCGGGCCACCGGCCAGGTCTTCCTCGCCGAGAGCGAGCTCAGGGACGACGAGATCGTGCCGCGCCTGACCGCGGCCGCCAAGCAAGGCACCGAGGAGCGGGTGTTCGTGCGCGGCGACAAGCGCGTCGATTACGGGCGCGTGGCGCAGGTGATGTCGATCGTGACCGGAGGCGGGTTCAAGCGGGTGGCGCTTGTGACGGAGCCGGAGCCGAAGTAGCAGGGGCAGGTTTTCGGAACTCCGCACATGCCACGGCTCCTGCGGAATTCCGAAAACCTGCAGGAACTTAAGACATTGCAGGTTTGCGCGGGCCCGCGCAGACCTGCTTGACCACGAAAAGGGGCAGAAGCAGCGTGGGCTTGCGGTTCAACAGGCAGGAGCCGGGCATCTGGATCGCCGGGGCGGCGCATGCCGTGTGCCTGGGCGCGGCCCTGTTGACGCTGACCTCCGAGAGCTTCCCCGATGCCCAGGAAGGCATCCCGGTCGAGGTCATCACCGACAACCAGTTCTCCGAGATCACGCGCGGCGAGCGCACGGCCGAGGAGGTCAAGCCCGACCCGCGCCCGCGCGTCGACCGCGTCGCCGAGATGCAGGAGCAGCGCGATCCCGGCGAGGCCCAGCGTGACATCCAGGCGCCGCCCACCCGTCCCGCCGAGATGAAGGCCGACGACCAGGAGGTCGAGGCCGCCGCCGCGCCGCCGCCGCCGCCTCCGGCCCGCCCCGAGCCGGCCGAGCCCAGCCGCGCAGAGCTGGCCAAGGCCGCCGAACGCGAGGAGGCCGAGCTGCTGGCGAGGCAGGAAGCGGAGGCCAAGGCGGAAGCCGAAGCCAAGGCGAAGGCCCAGGCGCAGGCCAAGGCGAGGGCGGAAGCCAAGGCCAAGGCCAAGGCGGAGGCCGACGCCAAGGCGAAGGCCAAGGCCGAGGCGGAAGCCAAGGCCAAGGCGGTCGCCGAAGCCAAGGCCAAGGCCAAGGCGGAAGCCGAGGCCAAGGCCAAGCGCCAGGCCGAGCTCGCCGACAAGTTCAATCCCGGCAAGATCAACGAGCTTTTGCAGTCGAAGGAGCGGGCGCAGTCGTCGGGCTCGACGGGGGCGGAGGTCAACCGCACCGCCTCCCTCGGCACCTCGACCGGCACCTCGCAGCGCCTCAACCCGAGCATGCGCGACGCGTTGATCGGCCTCCTGCAGGAGCAGCTGCACCGCTGCTGGGCCGTGCCGGTGGCGCTGCAATCGGCCGCGAAGCCGCCGGTGCCGAGCGTGCGCATCAGGCTCAACCAGGACGGCTCCCTGGCCGGCGAGCCGTCGGTCATCAACCGCTCGGCCGATCCGCTGTTCGGGATTGCGGCCGACAGCGCCACACGGGCGGCACGTAAGTGTTCACCCTTACGCATTCCGGCCCAATTCGCGCCGTATTACCAAGATTGGAAAGACTTGGTGGTAAATTTCAATCTCCGCGACATGGGCTGAACTTCGCATTCGTCGCAGCCCGCGCGGGACGGACAAGAAAAGATGCGCGCGCCAACTCCCGGCTTCCTGAGCCGCCTGATCGTCACCTTCTTCCGCATTGATGCTGCGGCCACCGTCGTCGGCGCCCTGGCGCTGCTGGCCGCCGTCACGGCGGCCCGCGCCGAGCTCGTGGTCGACGTGCGCCGCGGCAATTTCCAGCCGATGCCGATCGCCATCGCCGACTTCACCGGGGAGGGCGATCTCGGCCAGCGGGTGGCCGGCATCATCGCCAACAACTTAAAACGCTCCGGCTACTTCATGCCCGTCGACCGGGCCCAGTTCCCGGAGAAGCAGCCGGCTTTCGACACGGCGCCGCAATTCGCCGCCTGGCGCGCCGCCGGCGTGCAGGGCCTCGTCACCGGCCGCGTGTCGCGCGACGCGGCGGGGCGGTTCAAGACCGAGTTCCGGCTGTGGGACGTGCTCGCCGGGCAGCAGATCGCCGGGCAGCAATATTTCACCGACCCGAGCCTGTGGCGGCGGGTCGGCCACATCATCTCGGACGCGGTCTACAGCAAGGTCACAGGCCTCGGCGGCTTCTTCGACACGCGCGTCGTCTTCGTCGACGAATCCGGGCCGAAGGAAAACCGGCGCAAGCGCCTCGCCATCATGGACCAGGACGGCGCCAACGTGCGCTTCCTGACGCAGGGCGACCAGCTGGTGGTGACGCCGCGCTACTCGCCGGCCTCGCAGGACATCACCTACATGTCGCAGAGCATCGGCCAGCAGCCGCGCGTGCAGGTCATCAACCTCGACACCGGCTCGCGCCAGGTGGTCGGCAACTTCCCCGACATGACCTCGAGCCCGCGCTTCTCGCCGGACGGCCAGAAGATCGTCATGAGCCTGCAGCAGGGCGGCAACTCGAACATCTACGTGATGGACCTCGCCAGCCGCACGACGACGCGCATCACCTCCACCTCGGCCATCGACACCTCGCCGTCCTTCGCCCCGGACGGCAGCCAGATCGCCTTCGAAAGCGACCGCGGCGGCCAGCAGCAGATCTACGTGATGGGCGCCGACGGCTCCAATCCGCGCCGCATCTCGTTCGGCGAAGGCTCGTCGTATTCGCAGCCGGCCTGGTCGCCGCGCGGCGACTATATCGCCTTCACCAAGCGCGCCCGGGGCGGCTTCGCCATCGGCATCATGCGGCCGGACGGCTCCGGCGAGCGCATCCTGACGGAAGGTTTTCACAACGAAAGCCCTTCCTGGTCGCCGAACGGGCAATACATCATGTTCTTCCGCGACCCGGGCGGGCAGGCCGGCGGCAAGCTCTACATGGTCGACGTCACCGGCCGCGTCGAGGTGCCGGTGCCGACGCCGTCCTTCGCGTCCGACCCGACCTGGTCGCCGCTGCTCACCGACGGGCGCTGAGGGCTACTGCCAGCGGGCACGATCCGCGCTGAGCACGCCCTCAGGCGCGCTCTTCGCGCGCGCCTACAGGATGAAGTCGCCCGCGGTCGGGATGACCGGGATGATCGTGAAGCTCGGAATCGTCAGGATGAATTCCGGCGTGGCATCGGCGTCGACATTGGCGAAGATCGTCGTGCGGCTGGTGAACGTCAGGATGGTATCGATCTCGACGGCGTAGTTCACCTGGCCGGGCCCGGTGAACGCGCTCGTGCCAACGAAGGTGAAGGCCTGGTTGCCGGCGACCAGGACGTTGGCGTCGATGGCCGACAGGTCGATCTTGTCGTTCTGGAAAGGCACGAGTTCGATGCTGTCGGGAAAGGGCGTCGTGCTCTCGGCGACGCTGCGGTAGCGGAAGATGTCAGCCCCGGGCCCGCCGGCGAGGCTGTCGCCGCCGAGCCCACCAATCAGGATGTCGTTGCCGAAGCCGCCGCTGAGCGAGTTGCCGACATTGTTGCCGGTGATGACGTTGTTGAGGCTGTTGCCGTAACCGAAGAAGGCGGTGCCGAGCAGCGTCAGGTTCTCGACCTGGGGTGTCGCATCGAGAACGAAGCCGATAGTGCTCTCGATGCGGTCGATGCCGCCGCCCGCCGCCTCGATCACGGCGTCGCCGGGCGCGTTGACGCGATAGACGTCGTTGCCGAGCCCACCCGTCATCCTGTCGTTGCCGGAGCCGCCATCGAGGAAGTCGTTGCCGGCGCCGCCGTCGAGCCGGTCGACGCCGCCGCTGCCGAACAGGCGGTCGTTCCCGGCCTTGCCGAACAGACCGTCGTCCCCGGCCAGTCCCTTCAGGATGTTGCCCGCGTTGTTGCCGACGATCGTGTTGGCGAGCGTGTTGCCGATGCCGCTGATCGATCCCACTCCCGTGAGCGTGAGCTTCTCGACCTGCGCCGCGAGCGCGTAGCTCACCGAACTCAGCACCCGGTCGATGCCGCCGCCGGCGCCCTCGATCACGCGATCGGTCGACGTGTTGACGATGTAGGTGTCGTTGCCGAAGCCGCCGAACATCGTGTCGCGGCCGATGCCGCCGTCGAGGAGGTCGTTGCCGCCGAGGCCGCGCAGCGTGTCGTTGCCGCCGAGCCCCCTGAGCACGTCGTTGCCGTTCGTGCCCGTCAGGACGTTGGCGCTATTGCTGCCGATGATGGTCGCCATGGATGCCTCGCAGACCCGGCTCGCGCAGGCGCGCCGAGAGGTGGAATGATGCCTGGACGGCGGGAGCCGGGGGCTCCTGCCGTCGATTCCGATCCATCCCGGGTGAGGGGCGCCGTTTCGGCGCTTGTCGCACGGTGGAGAACCGCGAGGGTGGTCGGCTTGTCCTTGCGGGAAGGGCCGACTTGTCAGGCCAGACTACGTCCGATGCGCCTCGGATTCAATTGGCGAGAACAGCGCGAGGCCGTGGGTGTCGCGGCTGGAACAACATGGTGTCGCGCCAATGAAGGCACCGCGACGACCGCTCCCGATGGCGATGGGTCAGTCCACGAAGGTCACCTTGGTGCCCTTCTGCACCATGCCGGCGAGCTCCCTGGCGTCCCAGTTGGTGAGGCGCACGCAGCCGTGCGAGTAGGACTTGCCGACCTTGTCAGGCTCCGGCGTGCCGTGGATGCCGTAGGTCTCGAGCGAGAGGTCGATCCACACCGCGCCGACAGGATTGTTCGGCCCCGGCCTAATGGTCAGCTTCTCCTTCGCCTTGACGCCCTTGAAGCCGAATTTCGGGTCGTAGGTGTAGGTCGGATTCTCGGCGACGGCGCGCACCGTATGCTCGCCGCTCGGCGCCGGCTTGTCGGTGCTGCCGATCGAGGCCGGGTAGAAAGCGATGAGCTTGCCGCCCTTGTCCAGAACCTTCAGGGCGCGCGCGTCCTTCTCGACTTCGATTTTGGCGACGGCGCCCTTGGCGTCCTTGTCGCCCTGACCGGCGAGCACGTTCGGGACGACGATGCGCGTGCCGGCCTGATCGAGGCGCTTGCCGGGATTGAGCGTTTTCAGCAGCTCTTCGGTCGTGTGGAATTTCTCGGCGAGAAGCTCCTGCGGGCTCGCATAGGCAAGCCGCTCGAGCTTGGCCATGTCTTCCATTTTTGCCGGAATCTTTTCGGCGAACGGGCCTTTCACGTCGGCGTCGCTGATCGTGTATTCGGTCAGCGCCGGCTCGCCGGACGCTTCCGTGAGCTTCGTCCAGACCTCCTGGTTCAACTCGCCGCCCGCCTTGAGCCCGCGGTCCTCCGCGAAGGCGGCGAGCGCCTTCTTCAGGTTGTCGCCGTTGCGGCCGTCGATGACTCCCGGCGAAAAGCGGCTGCGGTCGAGCAGGATCTGCGCCTTGACGAGAACGGCCGTCGGCGCCTTGCGCGCCTTGGCGCCGCCCTTCGCGCCGCCCTTGGCGCCGCGCGCGTCCGCGCCGAACGCCGCGTTGTTGACCGCGTCGGGCGTCAGGCCTTGCGCCGCGGCGCATGTGGCGCCGGCCAACAGCCCGGCCGCCGCGAGCAGCGCAACCACCCCAGTCCGATTCAACATCTTCAACTCCGGTACAGGGCGAACCCTGTCTGCATCTGTGCGTCACGTCTTTCCGGCCAAGCAGCATCCGCCCGCGGATCAAATGCGGTGGCAGGCTTTCGCCGGATCATGCTTTTAAAGACCAACCGGCGTGCGCGGTTCCGCGCCGTCATTGGCAGAGCCGGTGATTGCCTTTGCGGCCGCGCATATCGAGATGCAGATGCGTGGCGTGCGCGGCATCCGAGCCCGGCCCGAGGATGGTGGTGAAGTAGGCGCAGGCCTGCGAGCGGATGGCGGCCTGGAACAGCGCCGGCGGCGTTTCCGCCGGGTGATCGCCGATCGTCACGGTCTTGCGGCCGCCGAAGTCGAAGCCGCTGATGTCGACCGCGTTGGCGAAAGCGTGCTCGCTGAGCACGGCGCCTACCTGGTGGTTGCGCGAGCGGCACTCGTACGAGGTGCCGATGCCGATGCGGCTCGGCTCCGCTTCGAGCTGGCGGCGGCTTTCGGGAATGACGACCTCGCTCGCCCAGCGCGCCAGCGCCTCGGCGAGCGCACAGGTCATGGTCGCCGGCGGCGAGATCTGCAGCGTCGTCGCGACCGCCGAGACGCGCAGCGGGTGCGCGGCCCCGCATTGGCCGGCCGAGATGGCGGGGAGGGGCTCGAAGCGGACGCCGAGCTTGAGGAGACGCTCGAGGCACGCGCTCTCCTCGGCAGGCGTCGCGTCCACCGCGGCGGGCTTCGCGTCCACCGCAGGCTTCGCCATGCGCTGGTCGAGATCGCTCGGGCGCGGCGGCGGGGCGGGGACGTCGGCCTGCGCCACCGAGGCGCCCGGCGATCTGCGGGCGGAAGGCTCGAGGGCATCCGGGCGCGGCGGCGGCAGCGGCACGGTAGGGCTGCGCGCTGGACGCATGCTGGTGGCTGCGGTCGCGCCGCCGGCGAGCAGCATCAACGCCAGGGCGACAGCGCCCGCCGCAGCGGGGCGCGGCCGCCCATGGCGGCGGTCGTCAGCGGCACAGGCGGGCATGTTCCACGCTGATGCAGCGGTTCATCACGACCGCGATGCCGGCGGCCTCGGCCCTGGCGCAAGCCGCGTCGTTGCGGACGCCGAGCTGCATCCACAGCGACGGCGCGCCCGTCGCGATGGCGTCGTCGACCACCCCATCGACGGCGTCTGGACGGCGAAAGACGTTGACCAGATCGACCGTTTCGCGGAGCTCGCGCAAGGACGGCCGGAAGGCCTCGCCATGCACGCTCTGGCCGACCAGAAACGGATTGACGGGAACGACGCGATATCCGGCGCGCTGCAGATAGCGCATGATGCCGAAGCTCGGCCGCCACGGCTCATTGCTGGCGCCGACGACGGCGATGGTCCTGGCGCGCGTCAGGAGGTCGCGCAGGTAGTCCGCCGGGTAGGCGCCATGGCTCACCGGGCGCGCGGCGGACAGGGCAGCCGGCGTCATGGGCGCGCTCCGCGGCTTTCGGGCCGGGCCGTCATGACTCCCTCCTGGGACCAGAGTTAACGAGGGATAAAGCAGGAGCGCGGCCGGGGTTCCGTGCCGCTTGCTTGCAAGGCTCGCCGCAACCGCAGAGGCCGGCCGGCGCTAAATTTTAACAAGTTTGAGGCAAGCCTTTGTGCCGCTTCGGAGAAAAGCTCTGCTGGCGGGAGAAGGCAGATGAGGGCGGTCAGACAAGTCCTGCGCAGTTGCGCCGTCATGGCCACAGCGACGCTGGTCCTTGCCGCGGCTGCCGCCGGCGGGCGCGCGGAAACGCTGGTCATCGGCTCCGTCGGCAAGGACGTCAGGTCCGAGTTCAGGGAGTTCAAGCCCCTGGCCGCGTATCTCGAGAAGGAGCTCGCTTCGGCAGGGATCGACAAGGTCGAAGTCCTGATCGTGCCGACGGCCGCGCACATGGTCGAAGCTCTCCGCGCCGGCCAGGTGCACTTGTATCCGGAAAGTCCCCTGGTGGCGGCCAGGGTCGCGCGCGACGCCGGCGCCGTGCCGCTGCTCAGGCGCTGGAGAAAGGGATCGGGCGAGTATTGGAGCGAGATCATCGTCAACAGCGACGCGCCGATCGCCTCGCTCGAGGATCTGCGCGGCAAGGTGATCGCCTTCGAGGACCCGGATTCGACGTCGGGTCACCTGCTGCCGCGGGCCATGCTTCTGGAACGCGGCCTCAAGATCCAGACATTGGCGAAGCCCGATGATCCGGTCGATGCCGACAGCGTCGGCGCCATCTTCACGCAGGGCGACCGATCGTCGATCCTCTCGCTTCTCGGCGGACGCGTCGCCGCGGTCGCGACCGATCCGCATTATGTGAAGATGGTGGAGAAGGAGCGGCCGGGCGCCGTGCGCGCGATCGCTCGTTCGATCAGCGTGCCGCGTCACGTGATGATGCGCGCCGGCACCATGCCAGAGGCGCGCGCAAAGAAGATCAGCGACATCCTTCTCGCCATGGAGCACAGCGCGGAGGGGCGTGCGGTGCTCAAGGCCTTCGGCAAAACCGCCCGTTTCGAAGCCTTCCCGCAAGGCCCGGCAGCTGCCTTCGAGGCCATCCAGGCCCAGCTGCGTCTCCTCGAGGCCGAGGCCGCCCTCGCGCCGCCGACGAACTAGAGCGGGATCATTCAATTGAAGCGGTCCCGCTCCGTCAGTTCCCTGCCGCATGATCCCGGATCGAGTCCGGGACAAACCTTCTGCGGCGAAGTGGGATCCCGCTTCGCCGGATCATGCTCCAGGAGCGCCGCTCTCCTGGCGTGACACGCATGGCTCCTCGTCGCCTCCGCAAATGGAGCGAGCGTCTGACGGTCAGGGCGACGGCTTACGTGGCCCTGACCATCGTCATGTTCGCGGGGTTCGGAGTCCTCCTCAACATCAACGAGGGGCGTGACGTCATCCTCGACCGGCTCATGACGCGCACCGAGGACATGGCGACATTCGTCGCCGACCTGACGGGAAGCCACGTCGCGGAGCTGAACGCGTTCGAGCTCGAAGTCATCCTCGAGGAGGTGACCCGGCAGCGCGACGTCCGGATCGCCGAGATCATCAACCCGAAGGGGCACGTCATCGCCGACGGCCGCGACGGCAAGACGGATTTCCTGCGCAAGTCGACAAGTCCGGTCGTTCTGAAGGCGCTGGCAAGCCGGCAGAAAGTGATCGCGCACGACAAGCTGTTCATCGAGGCCGCTGTCCCGGTCGTGGTCGCCGACAAGTTCCAGGGGCTCGTCTATCTGCGCGTGTCGCTCGACGGCCTGTGGAGCGCGGTCGCGCATCTCACCGACCGCTACATCCATCTCGCCGTCGCGCTGATCGTCATCGCCATCCCGCTCGCCGCCTTCTTCATGGCGCGGGCGACGCGGCAGATCCGGCGCGTCACCAGCGCGGTCGGGCAGATCGCCGACGGCGACCTCGATTTCGAATTCGCCGAGAGCGCGCCCGGCGAAGTCGGCGAGCTGCAGGCCGCCTTCAATCACATGAAGGCGGTGCTGAAGGACAATATCGCCGAGAACGAGCGCCTCGCCCTGACCGATCTGGTCACCGGCCTGCCGAACCGGCAGGCCTTCCGGCGCGCCGTCAAGCGTCTCGTCAGGCATGACGCGAGCCGCGGCGCCGTGATGTTCATCGACCTCGACCACTTCAAGAAGGTCAACGACACGTTCGGGCATCATGTCGGCGACCAACTTCTGAAGCTGGTCAGCGCCCGCCTCGACGACTTCTTTGCCGCCTATCCGTCGGCGGACAAGCCGGTCGTCGCGCGGCTCGGCGGCGACGAGTTCACGGTGCTGCTGCCGGCCGCGGCCGAGGCGGAGAATGCGGAGCTGCTCGCCAGCCGGATGGTGAAGGTCATCAGTCATCCGTTCTCGTTGCAAGGCCAGGAGATCGTGATCGGGGCCAGCGTCGGCGTGACCATGTTCCCCGACGACGGGAGGGATCCCGACAAGCTGCTGCGCAACGCCGACCTGGCCATGTACGCCGCGAAGGAGAATGGGCGGCAGACCGTGCATCTGTATTCGCCGCGAATGGAGCAGGCGACGGTCGAACGGCTCAAGCTCGAAGGCGAACTGCGCAAGGCCATCGCCAATGGCGAGTTCGTCGTGTTCTACCAGCCGAAGATCGCTTGCGAGGACGGCCGGGTCGTCGCCGCCGAGGCGCTGGTGCGCTGGAAGCATCCGACCAGAGGTCTTCTGACGCCAGCCGCCTTCCTGCCGGTGGCCGAGGAGGCCGGCCTGGTCGCGGAGCTGAGCTGGCAGGTGCTCGAACGGGCGGCGCAGGAAATGGCCGATCTGGGGCGCGGTCCGCACCCGATCTCGCTCGCCGTCAACCTGTCGGCGACGCAATTCGAGCAGCCCGACTTCGCCGACCGTGTCACCATCATCCTCGGCAAGTCGCGGCTGCCGCCGGCGTGCCTCGAGCTCGAGCTCACGGAATCACTCGCCATGCGCGATCCCGACCGGGTGATCAAGCGCATGGCGCCCCTCAAGCGGCGCGGCGTGCGCCTCGCCATCGATGACTTCGGCACCGGCTATTCGAGCCTCAGCTACCTCACGCGCCTGCCGATCGACACGGTCAAGATCGACGGTTCGTTCATCGCCGCGGCGCGCGACAGCGCCAATGACCGGGCGCTCGTGACCACCATCCTGGGAATGGCCGAAAGCCTGAAGTTCCAGACGGTCGCCGAAGGGGTCGAGACCGACGCGGATTTCGCCTTCGTGCGTCAGCATGGCGCCACCCTGGCGCAGGGCTTCCTGTTCAGCCCGGCGATGCCCTACCAGGAATTCGCCGGGTTCTGGAGGACGTTCGGGCGCCGCGGCCCCCAGAACCAGCCGGCCGCACAGCGGTCCCGGCAGGGCGCGGCCTGAGCCCAGCAAGTGCGGCAACGAGGACTCACCTGGCAAAAAACGCAGGGTCGTCCACGCGTTTCGCCGGAAAAGAGGGGCCGGGTGCCTTGCCGTTGCCGCATTTAACGCCGGATTAACCGTTTCGCATGCGTTGGCGGCCGGCGTGGTTTTGCGGCGTCGACGCCAAGCCTTCATCAAGGTTGACGGAACCTCCCTTTAACCCCCCGGAGGTAGTCATGGACGCAACGTCGCAAGACGTGCGTGAAGGAGTTTCGATGATGTCGTTTTCGACGCCCAACCGAAAGGGACTTGCCGCCCTGAAATTCGCCGCCGTGTTCGCGATGGCGCTTGGAGCCGCTGCGTGCTCGTCGAATAATGCGGCGGATGGCTTCGGCGCCGGCGGTGCCGCGACCCCGGGCAGTGCCCAGGATTTCGCCGTCAATGTCGGCGATCGGGTGTTCTTCGAAAGCGATTCGACCGACCTGTCGCCGACGGCGGTGGCGACGCTCGACAAGCAGGCGCAATGGCTGTCGCGTTACCCGCGCTACGCCTTCCTGATCGAGGGCCATGCCGACGAGCGCGGCACGCGCGAATACAATTTCTCGCTCGGCAGCCGCCGTGCCCAGGTGGTCCGCGATTACCTCGCCTCGCGCGGCGTCTCGAGCGCGCGCATGCGCTCGGTGTCATACGGCAAGGAGCGCCCGGTGGCGGTGTGCAACGACATTTCGTGCTGGTCGCAGAACCGGCGCGCCGTCACCGTCCTCGAGACGGGCGCGCGCTCGTAAGCCACGGCTTGCGCCGGCCTCTGGCCGGCCGCCCCGCGGCGCCGACCACCCGCGCATCGAATCACGGGGCTCGGGCCATAGGCGCGAGCCCCGCGACGATCACTTGATAAACCAGCCGTCGACGGGCGTGTGCACGCCGGAGACGCGGATCATGGCCTCGGCCGAGGAATCGCTGTCCGTGTTGAGGAGGATGCGGGTCTCGCTGCCGGTGGTGAAGAAGCGGATCTGGCCGGCGGCGCTGAAGGCCGCCGTGCCGATGAAGTCGAAGGCCTGGTCGCCGCCGACGGTCTCGTTGGCGTCGATGGCGGCGAGCCGGATGCGGTCGCCGTCGGCGAAGTTGAAGTCGTGGATG
>DATBIR010000161.1:0-70499 GCA_036556825.1 Beijerinckiaceae bacterium
GCCCAGGGCGGCGGCTGCATCATCAATATCGGCTCGACAGCCGGAATACGGCCGCGCCCGGGACTGACGTGGTACAACGCGTCCAAGGGGGCGGTGAATCTCGGTTCGAAGTCGATGGCGGTGGAGCTGGCGCCGGCAAACATCCGCGTGAACTGCATTGCTCCCGTGATGGGCGAAACGGGTTTGCTCGAAGCCTTCATGGGCCTGCCGGATACGCCCGAGAACCGAGCGAAATTCATCGCCACGATCCCGCTGGGCCGTCTGTCGCGACCGGCCGACATTGCGAGCACCTGCGTCTATCTCGCTTCCGATGAGGCAGCGTTCCTGACCGGCGTCGTGCTCCCGGTCGACGGTGGGCGCACGATCTAGACGGTGGCCGGCGAGCTGACGAAGCTCCCGTCAATGCGGAACCGGTCCGCATTCGCCGAGCAGCCATGAGCTGGACGGCTCGCTGTCACACCGGCTCGTAGCGCCCGCCGATGGCCGGTTTGCCGTGCCCAAGGCCTGGCAGCTCCCACACGCCGGCGCCGCTCGGGTTGCGGTCGGCGCCGATATTGGCGTCGATCAGATACGGCCGTCCGCTTGCGAGGCCGACCTTGATCGCCTCGGCCAGATCGGCGGCGCGGTCGACGCTCACGCCTTCGACCCCGGCCGAACGCGCCATGGCCGCGAAATCGGGATTGTACGGAAGGCCCGTTTCGGGGTGCTTGAAATCGGTGGCCAGCTCGCGGCCGTCCAGATAGCCGCGCTGCAACCCTCTGATCGAGGCATAGGCATAGTTGTTCCACACCACCCAGACCACGGGAATCTGGTACTCGACGGCCGTGCCGAGCACGCTTGCGTGCATGAAGAAGGCGCCATCGCCGCACACCGACACGCATGGCCGCTCGGGGGCTGCGAGCTTGGCTCCGAGCACGCCGGCGGCGCCAAATCCCATCGGGCCGAAGCCCATGGAGCCGATCAGCGAGTCGGGCCGCCGCGGCTTGCAGAACTGGATGAGCCAGTTGTGATGGATGCCGATATCGCTGACGAGGATCGCATCGGCAGGCATGACCTTGTCGATCTCGAGGGCTGCGCGTTGCGGATGGATCGGCGTGGAATCGTCACTCGCGCCGGCGGCGATGAAAGCGTTCCATTCGCGGCGATAGCCGTCGATCTCGCCGAGCCAGCGCGCCCGCGCGTCTGCCTTGGCCGCGACGGCAGCAGCGCTCCTGCGATCGAGCTCGGCGAGAACCTGCCGCAGGAATGTGCGCACGTCCGCCATGAGGCCGAGCGCCACGGGATAATTGCGCGCGATCTCGTCCGGGTCGATGTCCACATGGATGAGCCTGGTGGGCGGGATGGTGAACGAGTAGCCCGGCAGCCACGAACTCGAGGTGCGATCGTCGAAACGCATGGCGAGCGCGAGGAGGACGTCCGCCTGACGGGTGGCGTGATTGGCCTGATACGGGCCGTTGCGGGCGACAAGGCCGAGGGCCAGCTCATGGTCGGCATCGATCGCGCCAAGGCCGCTCGACGACGATGCAACCGGAATCCTCAGCCGTTCCGCCAAGGCCGCGAGGTCGGCGGCGGCACCACCATATTTGACGCCCTGGCCGACGATGATGACCGGCCGCTCGGCGCCGAGAAGCATATCGACCGCCTTGGCGACCCCATCGGGATCGGCGCCGCAGCGGCAGGAGATGTTGGCGTTCCACTCGTCCGGTCTCGGCGTGTCCTCGGCCGCGGCTTCCTTGAACACGTCGAACGGCACGTCGAGAACGACCGGGCCGGGGCGTCCGGTCACCATCGTCTTCCACGCCTGACGGACCGCCGTGGCCACCATGTCGCCGCGCGTCGGCTGGAACACGCGCTTGCAATAGGCGCGCACCGTCGACGGGAAGTCCGCCTGATAGTGGCGGTAGAGCTCCTGGAAGGCGCCGCGGTTGAACTGGCTGGTCGGGATGTTCCCCGTGACGGCGAGGAACGGCACCGAGTCGAGGAACGCGTTGCCGAGACAGATCGGCAGGTTGGCCGATCCGGGGCCGCAGGACGTGAACGTCGCGGTCGGCTGGCCGCTGACGCGGTAATACACGTCGGCCATGAACCCGGCGACGCTCTCGTGATGCACCGAAACGGTCTTGATGTCGTCCGAGCGTTCGTAGAGCGCGTCGATGAAACTGATATTGCCGTGCCCGCAAAGGCCGAAAATATACGGGACGTTTTCCCGGACCAGGTAATCCACGATCACCTGTCCGCCGTTCAGCATGTTGTTCGCGGTCATCTCTCACTCTCTGGTCTGGCGTGACGCGGTCGCAGCATCGGGGTTGCTACAGGAAAATGCCCTTTGGCGTCGGCACGTCCAGCACGAGCTTGAACGTGACATAGACGGCGGCCATGAAGATCAATGCGAAGGCGGTCGCCTTGAGCGCGCTGAGGGCCGGCGTCGGATTGCGGAATCCGCCCTTCAGGAGCCAGCAGTTCACCGCGGCGAAGATGAAGGACGCTTCGTAGAAGCCGACCGGCTCCACGGCGGCGGTCAGCAACACGAGCCCGACGATGGTCAGCGCAAGCTCGGTCCAGGGAAGGCCCTGGAACGGATAACTCCGCGGCCGGAGGCGATCGCTGCGCAGGTTGAAGGCGACGAGCACGCCGGCAAGGACGAGGAGGGCACTTGCCGTGAGAACGGGAAACTCGGCGGCCCGGCTGGAGAACGCGCGGGTCTCGACGAGAGCGAACGCGGCGAGGGCGCACAAGGCGGCGGCCAGAAGGAGGTTGGCGGTGCGCATGCTCACGGCGCCGCTCGGCGCGGCGACCGGCGGCGCGTGGGGCGCCGGCCCGACCGTCACGTCCGTCGCGCCGAGACCGCTTTGCCGGATGCCGAGCACCAGGATCAGGAAGGCGAAGCCCATCAACGCCACCGATACGGGCCGGGTGACGAAGTAGAGGAACAGCGAGCCGGCATCGACCTCGGCGACGATGGCCGCCTGCTGGTAGCTCTCCTCCATAAGGCGCCCGAGCACCAGGCCGAGGGCGATCGTGACGATCGGCACGCCGACCTTGCCGAGCGTGTAGGCAACGAGACCGACGACGACCAGCACCTGAACGTCGAACACGCTGTTGGCGATTCCGTAGGCGCCGATCACCGACAGCACGAAGATGCCCGGCACCATCATGGTGCGCGGCGCCCGCACCAGCCGCGACGACCACCGGATGGTGAGGAGGCCGACGATCAGCATGGCGAACACCGTCGAGAACAGTCCGACCATGAAGGTATAGGCGAGCACGGCGCGCTCCGCGAACAGGCGCGGGCCGGGAATGATGCCATGCACCGACAAGGCGCCGAACATGATTGCCGCCGATGCCGAAGCGGGAATGCCGAGCGCGAGCAGCGGGATCATCGAGCCGCCGACAACGGCGTTGTTGGCGGCCTCGGGGGCGGCGATGCCTTCCCATGAGCCGCGGCCGAATTCCTCGGGATGCTTGGAGATGCGCTTGGCTTCGGCATAGGCCACGAAGGCTGAGATGGACGCCCCGGTCCCGGGGATGATGCCGACCAGCGTGCCGAGACAGCTCGTCCAGAGGAGGACGAGCTTCATGTTCCACAACTTGGCGGCGACGCGGGACAGCACGCCCTCGCGGATGACCAGCGGAGCGACGGGCGCGTCCGGCTCTTCGAGCAGATAGAGAACGCTCGCCACGGAGAAGAGGCCGAGGAACGCGGGGACCAGCGGGATGCCGCCCACCAGCCGGTAGTCGTCGAAGGTGAAGCGCATGTCGCCGGTGACCACGTCCTGACCGACCAGCGTCATGGCGATGCCGAGGACCGTGCCGGTCAGGCCCTTGATGAGGTTGCGGCCCGACAAGCTCGAGACGAGCGTCAGGCCCGCGATCGTGATCCAGAACGTCTCGGCCGGGCCGAGGAAGAGTGAAGCCTTGGCCAGAGGCTGGGTGAGAAAGATGAGGACCAGCGCCCCGAAGATGCCGCCGACCGTGCTCGCCAGAAGCGAGATGTAGAGCGCTTCCTGGGCCTGGCCCTTCTGCGTCAGCGGCGTTCCATCGAGCGTCGTGCAGGCAGCCCCCGCGCCTCCGGGCGTGTTGATGAGGATCGCCGTGATCGAGCCGCCGTATTCGGCCGACATGTAGACGGCCGCGAGCATGACCAGACCCTGAGCCGGATCCATGCTGAAGGTGAACGGCAACAACAAGGCGATGCCGCTGACCGCCGAAAGGCCGGGCAGGGCGCCGATGATCAGTCCGAAGATGGTGCCGACCGTGACCACGAGCAGGTGGTCGAAGGTCAGGCAGTTGCTCAGGCCGGCAACGACGTCATGCCACATCGCCACGTCCTGGTCTCGGCCGTTGCGGAGGACGGCGCCATGGGGGAAGCCCGCGCTCGCGGATAAGCGGGGCTATTCGGCGAGCTTGTTCTTGACGATCACCGCATGGAGATCGGCTGTCATCTTGGCAAGCTCGCGGTCGCTGTCGGCGGGACCGCGATAAGCAACCGGCTGGCCGAGCTTCAGCATCTCGTCCCTGAAGCCGGGATTGTCGGTCACCTGCCTGCAGATATTGGCCCAGTAATCCACGACCTCGGTGGGCATGCCGGCCGGTCCGCCGAGCACCCGGTAGCGTTCCGAGATCACGTCGTAGCCGAGCTCCTTGAACGTGGGCACGTCCGGAATCATCGGATCGCGGGTCGGGGAGGCGACGGCCAGCGTGCGCAGCGTGCCTTTTTGCGAGACCGCGTACAGGGTGCTCGCCACGAATGCGTCGGTCGTGCCGGCGAGCGTGCCCTGCAGGGCGAGCGCTCCCGAATTGAACGGTACCTGCGTGGTGTCGATGCCGGTGGCGTTCTCGATCAGCAGCGTGGTCATGAAATCCGCGCCGAGCGTGCCGGTGTTCGCCGTCTTGACCTTCTTCGGATTGGCCCGTGCGAACTTGACGAAATCGTCGAGTGTTTTGAACGGCCCATCCTCGCGCACGACGAGGACGTCCGGCACCACCGCATAGATGCAGATATTCTTCAACTGGTCGAGCTTGTAGCCGGTCTGCTTCGGCTTCACGAGCGCGGGCAGGATGTTGAACGGCGGAGTCAGGACCGTCAGCGTGTAGCCGTCCGGTTTCTGGCGGACCAGCTCGGCCCAGCCGGTCACGCCGGCGGCGCCCGGCTTGTTGATGATCGGCAGCGGGTGCTTGACCAGCGCTTCGGCGTATTTGTTGAACGCGCGCTGCGAGACGTCGGCGCCGCCGCCGGGAGCAAAGGGGACGATGAATTGCACGGTGCGCGCGGGGTAGGTCTCTGCCGCCGCCGCCGGACACCCGAGCGCGGCGCCGATCGCGAGCAGGGCGGCGAATGCGTTGCACGGCATCATGTTCAGTCTCCCCGGGCTCCCCTTGCGGAGGTCCTCGCCTGATGATGCTCGACTGTTCGCGATGCCAGACCGATCATCGAGGAACAGTCCAAGCCTGGGCGTCTGCCGCCATGTCTTCGGGGAGTAAAGAACTCTCATTCTGGCATGTCAATTGCCATTATGAGATTTGAGGGTGCGCACACGGAAGCCGCGACGGCGGGCTTGACGGATCGTCTAGGCAGTCCGCTGGTGGCCCAATTCCGCCGACAGGAGTTCGGCCGCGTCCTGCGTAATCTGTCCCTTGTCCTGCAAGGCGTTGATCGACAGCCGCCAGATCGGGCCCGAAATGCCAATGGCGGCGACGATGTCGCCCGAGAAGCCGCGCACTGGCGCCGCCACGCAGCGCACTTCCTCGTCCAACTCGCCGTCGTCATAGGCAATGCCGCGTCTGCGCGCGTCCTCGATCTCGAGACGCAGCCGCTGCGGGTCGACGATCGATTTGGGCGTGTGCGGGACGATGTCGGCACGGGCCAGGAATCGGTCGAACTCCGCCTCCGGGAGCGCGGCGAGCAGCACCTTGCCGAGCGCGGTGCAATGCGCCGGCCGCACGACACCGGGCCGCTCGGCGACCTGCAATGCGCCGGGCCCGGCCGAACGCGCCAGGATCACCACCCTGTCGCCCATACGCGCGGCAAGATGGGCCGTCTCTCCGGTGCGGCGTGCGAGGTCTTCCAGGACAGGCACCGCCAGGCTCACAAGCTCGTTCTCGTCGAAAGCGCTCGCCGCCAGGGCGAACAGGCCGCGGCCGACGCGGTAACGCTTGCTGTCCTTCATCTGCCGGATGTAGCCGAGTCCCAGCATGGTGCGCACCAGATGGAAGGTCGTGCTGCTGTGCAGCCCGACGCGCTTGCTCAGTTCGGCAAGCGTGATCCCGTCCCGGTTGCGGGCGATCTCCTCGAGAATGGCGAAGGCGCGCTCGAGCGACTGCACGCCGCCGCGTCCGCTCGGCTCGGCCGGGACGATCTCGGCGGTCTCGGGAGGTGGCGTCTTCAATGTCACGGACATGCAAAAATCCCTGGAGAAAACCTGCGAGCCGGCCCTCGCGCCGGGCGACGCCGCATAACCTGCCGCTCCAACGTTCGAAAAGCCCCTGTGGCAACGCCGTGCGGAACTGGCAGCCGTTCGCCGATGCCCTGCAAATGACCACTTTCGCCGGTCCACGTGTTGGTCCATGATTTCATAATGCGAGTACAAATGCCAGCATCGTGAGAAAGCGGGCTTAGCGGGGAGGACGTGCCGATGGGAAGCGCCTATCCGGAGGAGGCGAAGAACTTCCGCCTGCTGGGGCACGATGCCTCGGCGGCTTACGGCGGCGGCAGCCTGGTCGAGATCGCGAAGGGACATGCCTTCGTGGCTGCCGTCGGGTCCTCGAGCTATCACGGCCCCGAGGGATTCACGATCCACGACGTGCGCGATCCGCGAAAGCCGCGCAAGGTCGCCGAGGTCAAGGCGCCGCCGGGCGTCCACTCGCACAAGCTGCGCCTCGTCGGCGACGACCTGCTGTACGTGGTGGCGGAACTGCTTCCGGGCGAGGAAGGCAAGGTCGGCCGTCCAGGCATGCTCATCTATGACGTGAGCACGCCGAGCCAGCCGCGCCAGGTCGGCTTCTACGACATGCCGGGCAGCGGTCCGCATCGCTTCGGGATCGACCACGAGCGCCAGCTTGCGCTCGTGCCTTGCGACGCACCCGACTGGAAGGGGCGGGTGATCTGGACGCTGGACATCCGCGATCCGCTGAAGCCCGAGGTGGTCGGCATCTGGGGGCTTCCGCAGCAAAGGTCGGAAGGCGCGCCGCCGACCAACGAGCCGAGGCCAGAGGACGATTTCTGCACCCTGCACGGCCCGCCCATCATCCGCGGCAACCGCATGTTCGCCGGCTTCTGGGGCGGCGGCGTGGCGATCATCGATTGCAGCGACCTCGCCGACATGAGCCTCGTCGGGCACGTCACCTGGTCGCCGCCGTTCCCGGGGCGCAACCACACCGTCTGCCCGATCGGCGACCGGCCCTACATGGTCGTGACCGACGAGGGCCGCGCCGGCAAGAAGTTCTGGGACGCCCTGTTCATGTGGACGGTCGACATCCGCGACGAGAGCAATCCGGTGCCGATCGCGAGCTTCTTTCCGGACCGGGAAAGGTATTTCAACCGGCCGGGCCGTTTCGGTGCGCACAACATCATCGAACACATTGCGGCCGACGGACCGTGGGCGAACCTGGTCTTTCTCACGTATTTCAACGCCGGCCTGAGAGCGGTCGACGTCAGCGATCCGCTGCAGCCGAAGGAGGTCGGCTACTACGTTCCCGAGACTCCGGAAGGTCAGGCCGCGATCCAGTCGAACGACGTCGGCGCCGACGAGCACGGCCGGCTCTACATTATCGACCGCGGCGGCGCCGGCATGCACATCATCGAATATACCGGCTGAGGGGGAACGGTCTTGTCGACATCGCTTTCCTCGGCCGGCCACGCGGCGGACCGCGTCTGGCTGGTGACAGGCTGCTCCAGCGGCCTCGGCCGGGCGTTGTGCGAGCATGTTCTCGCGCTCGGCGAGAAGGTGGCCTGCACCGCCCGAAATCCCGACACGCTACGCGAGCTGGTCGGGCGCTTCCCGGATAACGCGATCGGGCTCGCGCTCGACGTGACGAGGCAGCCGACCGTCGATGACGCGGTCGCGCAGGCGATCGCGCGCTTCGGACGTGTCGACGTGCTCGTCAACAACGCCGGTTATGGCGCCATCGGCGCCCTCGAGGAGGTCGACGAGGCCGAGGTCATCCGCGTCTTCGACACCAACACCTTCGGCGTCTACCGCGTTACCAGAGCCGTCGTGCCGCACATGCGGCGGCAGCGATCGGGGCACATCCTGAACGTCTCGTCGGCGCTCGGGATCGTCGCCAAGGGCGGATATACCTTCTACAGCGCGAGCAAGTTCGCGGTGGAAGGGATGTCCGAAGCGCTGGCCCAGGAGATGGCGCCGTTCGGCATCAAGGTGACGATCGTCGAACCGGGCTCGTTCCGCACCGAGTTTCGCCGCGCCGGCGCCTATGCGGCGCCGATGATGGCGGCCTACGCGGACACGCTGGGTCCGTTCCGGCGATCACTGGCGGAAACGGACGGAAAGCAGCCCGGCAATCCGAAGCTCGGGGCTGCCGCCATCGTTGCCGCCGTCGACGCGCCGCATCCGCCGCTCCGTCTTGCTCTCGGCGAGGCCTGCGTCGCCGGCATCGAGACGAAGCTGGCCTCGATGCGTGCGGAACTGGATCTGTGGCGGGAGGTCTCGCTCTCGACCTCCTACGAGGATGCGCCCCCATAGGCCGCGGGACGACTCAGGAAGCAACCTCCGCGCAGACGGGCATGCGGCGGCCGCGCGCCTGTCTCGTGCCGAGAACGGGGGAGAGGCGGCCCACGCTCTTGTCGGCCTCGTCATGGGCTTGGCGAAGGCGCTGGAAATGCCGCCACGCGATCGATCCGCCGGCGAAGCCGAAATAGATGGACCAGGCGATCTCCGGCACCCGCTCGCCCGGCAGGGCGGCCTCGATCTCGCGCGCCCGGCGCAGGACTTCCTCGCTGACGGGAACATAAGGTTCGATCGGCTCGTCGTCGCAGGCGCTGCACATGATTCCGTCCGGGGTTGGGGCTTCGTTTCTAACGAAGAGAGCCCTGGCGCCGCAAGCTCTGCGGGCGATGCCCGCCGTTCAGGGAGGCTCCGGCGATGTGCTCGGCCACGAGAACGCCAAAGGTGAGGGCAGGCCCGATGGTGATGCCCGGGCCCGGATAGGCCCCGTTCATGACCGAGCTCATGTCGTTGCCGCAGGCATAGAGGTTCGCGATCCACGCGCCGCTCGCGTCGAGGACCTGTCCGTGCTCGTTGGTGAGGAGACCGGCAGCCGTGCCGAGGTCGCCCGGATGGAGAGCCACCGCGTAGAACGGCGCCTTGTCGATCGGAGCGACGCAAGGGTTGGGACCGTGCTCCGCATCGCCGAGGTGGCGCTGGTAAGGGTCGCTGCCGCGCGCGAAGGCGGGATCGGCGCCATGCGCGGCGTGCTGGTTGTAGCTGGAGACCGTCTCGGCGAGAGCCTCTGCCGGCAGGCCGAGCCTGGTCGCGAGTTCTTCGATCGTGCGTCCCCGTTTCAGGTAACCGCTGCGGAGGTGGCCGCCGGGCGCGATGGTGAACGGCTTCACCGCGCCAAGGCCGTATTTCCAGAGAAAGCGGCTGTCGCAGATCATGAAGCTGGGAATGGCCCGGCCCGCCTCGTCCGCGCGGAACATCGCCTGCACGAATTCGTGGTACGAAACGGCTTCGTTGACATACCGCCGCGCCGCCTGGTCGACAACGATGGCGCCGGGCTTGGCGCGATCCGTGACGGTGTGCGGAAAGATGCGGTCGCGGCCGTCCTTGCCGCGAGCAACCGACACGGGCACCCAGAAAGCGTTGTTGGTCGGCTGCGGACGCATGACCGCCCCGGCTGCCAGGGCAAGCCGGATGCCTTCGCCCTTGCTGCTTGCACAGGCGCTCGAATAGGCGCCGGCGCGCGCCGGGAGATAGTCCGCCCGCATGCGTGGCTCGTGCGAGAAGCCGCCGGTGGCCAGGACAACGGCGCGGTCGGCACGGATCACTTCGCGCGTTTCGCCACTGTCAATCACCACGCCCGTGACGCGGCCGTTATCGACCAGCAATTCGCCGACCCGCGTGCCGCGTCGGATCTCCACGTTCGGGCGCAGCAGAGAATGCAGCAGACGGGCGGCAAGGGCATTGCCGAGATAAAGGGATGTTCCGCGGCGCTCGAAAAGGCGCTCCCTTGCATGGCGCGCCATGAGTCTTGCGACGCGGGCAGCCGATCGCAGCGACCGGCCCGCCTTGCGGAAATGCGGGATATCCGCCCGATCCAGCATCATGCCGCCGAACAGGGTGAACTCGGCCAGCGGCGGTCTCAGGCAACGAAAATGACGTCCCAGTTCGCGCCCGTCGAACGGAACCGGTTCGAGAACGCGACCACCCATCGTCGCGCCCGGTCTGTCGGGGTAGTAGTCCGGATATTTCACCACCGGTCTGAATCTGACCGAGGTTTTCGCCTCGAGGGCGGTGACGGCATGGTCGGCATTGGCGACGAATGCCGCACGCAGGCGGTCGTTCCCGGCCGGAACGGTGCTGGCGAGATAAAGCTCGGCCTCCGCAATCGTGTCGCGCAGACCAGCGGCGGACATTTTCGTGTTCGCCGGCATCCACGCCATTCCTCCCGAAATCGCCGTCGTTCCGCCGAGCAGAGGCGAGCTTTCGAGGAGCAGCACCTGCAATCCGTCGGCGGCGCACATCGCGGCGACGGTCATGCCGCCGACCCCGGCGCCGAGAACGATGACGTCGCAGGCGTGGCGCGGATGCATGGCGCCGGACGTCGGCGCGCCGTTCACCACGACAACGACTCGAGCCGGCGGCGGCTCTCCACCAGATCGGTTTCCGGCTCCCGCGAGACGACCTCGAGCATCACCGGTCCCGCGTAACCCGTTGCGGCGAGCAGGGCAGGGATGGGACCGATCGGCATCGTTCCTGCACCCAGGGCGGCGTGCTCGAAGACGTTGCGGTGCGTGTCCGAGACGTGGACGAGCCGCAGCCGCGCGCGCATGCTCTCCAGCCCGTCCGCGAAGCCTTCGCCGACGAAATACGCGTTGGCGAAGTCGAACACGGCGCCGATCGAGCTGTCTCCGAACCCGTCGAGAAGCGCGATCACCCCGCGAGCGTCCGTCACGTACGAAAACGGCATGTTCTCGATCCAGATTTCCGTGCCGTGCGTCGCGGCCAGCTTCGACAGCTGCTCCAGCCCGTCGCGGAAATAGGACACGAGCTGATCGCGCGGCGCCGGCAGGAGCGGGTTGGCCTTGCCGGGTCCCATGATCACCCCGGATGCGCCGAGATCGCCGGCCAGCCGCACCAGGTCGGAGAGAAGGGCGAGAGTGTGCCGGCGCATCTCGTCCGTGGTGGCGGCGATGTTGATGTCGACGTTAGGCATGTTGAGCGCGACGATCTCGCCGCCGAGTTCGTCGACCATCCGGCACAGGCGGCTGCGGTCCGCGGCCGTGAGCTCGGCCGGCCACAGATGACCCGGATGGGCCATCAGCTCGAAGCTCGTGAAGCCGAGATCGGCGAGACGCGGCAACGTGCACAGCACGCTTTCCCGCAGCGTGAACGAATACGTGTGGGCGCCAAACCGGGGGAGCATCGACGGGGCCTTCGGATCGCGACAGCCGACCACAATCAACTGCCCTGCGCAAGATACTTGCTATTGTGACATGCAATGCCATGATGCGAGTGAAGCCGGCTGGAGACCGGCGCCAGATGGTCGGCCTTGGTGCCGACTGCACCTCGGAGGGCAGAATGGATCTTGGACTTGCCGATCGCGTCGCCGTCGTCACGGGCAGCAGCCGCGGCATCGGCCGCGCCTGCGCCGAATCCCTCCTTGCCGAAGGAGCGACCGTGGTCGTCTCGGGCCGCGACCAGGCGCGTCTCGACGCGGCGGTGAAGGAACTCGGCAAGAACGGCAAGGTCCTGGGAGTGCGGGCCGACCTGTCGCGCGACGGCGACGCGCGGGCGCTCGTGGGGCGTGCCGTCGACGCCTTCGGGCGCCTCGACATTCTCGTCAACTCCGCCGCCAGCGTCATCCCGTCGGAATTCTTCGCCATCGACGAGGAACGTTGGACGGACATCTTCGAAGAGAAGCTCAACGGCTACGCGCGCACGCTGCGGCACGCCGTGCCGATCATGAAGGAACGGAAGTGGGGCCGTATCGTCAACATCTCAGGGGTGGCGGCCCGCCAGCCGCACGCCCCGACGGTGACGGTGGGCCTGAACAACGCCGCGGTGCTGAACCTGACCAAGGCGCTCGCTGCCCAGCTCGCCAAGCACACCATCACGATCAACGCCGTCATTCCGCACATCATCGATACCGACCGGCAGGCGGAGACGATGAGCGAATGGGCCAAGATCACGGGACAGAGCGAACAGGAAGTGCGCAAGGAACGCGTCTCCAGGATCCCCCTCGGCCGGATGGGCCGCCCGCGCGAAGTCGGCGACGCCGTCGCGTTCCTCGCCTCCGAGCGGGCCAGCTTCATCACGGGAACCGCCCTGCATGTCGACGGCGGCGTGACGATGAGCATCTGATGCGGCCTCGTCGCCCGAGCGAGCCGGCGGGCTCGGCGGCGCGCGCCGGGCTCCGCACCGGCGCGGAGGCGCGCCGCGCCGCCCGCGCCGGGTCGGCGCCGCCATGGACCGCGGGCATCGCACCCGGATTCGTTCAAGGCAACGTGGCGATCCTGCCGGCCGAATTCGCGGCCGACTTTCTGCGCTTCTGCCAGCTGAACCCGAAGCCGTGCCCGCTCATCGGCATGGCGGAGGCAGGCAGCCCTGGCATTCCGGCCCTCGGCAGCGACCTCGATATCCGCACGGACGTCCCCTTGTTCCGCGTCTGGCGTGACGGCCGGCTGACCGACGAGCCGACGGACATCACGCCGTATTGGCGCGACGATCTCGTGACCTTCGTGCTCGGCTGCTCCCTGTCGTTCGAGGAGGCGCTGCTCCACGAGGGGCTGCCGATCCGGCATGTTGCCGCCGGCAGCCGGGTGCCGATGTACCGGACCAACATCGCCTGCACGCCCGCAGGTCCCTTCGCCGGTCCGATGGTCGTTTCCATGCGTCCCTTCACGCCGGCTCAGGCGATCCGCGCCATCCAGATCACGTCGCGTTTTCCGGCCGTGCACGGCGCACCCGTGCACATCGCTCTGCCCGAGCAGATCGGCATTGCCGACCTCTCGGCACCTGATTACGGCGACCCGGTCGACGTCGGGCGCGACGAGTTGCCGGTGTTCTGGGCGTGCGGGGTCACGCCCCAGGCGGTGATCGAAGCGGCGCGGCTGCCCTTTGCCATCACGCATGCGCCCGGAAGCATGCTGGTCACTGACCTGACAAACGCACAACTCGCTGCCTTCTGAACAAGGGAGAATGTCGTGGCGGTCAAGCGGAACGAGGAAGCCAGGAACTTCCGGTTGCTCGGACATGATCGGCAGGCGGCGTGGGGTGGCGGCAGCATCGTCGAGGTGAAGAACGGTCACGCCTATGTCGGCGCGGTCGGCGGCTCCTGGTACAACGGCCCGGAAGGGTTCACGGCGCATGACGTGAGCGACCCGCGCAAGCCGCGCAAGGTCTGGGAATTCAGGGCGCCGCCCGGCCTGCACATGCACAAGCTGCGCGTCGTCGGCGACGACGTGCTCTACGTCAACGCCGAGCGGCTCGAGGACGGGGAGGGCGCGGAAGCGCGGACGGGCTTCTTCATCTTCGACATCAGCAAGCCGGCGGAGCCCCGGCAGGTGGGTTTTTACGACATGCCCGGCCACGGCCCGCACCGCTTCGGGGTCGACAACGAACGCCAGCTGGCGTTCATGCCGAACCAGGCCGAGGGCTGGAACGGACGCGTCATCTGGACCCTGGACGTGCGCGACCCGGTCAAGCCGCAACTGGTCAGCATCTGGGGGCTTCCGCAACAGAAGGCCGGGAGCACGAACGGCGTCAACCGCGCCAAGGGCGACCGGGTCTGTTCGCTGCATGGACCGCCGGTGATCCGCGGCAACCGCATGTTCGGCGCCTTCCTGGGCGGCGGCGTCGCCATCATCGACTGCACGGATCTGTCGGCGATGCGCCTGGCCGGCCACATCAACTGGACGCCGCCTTTCGTCGGCAAGACGCATACGGCGTGGCCGCTCGGAGACCGCCCCTATCTGATCGTCACCGACGAGGCGAGCGGCAGCAAGAAATACTGGGACAGCCAGTTCATGTGGGTCGTGGACATCCGCCACGAGGAGAATCCGACGCCCGTCGCCACCTGGTTCCCGGAACGGCAACCCTTCTTCGACCGGCCGGGCCGCTTCGGGGCGCACAACGTGCTCGAATACATGCCGGCCGACGGGCCCTGGAAGGATCTAGTCTTCATCACCTATTTCAACGCCGGCTTGCGGGCCGTCGACGTCAGCGACCCGCTGCGGCCGCGCGAGGTCGGCCATTTCCTGCCGGCCCTCGAGGACGGGATCGAGGAGATTCAGTCGAACGACATCGGCCGCGACGAGCACGGCCGCATCTACCTGATCGACCGCTGGGGCTCGGGCATGCACATCCTGGAATACACCGGGTGACGACCACCGCCGCCGCTGCGGAACGCACGCCGCGCTCCGTTGACTTTGCGACAATGTGAGAATTAATCTCACATTGATTCAAAGGCCGGGATCAACATCGGCAGTTCGATCAACTTCCGTGCATTGGCACGGGTAAGGGGGCGATCGGATGCTTGAGGCGATCAATTCAGGGCTCCTCGCCCTGTTCACGCCGCAGGCGCTCGTCTTCATGCTGGTCGGCATTCTCTACGGTCTCGTCATCGGCATCCTGCCCGGGCTTGGCGGCGTCGTCGCCATGACGCTGCTCCTGCCTTTCACCTATGGGCACGAGGTCGCCGCGACCCTGGCCCTGCTGCTTGGCGCTCACATTGCGACCCTGTGGGGCGATTCAGTCACCAGTATTCTGTTCAACGTGCCGGGCTCGTCGAAAAGCCTCGCGCTGGTGTTCGACGGCTATCCGATGACCCTGAAAGGCGAGGGGGAGCGGGCGCTCGGCGCCTCCGCCATGGCCGTGCTGCTCGGCGGCATCATCGGCGCCGTCTTCCTGGCCGCGTGCATTCCGTTCGTGCGCCCGATCATCCTCGCCCTGGGGCCAGCCGAATACCTGATGGTGTCGCTGTGGGGCATGACGCTGATCGCCACATTCAGCGCCGGCTCGCTGTTCAAGGGCCTGATGGCTGCCGCGCTCGGCGTGCTCATCGCCTTCATCGGCATGGATCCGGTCACCGCCACCCCACGCTACACCTTCGGCATCCTCTACCTGATGGATGGCATCTCCTTTCCGGTCGCCATGATCGGACTCTTCGCCGTCTCCGAGATGATGAAGCTGCATCTGCGCGGCGATTCCATCGTCAGTCGCGACGTGCGCACCGACCAGAGCTCCGTTCTCGACGGCATGAAGGACACCCTGAAGCGCTGGCCGCTGGTGCTCCGCTCGAGCATTCTCGGATTATGGATCGGCGTCCTGCCCGGCGTAGGCGGCAGCGCCGGCGGCATTGCCGCCTATGCGCAGGCGGTGCAGACCTCGAAACACCCGGAGACCTTCGGCACGGGCAACGTGGAAGGGGTCATCGCTCCTGACGCGACGCTTGGCGCCAACGAGGGTGGCGGCCTCTTGCCGACGCTGGCTTTCGGCATCCCCGGGGGCGACAGCATGGCCCTCCTGCTGATCGCTTTCGTCAACATGGGCATCGCGCCCGGTCCGCAGATGCTGACCAACAATCTCGAGGTGGTGTTCAGCCTGGTGTGGATCGTGGTGCTTGCCAGCACCATCACGGCGGTCATCGGCATGGTCATCTCGCCTTATCTCGCGCGGATGCCGACCCTGAACGAAGACCTGATGGTGCCGCTGGTCCTGTCCGTGTGCTTCATCGGCGCCTATGCGACGCGCGGACAGCTCAGCGACGTCTTCGTCTGCGCGATCTTCGGCGGCCTCGGCTACCTGATGGAGAAATACCGCTACTCGCGCGCCAACCTGGTCATCGGCATGGTCCTCGCCACCATGATCGAGCGCAGCCTGCATGTCTCGATCATGCTCTATGGCCGCGACTTCATCCTGACGCGGCCATTGACGCTGACGTTGTTCCTGCTGGTCGTGCTGACCGCCGTGTGGCCCTTCCTGCGCAGCCGCAAGCAGGAGAGGGCGCGCGCGGCTCTCGAGAAGGGCAGCCTGTGATGAGCCGGCGCACGCAGGAAAACGTCGTCGCCGCCATTCTGCTCGGCGTGTTCGTGGTGCTCCTCGTGATGACGCTCGGATACAGTTCCCGCGCGCGGCTTGTGCCGCTGCCGGTTGCCATATTGGGCGTGGTGCTCGCGGTCGCGCAACTGCTCTGGCAGAATCTGCGCTCCGTCGACGAGCTTCGCGTCAACTTCCTCGACCTGGTCGGCGGCCGGCGTCCCGTCGACCGGACGACCGCGCCCGCTGCCGCTCCAGAGGCGGCCAAGCCCGGGGGCCGGTCCGGATCGATCACCAGCCGCAAGCCGGGGGGAGAGTGGTCGGCGTTCGGCCTCGTCGCGCTCCTGCTGGCGCTCGTCTTCACCGTGGGCCCGCTTCCGGCCGTGTTCCTGTTCACGGTCGGCTATCTATGGACGACGAGGCACTGCTCGCTTGTCCGCGCCCTGTTGTACGGCGTGGCCTGCGTCGCCGTGCTCTACGGTCTGTTCGGATTTGCGCTCGGCGTGCAGCTCAATCGCGGCCTGCTGGCCGTATTCATCGTCGATTACGTGGACTTCTGAGGAGGGCGACAACGACCCAAAGGGAGGGTGAAACGATGTTCATGCAACGCAGGTCACTACTCGCAGGACTGCTCGCGCTGTCGGCCGCGGCCGTCAGCCCGGCGCAGGCCGCGAATTTCTACGAAGGCAAGACGGTGACGATGATCTTGCCGCATTCGGCGTCCGGAAGCTTCGCGAAATACGCCCAGCTTCTGGCCCCCGCCATTGCCAAGCAACTGAAGGCGAGGACGGTGCGGGTCGAACATCACTCCGGCGCCGGCGGCATGGTCGGCTCGAACCTCGTCTGGCACGCAAAGCCGGATGGCTTGACCTTCGGCCTGACGAGCGGCCCGGCGCTCGTGCTGGCGCAACTCGGGCAGGCGGAAGGTGTCCAGTTCGACGCCGTGAAGTTCACCTATCTTGGCCGCCCGGCGCTGGACGATCGCGTGATCTTCGTCGGGGCCAAGTCACCCATCAAGTCGGTTGAAGACGTGACCAAGCTGGGCCGCCCGTTCAAGGTGCCGAGCCAGGGTGTCGACGAAGACTTTTACGGCATGGCGATGCTCGCCGACATTCTCGGCTTCAAGGTGCAGTTCATCACCGGCTTCGAGGGCGGAGGCGATACGACGCTGACCGTCGTCAAGGGCGAGACGGACGGCCGGCTCACCTCGTGGACGTCGGCGCTGCCGATGCTGAAGACCGGCGACATCCGGCCGATCCTGTCGGTCGGCGAGCAGCGCAATCCCGAGCACCCGAACGTTGCCAACGCGCTCGAACTGGTTGCCGATCCGGTCAAGAAGAAGACCATTCAGGCGCTCATCAACATCCAGCGGGTGCATCGCAGCTTCTTCGGCCCGCCGAACATGCCGCCCGCCGTGGTCGACGAATTGCGTGCCGGCATCATGGCCGCCCTGACGGACCCGCAGGTACAGGAAGCCGCCAAGAAGGCGGGCCTTCCGATCAATGCGATGGACGGCGCGACGCAGCAGAAGGTGGTCGCGGAAATCTACGAGGCCAGCGGCGACATCAGCCGTATCCTGAAAACGGCGACGGATTCGATCAAGTAGGTTGAGCAGCCGCCCGCCGCGTCATCGTGGCGGGCGGCTTGATTTTCGACAGCTTCAGCCGGTGTATTCGAGGATGTGCATGCCGGCGCCCCAGCGATCGATCAGGTACAGGCGCCCGTGTTCGTCCGCGCCGATATCATTCGACTGGATGGCTTTCTGCCCGTTCGGCAAGGCGGGAACGTAACAGCCGACCTCCTTCGGCTGGAGCGGATCGCTCACGTCGATGGCCCGCAGCCCGGCATTGAAATAGGTCAGGAAGACGAGGTTCGCCCACGGTCCTTCGGCGGGAATGTTCTCGAGGATGTTGTGGGCGCCGAAACGTCCGCCGCGGTTGAAATACTTCTCCCGGTCCGGAAACCATGTCGAGACCGGCAGCGGCCTGGTCTCGTCGCGGATATCGAGAATCCACATGAACTGGCTGTCCCAGTAATTCTGGCGCGCGCGCGCTTCGTCGGTGACCACGAGATAGGGGCGGTCGCCGATCGGCCATGCCGTGTGGTTGGAGCCCGGGAACGGGGGCGACCATGACAGGTGACCGACCAGCTTCATGTCGGTGAGATCAGTGCAGTCGATAACGGCGACGCCGCCACCCCAGAAGGCTGCGAACATGCGGTTGCCGCGGATCATCGGCGGCCCATGCAGCGTGCAGGTATTGTCCGCCGGCATGGGATCGTTGCCGAGGCCCTGGCCGTCGGCCTTCTGCCACGGCAGTCCCCAGATGCTGATCACCTCCGGCTTGAGGGGATCCGAGATATCGAGGGTCCATATGACCCGCCGGTTCCATCCGTCCGCGTCGTTCGGCAGGAAGGCGAGCTTGCGCGCGTTGTCGACTCCGAAGCGGTGCGGGCCGCTTCCGGGCGTGTCGTAGAATCCGACCTGCCGCGGCTGGTCGGGCTTGCTGATGTCGAAGATGTAGAGGCCGGTCCGGGCCGTCTTGCCGGCATCATTCGGAATGGCTTCGGAATTCACGTAGAGGATGTCGTCGCCGACGATGCCGAGCTTGTGCATGTGGATGCCCGGCGGCGCAAGGAACTCGGCCACTTTGCGGGGATTGCGCGGATCGCGCACGTCATGGACCGTGAATCCTTCCGAGCCGTTGTAGCTCGAGCCGCCCACTGCGCCGACATAGGCGTGTCCTTTGCGGACCTCGACCCGGCTGCCTCCGCCCCATGCCGCCGACTTGTCGTGGCCGAGCAGGCGGAAGTTCTTAGCCTCTTCCTCGTGCATTGTGATTCTCCCCCGGGGATGCGGCCGGCGGGCCGCTCTCGGCGCCGGGCCTTCTTTATTGATGCGAAGGAAGGCTAGTGCACGGCGTTCCCGATCGTCAATAATGACGCGCGGATTGGCTCAACCAAGAGCGGATGGCGACGTGAAGGCCCGAACCGAGACAGCGATCGACATACCCGTTTGCGCGCCGCCGGACCGGCCGCCGCGCACGCCAAGCATCGTCCTGCCGAAACTGGCATGCGATTGCCACGCGCATATCTGCGGCCCGGCAGCCGAATACCCCTATGACGAAAACCGTATCTACACGCCGATGGACTGCCTGCTTCCCGAATACCGGCACCTCCTCGCCGTGCTCGGGGTGGAGCGCGCCGTGCTCGTTCAACCGAGCTTCTACGGCGCCGACAACCGCGTGCTCGTCGGCGCCCTGCGAGCCGGCGGCGCAAATTTCCGCGGCGTCGCCGTCGTGTCGCACGACGCCACTGACCGCGACCTGGAGGAACTGCACACGGCGGGCGTGCGCGGGGTGCGCGTCAACGTCGTCGACACGCGCGAGGGAAAGGGCGAGTTGCCGATCGCGCGGTTGCGCAGGCTCGCCGAGCGTGTGCGCCCCTTCGGATGGCACATGGAGTTCCTCGCCCATGTCGACGAGTTTCCCGGTCTCGACGGCCTGCTCAGCGGGTTCCCGGTCGACGTGGTGTTCGGCCATTTGGGCTACGTGCCGGCGTCGCGCGGCACGGCAGCGGAAGGGTTCCAGGGGCTGCTGCGTCTGATGCGAGAGGGCAGGGCATGGGCAAAGCTCACCGGACCCTATCGGATCTCCAGCGGGACGCTGCCGTTCGCGGATGTCGACCCGTTCGCGGCGGCCCTGCTCGAGGCCGCTCCGAAACGGGTGCTGTGGGGCACGGATTGGCCGCACGTGAAGGCGGCGTGGTCGATTCCGATGCCCAATGACGGCGATCTGACGGATCTTCTCGCGCGCTGGATTCCGCCCGATCTCCGGCACAAGGTCCTGGTCGAGAATCCAGCTGCCTTGTACGGATTTTGACCCGTTCGAGCGCCCGCCGATCGGCCGGCTATTCGATCCCCCGCGATGCAAACGCCGACTTCGCCTCCGCGCCTTGCAGGAACAGGAGGAACTCTTTCCCCCCGGCAGAATTTGCGGCCGCTGGGACGAGCACGGCCGCATAGGTCGTGTAATTCTGGACATCGGCGGGAAGCGGACCGACGAAGCGCAGGCCCTTGTCCTTGTAGAGCAGGATCTCGGTGATGGCTCCGAAGCCGACCTCGCGGCCACGTCCGGCCAGCAGATGATGCATGACCGCATCGCCGTCGGGATACCGTTTCGTCCGACCCTGGAGCTCTTCGGCAAGACCGAGGCGTCGCAACAGCCCTTCCACGTAATTGCCCGTCGAGGCCTGGTTATAGACCAGGGTCTCGGCCTCGAGCACCGCGCGCTTGAGAGTGTCGGTGGTCGAGACATCCGGAACCGGCGCACCGTTGCGCACGGCCACGCCGACGCCGACGCGGCCGACCCGCACCCGATCCTGCGGAGCGACCTTGCCCGCCTTGACGAGGTCGTCGAGGACGGCCGGCGGGGCCAGGACGACGTCGGCGGTTTCATCGGCACTCATCCGCTGGCGGATTGCGGGGGCGGTCGCGAAGCGGATGTGCACGTGATGGCCGGTCTTGTTGCGGAAAAGCTCCGCCGCATCGACCAGGCCAGGCTCTACCGCCCCCGCGCTGAGCACGTTCAATTCTCCGGCCAAAGCCCCGCCGCCGACGAGCAGCCCGAACAGCGCGCCGAGCACCAGTTGCGCCTTCATTGCCGGTCTCCCTCTCCTGTCCCGCGAAGTTCCTGCAGATATCAGAGCAGCATTCATCAATGCTCGCGGGCAAGCCTCTTGTCACCCCTCGCCAACTTGCGCATCATCGTCGTCAACCGGACCGGGCTCATCGACCCGGCAGGGCCGAGCGGCTCTGAAACCGGGACCGCGAGCGCGGCCGAAGGCTTCACGTCGCCGGTCACAACCAGGGTCAGGGAGGACACGGATGGGTGGGAAACGCTCTCTCCATATTGTTGCAACTCCGGCAATCTCTCGGCGAATGTTCCTGCACGGCGCCGCAACCGGAGCGGCAGCCGCGGCATTGCTGCCGAGCGCGGCGGCGGCGCAGGAAAGCGTCGTGTTCTACACCGCGGCCGCGGTCGGTTCGGCCGATGATCTGGTGAAGATGTTCAGACAGAAGAGCGGCATGAACGCCGAGTATTTTCGCGGCGGCTCGTTCACGATCGTGCAGAAGTTCGAGCAGGAAGTGAAGGCGGGGCAGATCCGCTGCGCCGTGATGTCCCTGGCGCTCCCCAATCTCGTCGGGCAATGGGCCGAAAAGGGGCTCATCATGCGCTACGAGAGTCCCGAATACGCCAGTTACCCGAAAGCATACAGCGTGCCCGGCTTTGCGGGACCGATCTCGGCCGAGCCAATGGCGATGGCCTACAACACAAAGCTCCTGAAAGAGGACGAGATCCCGAAACGCTGGGAGGATCTGCTCGATCCGAAATGGAAGGGCCGGATGACCATGTCCGACGCCGCGTCCAGCGGCGGCGCGCTTCATTGGTATGCGGCGATGCGCAAGACCTACGGTAAATCCTTCCTCGAGAAGCTGTCCAAGCAGAACGTCCTGATCCGCACGGGAGGCGGGGACGTGGTCAACACGTTGATTGCCGGCGAGCGACCGCTCGCGGCGATGCTGCCGCAGTATCACGCGCTGGGGCAGATCGCGAAGGGCGCTCCCCTGAAGATCATCACGCCGGACGAGGGCCTGCCAATCAACTACAGTCAGATCTTCATCCCGGCGCAATCGTCTAATCCGGAGGGCGCGAAGAAGTTCGTCGACATGGCGCTCGGCCGCGAGGCGCAGCAGTTCCTCCAGGACAAATACTTCCAGGTCAGCCTGCGCAGCGACATTGCGCCCTTCTCTCGCGAGAGCGGCGCCAGGCCGATCACCGAAGTGACGCCGATCGCCAGCTCCCCGGAAGACATGGACAGATTTTTCGGCGAGCAGGATATGCTCACGGACGAGTGGAGAACGCTGTTCAAGTGAGCGCGCTGTTGCCGGTCCTGGCGTAGTTTGTCCTGAGCGCGGCACGTGGCCGAGTCCGCTGTCGCCCTGATCTCCGCTCCACCGCGACGGCGGGCATGGCGCGTCTCGTTTCAGGACCCGCTGCTCTACGTGCAGGCCTTCGCAATCCTGCTGCTGCTGGTGCTGATCCTCTATCCGGCCGGCATTCTGCTCAATTTGTCGATCAGGGACGGCGGCGGAGCATTCTCGCTGCTCTGGTATATTCAGGCATATTCGACGCCGCGGAACTACGAGGCCATTCTCAACACGCTCGTGATCGGCGCCGGTGCGGCCGTTCTGGCGAGCCTTGCCGGCACCTTTCTGGCCTGGGCGATCGTCAGAACGGACATGCCCGGCCGCCGCCTCATGGAAATGGCCTCGGTCGTGCCGTTCATCTCTACGCCGTTCCTCGGCGCCCTGGCGTGGATACTTCTCGGAAGCCCGGAGACCGGGCTCGTCAACCAGTTCTGGCGATATCTCGGCGGCACGGGATCGCTGATCCACATCTACTCGATCGAAGGGATCATCTTCGTCATCGCGCTCTATGAGATGCCCTTCGTCTTCCTCATGGTGAGCGGCGCTCTGCGCTCCATGGATCCGAGCCTGGAAGAGGCATCGCTGTCATCGGGCGCCGGCCTGTTCGCGACGACGGTGAAGGTCACCCTTCCGCTCGTGCTGCCGGCGATCCTGGCCAGTTCCCTGCTGGTCTTCGTGCTCGCGGCTGAACAATTCGCCGTGCCGGCCGTGCTCGGCTCGCCGGCCCGCATCCGCGTGCTGACGACGGCCATCGTCGAAACCCAATACCGCTACCCGCCCCAGCATGGGCTTGGCGCGGCCCTTTGCATGACGCTGCTTCTGATCGCTTTGGCGGGCCTGTGGGTCCAGCGCCGCCTTCTGCGCGGCCGCTCGTACACCACCGTCGCGGGCAAGAGCGCACATCCGCACCGCGTCGCGCTCGGTCCGTTCCGCTGGGTCGTTCTCGCCGTCTGCGTCGCCTACCTGACCCTGGCGGTGGTGCTGCCCTTCCTGACGCTGTTCCTCAGTTCGGTCCGGACGTTCTGGACAGCGGAGTTCGAATGGAGCCAGCTCACCCTGGAGCACTACCGCTGGATCCTGTTCGATTATCCCATCACGCAACGGGCCATCTTCAACAGCCTGCTGCTCGGCGTGGTCGGAGCGACGGTCACGATGCTTCTCTGTGCGGTCTTGTCGTTCCTCACGCTGCGCACGCGTCTGCCTGGCCGGAAGCTGCTCGACTATCTGACTATCGTGCCGCTCGGCTTTCCGGGCGTCGTCCTCGCCTTCGGACTGCTGCAGGCGTGGATCCATCCGCCTCTGGTTCTGTACGGGACCATCTGGATCCTGTTCATCGCCTACATCACGCGCTATCTCCCGATCGGTGTGCGCTCGACATCCGCCACCCTGGTTCAGATCCACCCGGAGCTGGAGGAAGCGTCGATCTCGTGCGGGGCCAACTGGCTGCAGACGCTGAAAAACGTCACGCTCCCGCTGCTCAAGCCGGGGATCCTTGCCGGCTGGGCCCTGCTCTTCGTCGCCTTCACCCGTGAACTGAGCGCTTCCATCCTGCTCTACTCGCCGGGTCGCGAGGTGCTCTCGGTCGCGATCTACGACCTCCACCAGAACGGAGCCTTCCGCCCGCTCTCGGCGTTGGCATTCCTGCAGATCGCCATCTCGCTCGTCATGCTGGGCCTCGCCAAATGGCTCGTTCGCCTCGATCGAGAGACCGGCACGTGAACGGCTGAGCGCGAAGGCAAGGCGGCGCAACCAGCAACGCCGGCAGGATCGAGAAGCAGAAGGACCTCCGCATCGGGGGCACTGGCGGCCGGCCATCGACACCGGCGCGGGGATGGGCCCGCAAGCTCGCCGCCCATGATCGACAGCGCGTCCACGCCGGCGCGCTGCCTCCCAGGGCGCGATCACTTCGATCGAGTGACCCCGCCTGCCTCCCTACCGGGAGGCACCGCTTCGATGCGGGCGGCGCCGCATTCGCTGAGCAGCCATTCCTCGAAGGCGCGCACGTTGGGACGGTTTCGCGATCGCGACGGATAGACGATGAAGTAGGCATTGTCCGTCGCGACCGTCGTGGTGAAGGGCTGCACCAGGCGTCCGACCTTCAGGTCGTCGGCAACCAGGGCGATCTGCGCGAGCGCGATGCCGAGCTTGTCGATTGCCGCCTGGTAGGCGAGGCTCGAATTCTCGAATTTGAGGCCGCTGTTGCCGTCAATCCCCGTGACGTTGACCGCCGCGAGCCAGAGCGGCCAGTCGAGCGGGCGATGGAGCGAGCACAAGAGCGTGCAGCCTGTGAGATCCGCCGGTCGTGAAAGCGGCGAGGACGCCGCCATGAATTCGGGACTGCATACCGGCGTGAGGACCTCGCCGAAGAGGCGCTTGCTGATCAGGCCGGCCGGCGGCTGCACGCCGGAATAGATCGCGACGTCGGTATCCTCGCGGATGAAATCGACCGTGCGGTGCGAGGTCGTGATCTGCACGTCGAGGTGCGGCTCGGCGCCGTGGAGCTTTGCCAGCTTCGGAATCAGCCAGCGGATGGCGAAGGTCGGCGGCAGCTTGATGCGCAGCGTCTGCGCTCCGCTGTTTCCGGACACGCGGTTGACGCCGTCCTCGATCAGGTCGAACGCCTCGCGGAGCGAACGGAACAGCAACTCGCCCTTTGGCGTCAGCTCGATGGCCCGGTGATAGCGCAGGAAGAGCTTTGCGCCGAGGGCCGCCTCGAGCATGGCGACGTGATGGCTGAGCGCGCCCTGCGTGACGCAAAGCTCCCTGGCCGCCTTTGAGAAGCTCAGGTGGCGTGCTGTCGCCTCGAAGGCCCGCATGGCCTTCAGGTGGTCGAGCCGGTGTACCCGGTGCAGAGACAGCGCGTCAGGCACGGGCATGAAGGCGCCGGTCCAGAGCGAGCAGGACGCTGCTCCCGATCGCCGCCACGGTCGTGACGATGACGGCGATCGCCATGATCAGGTCGACATTGTGCAGCCCGATGGCGCGCATCAGAAGGTTGCCGAGGCCGCGCTGCGACGCGAACATCTCGCCGAGCAACGTCCCGACCAGCGTCAGCGAGAAGCCGATGCGTAGCCCCGAGACGATTTCGGGCAGGGCGGCGGGAATCAGCACCTTCCAGGCCATCTGCCATGGCGAATACTGCAGGACACGGCCCGTCTTGATCAGGACGGGTCGGATGTTGCGCACGGCGTTGATGGTGAACAGCGCGATCGGAATGATGCCGTGGATGGCGCCGAAGGCGACTTTCGCCGACATGCCGAGACCGAAGGCGAGCAGCAGGATCGGGTAAAGCGTCAGTTTCGGGATCGAGTAGACGGCGACGAGCATCGGCTCGAAGACCTGCCCGGCCAGCCGGCCGAAGCCGAGCACAAGCCCCGTGGTCAACCCGATCGACACCGCGCAGAGAACGGCAAGGGTGCATGCGATGAAAGTCTCGTAGAAATCGGGCCAGAACCGTTCTGACGAGATGAACTGCAGCGTGAAGCGGAATGTCTGCAACGGCGAGCGCAGGGCGATGTCGCCGACCAGCCAGTAGAGCGCTTGCCAGCCGATCAGGAGGCCAACGATCAGCACAAACGCGCCGCGCCACCTGAGCCAGGTATCGATGACCGGCCTCCTCATGCGAGGCCCCGTCGCGCCAGTAGGATCTTCTCCCACCAGGCCAGCATCATGTTCACGGTGATCGACACCACCAGAACCAGGACGATCAACGGATACATCGTCGAGTTGTCGTAATTGTTGTAGGCGAACGAGATCTCGAAGCCGATGCCGTTGGACGACAGGATGAATTCCGATCCGATGATGCCGATGAGCGAATAGGCGACGGCGAATTTCACGCCTGTCAGCATATAAGGCATGGCATACGGAAGGGTGACGCGGGTCGCCGTCTCGGACGGCGACATCTGCACCACGCGCGCCGTCTTGACGAGCACACGCGGAACCCGGTCCAGGCCGTTGAGCGTGTTGACGATCACGGCGATCACGCCGAGCATGAACGCGATCATGATTTTCGGCGCATCGCCAACCCCGAGCAGCATGATCAGCAGTGGATAGAAGGCGATGACCGGGATCGCATAGTAGGTGGCAAATAAGGGGTCGAGCGCCTCGCGGGCCAGCTTGCGGCGGTGGATGACGACGGCCACCGCGATGCCGATCGTGACCGACATGAGGAAGGCCGTCGCGGAGTTGAGCAGCGTCGCGGCGATCGCGTCGTTGAACTTGCCGCTGCTCAGGATGCGATAGAGGTCGCGCATGATCTCGGACGGCGGCTGCATGGTGAAGCGATTGATGATGCCGATCCGGCACAGCCACTCGACGGCGAGAGCCGCCGCCACGAGCACGAGGATGCGGAGCAGAGCAACGCGGGTCATGGCGTCGCCGGCCTGTCCTGGATGGCCTTGAGGGATTCTTCGCGCAAGGCCTTCCACAGCCTCGCGGTGATGCGGCCGAACTCGGGCCGCGTCACGACCTCGCTCGTGCGGTCTGCCGGCCAGCCGGTCTCGACGATGTCGAGGAGCCGGCCGGGACGTGCCGACATCACGCCGATGCGGTCGGCCAGCATCGCCGCCTCGTCGAGGGCGTGCGTGATCAGGAAGATCGTCGTGCCGACGCGGCGCCAGAGCTTCAGCATTTCCTCGCCCATCAGCAGCCGGGTCTGCTGGTCGAGCGCGCCGAAAGGCTCGTCGAGAAGGATCAGGCGCGGCGCCATCACCATGGTGCGGGCGATGCATACGCGCTGGCGCATGCCGCCGGAGAGCTGGGACGGATAGCTCGTGCGGAATTCGGTGAGCCCCATCATCTCGAGCGCCTTGCGCACGCGCTCCGCCCGCTCTTCGCCGCTGAGCGGCAGCTTGCGCAGGCCAAGGGCGATGTTGTCGGCCACGGTCAGCCAGGGGAAGGACGCGTCCTCCTGGAACACGACGCCGATCCCGTCGGGAACCCGTCCCCTTATCGGCTGTCCTTCGAACAGGACTTCGCCTTCGGTAGGCTCGCTCAGGCCGGCAATGATCTCGAGGAGGCTCGACTTGCCGCAGCCGGACGGCCCGACGACGGCGAAGAATTCGCCAGGTTTCAGTTCGAGATCGATCGGGCCGAGAGCGCGCAGATCACCCTCGGCCGGCGATCGCCGAAACACCTTCGTCACCTGTCTGATGGCTACGTCCGTAGCGCTTCGCACGGGCAGGGTGACGTTCACGGCGTACCTCGGAGGCTAGCGGATGACCTCGCGGATGTCGGCGGGCAGGAAGCTCGTGTCGATGATGGCTTTCAAATCGACATTGCCCTGGATGGCGCCGACAGATGCCTGCGCCTTCACCATGCGGTCCAGCCCTTGGTAATGGATCTGGCCCGGGCCCCAATAGGGAATGCCCTGTGTCCTCGAGGTGATCAGATTTTTCACCGTTGCGCGCGCCACGTCGACCGGGATGTTATAGTGCTTGGCGACGATGTCCCCGGCTTTTTCGGGATTGTCCTCCATGAACTTGACGGCGGCGCGACGCGCCCGGATCACGGCGCGGACGAACTCCTTCTGCTTGTCGTCGATGCTGGCGAGCGCGACCGCGACGACGTTCGACAGCGGCGGAAGCACGTCGCTGGCCACCGCGATCGACTGATACTTGTCTTTGTATTGGGACCACAGGGGCTCGGTCATCGGCGTCACGTCGATGGTGTCGATTTCCAGGGCGGCCAGGCTCTCGCCGAAGCCGCCGGTGCGCACCATCTTGACGTCGTCCATCTTCATGCCGGCGCCTTCCAGCAGAAGGCCGGTCAGCGCCACGCTGGTCGCGCGCGGGTTGTTGAAGCCCATGCGGGCCCCCTTCAGATCGGCCGGCTTCTGGAATTTGGAGCCTTTTTTCGAGAACCAGGTGAACTCCGCGACCGTCTGCACGTTCTCGGCGATGATCTTGAGGTCGAGTCCCTGCTGGATCGCGCCGATTGCGGCGGCAGGGTTGATCTCGGCATAGGGCGCGTTGGCCGCCATCATGTTGCGAAGGGTGGTGCCGCCGCCGGCGGAAGTGATGATCTCCGAGACGGTGATGCCCTCCGCCTCGAACAGCTTGTTCTCCTTGGCGATGGCGAAAGGCATGCCGTTCGCCGAGACTCCGTAGTTGGTCACGACGATCTGGTACTGGGCACTGGCGCCCGACGCCGACAGCGCCAGCAAGCCGAGCGCCAGCGCCGCACCGAAGGCGGTCGATCGAATGGTCCTCATAGCGTCCTCCTGTCTTCCCTGTTGTTGTCGTCCCTTCGGCGTCGCCGTTCCTTTCTGCTTCGGCGACGGACCGGATCTCACGATGTGGTTGCCTCCTCGGCAGGGAGCGACGCCAGGAAGCGCCGCTCCATCTCGCGCCAGCGCGCCACCTCGACGGCGTCGTCCAGCGCCGCACCTGCTTCGGCCGCCGAAGCCATGGGTGTCATGTCGACCCGGCCGAGACCGAATGCGCGAAGCTCCGCCAGCCCGGCCCGCATGGCCGCCACGGCCCTGTAGATCAAGGAAACCGGATAGGTGACTTGCGAAAAACCCATGCGGCCGAGCTCGGCGGGCGTGAGCCACGGCATTCCTGGGCTTTCGAACATGGCCGCGATCAGGAGGCCGCCTTTCAGTTTTTCGCCGACGCGCGCGTAGTCTTCCGGCGTGCGCAGGCCGGCGACGAAAACCGCGTCGACGCCGAGCCCGAAGAAACGCTCGCCGCGCCGCAGCGCTGCGTCGAGGCCGAGCGCGCCATAGGCGTCGGTACGGCCGATGATCAGCGTCTCGCGGCTGCTCCGGCTGGCAAGCGCGGTGCGGAGCTTCAGCTCGATAACAGTCTCGTCGACGACCGACGACGACTTGTCGGCTCGCTGCTGCTTGCTGTCGCGAGCCTGGTCCTCGATCAGCATGCCGCCGACGCCGATGGCCTCGTATTCCGCCACCGTCCGCGCAACGGATTTCACGTCGCCATAGCCGTCGTCGGCATCGGCGATGAATGGCAGGTCGGTGGCGGCGGCGATGTCCCTGATGCCGTCCGACATGTCCTTAAGGCCGATCAGGCCGATGTCGGGCAGGGCGTGGCGGGCAGCGAGGAGCGCCGACCCGCCGACATTGAAGGCGCGGAAACCGGCTCTCTGGATCAGACGGGCGGAGAGCGCATCGTGCGCCAGCGCCGTGACGAGCGGGAACTCGGCGGCGAGCGCGTCGCGAAGCGTGCCCCTCGCCATGATCAGTTCGTCCCGCCGCGGCCGCGAGATGCGCTGCGGTCGTCGCCCGCTGCGGCGGCGAGGCCCTCGCTCGTCGTCAGGCGCGTGGTGTTGGGGTCGTAGCCGGGCTGGACGCGCACGTCGACCACCACGACCCGTCCATCGTTATAGGCGGCGACCGCCTCGTCGAGGGCCGCGCGCAATTCGTCGCCGGACGTGACCGGGCCGATGCCGACGGCCCCTTGCGCCCGCGCCAGCATGGCGATGTCGATGTCGGGATCGGCAATGCGCTGCCCGATCCATTTGTTGTCGACCAGCCGGCCCCGCTGCTTGGCCATCCGTTCCTGATGGAGCTCGTCGTTGAAGAACGACTGGTTGTTGGAAACGATGACGATGAGCGGGATGCGGTAGTGCGCCGCCGTCCAGATCGCCTGGCAGCCCATCATGAAGTCGCCGTCGCCGAAAATCGACAGGGCGATGCGGCCGCTGTCGCGCAGCGCCAGCGCTGCGCCGACGGCGATCCCGGGGCCGGAGCCGAGGCCGGCGCCGCCGTCGATGCCGAGATAATCGAGCGGATGCTCGATCGGCCACAGATGGCCCGCCCAAGAGAAAGGGCCGCGGATCAGGCACGCGTCCTGTCCGCGCAGCGCGCAGCGCACTTCGTGCGCCAGCTGCGGGATCGTGATCTGTCCGTCCGGATCGGGGTCGCTGATCGGGGCGATCTCGCCGCGCACCCGCTGCCACTCGGACGACGTGCTCGCGTCACCGAGAGCTGCGAGCAGTGCCGCCGTGACTGCATCGGGGTCGGTCAGGAAGTGGATGTCGACCGGTGGAAGGCCCTGGTGGTCCATGCTCCAGCCGTTGTGGATGTGCATGTCCACCGACGCATGGATGATTTGTGAGGGCGGCGGACTCTCTCCGAAGGCTGCCCTCAGGGTGCCTGACAGGTCGATCCAGTCGAGGCTGAGGATGACGTCGGCCTGCCGCAGGACGTCGAGCGCCTGCGGGGTCGCGAAGGTCCCGGCAGGCGCGGCGTGCAGCTTGTGGGTGGTCGGGAAGGCAGCGGCCGTCTTGAGGTCGGTCAGGACCAGGGCGCCGGCAGCTTCGGCGAGACGGATGCGCGCGTCCCACGCGTCTTTGCTCCGTCCGACGCGGCCGGCCAGGATGACGGGACGGCGCGCCCGGATCAGAAGATCCGCTGCGGACGTCACCAGTTCGGGATCGGCGGCAGCCGGCCGCGGCGGCTTGAAGCGCTCGAGGCTGGGGATCGCCGGCAGGGCGTCGATCTGCGACTCCTGCAGGGCCGCATCGAGACAAAGGTAGGTGGGGCCGCATGGAGCGGTGCGCGCCATCTGATGGGAACGCAGAAGCGCCTCGACAAGGGCGCCGACCGAGGCGGGCTGGTCGTCCCATTTGACGTAGTGACGAACGAGGGCGCCCTGGTCCCTTGCCGTGTGAATCCAGTCGATCCAGGGACGCCGCCTGGTCGCGTCGACCGGTCCCGTGGCGCCGAGCAGAAGAAGGGGCACGCGATCGCACCAGGCATTGAACACGGCCATGCTAGCGTGCATGAGGCCGACATTGCTGTGCACGATGGCCGCCATCGGACGCTCCGTGACCTTGGCCCATCCATGGGCGATCGCGACCGCATGCTCCTCGTGAAGGCACAGCAGCATCTGCGGCGTGACATTGCCGGTGTGGTTGACGAGGCTGTCATGCAGGCCGCGGAAGCTGGCCCCCGGATTGAGCGCCACGAACGGGATGTCCAGGGCCCTTAAGCCTTCGGCGACGACGTCGCTCGCCCAAAGGGTGTTGCCATGGGACGGCGCGGGACGTTCGAGGCGCGCTGCGGCGCGCAATTGGTCAGGCCTGCTGGGATGTGCCGTCACGGGCAGCCCTCATCCGTTCCTCGACTCCTCGAACGGTTACACAGCAGGCTGCGGAACAGGTCGGGAAGGCTGCAGGCTTGCTACGAATCTTGCCTCGAGAACGCCACGAGCATGGCCCGGCATCGTCTCTCCTCCCCAAATCGAGGTTTTGCTTTCTATTGCAGCGAAGATGCCGGAGCCTCTCAGCCGGTCGCAAGTGCAAATTTTTTGGTTCGTATGAGAATTATTCATACGACCTGCCGAAACCGGTTTTTCCGGGTGAGGGCGCCGGCTCAGGGGAGGCAGCCGCCGGCTTCCGTTGCCGAACGCCGCGCCGGCCGCTCCCCGATGGGGATTTTCAAGAAGACCTTTGGCGCGGCGGCATGCGCCGCCAGCCCGGCGACATCGCCCGGCAGGGTCTCGTGCCGGCCGATCACCAGACAGCCACCGGGCCGCAATCGCTCAAGCAGTCCCGCCACCACCTTTTGCTGCAGCGGAGCGGCGAAATAGGTGAAGGCAAGATACCGGCAGAGGACGAGGTCGAAAGGGCCGGCGGGCATCTCGCACCGCAGATCCTGCCTGAGAAAGGCGATGCCGTCGCGATATTTAGGCCTGAGGCAGTGCCGCGAGCCAACCTGGTCGAAGGCGGCTGCGGCGTGCGCCGACGGTAACTCGCGCAGGCTCGTCGGGGCAAAGCAGCCGTCACGAGCGCGCGCCAGCATGACCTCGTCGATGTCGGATGCGAGAATGCGAGCGCCAACCGTCGGGAAACTTGGGGCGACGTCGAGCTCCCAGACGATCTTCAAGGTGTAAGGCTCCTCGCCCGACGCGCAGCCCGCCGACCAGACGTGCACGTCGCGCCCTTCGCCTTGTGCGCGCGCCGCCACATCGGGCAGCACCTCCTTGCGCAGCAAATCGAAGGTGCTGCGGTCGCGAAAGAAGCGCGAGATCGTGATGTGGCAGCACGCGTCGAGGATGGGCCATTCCGCCGGATCGGTCTCGAGCCGGGCGCGATAGGCCGCGTGGCTGTCGAGGCCGAGATCGCGCAGCCGCCGCGTCACGCGCCGGCAGACCTGGCGCCGCACCTTACGGAAGCCCGGCCAGCGCAGCTCGAGCTGCGGCAGGACCCATCGCAAAAAGGCGGTGCAAGCGCTGTCGCGCACGGTTCGCGCCTCGGCCTTCACGGTGCCCATAGTGAGTCGGAGGCCGCGTCTCCCGCGAAGCGAATTTTTTTTTGACGCGAGCAGCATTCAAGGGAGTGGTCAGGGAAAATTTTCATTGTAAAGTGGGTCAGCGCCGACCTCTGGTTGAGGAGTGCGTCATGACCGGTTCGGAGCTGCTGCAAGAGATTGCGACCTTTTGGAAGGTCGACCGGGCACACATCCGTTGGCGCGAAGACGGGTTCGACTGGTGGCCGGGCAGTTACGTCGTTCGCGTCAGAACATTTCCGCCTCGAATGAACCATGCAGACGCCCGATGGCGTCTTACGGTTGAAACGGAGCTTGCCCGATCGGCGCCCATCGATGCCGAGAGCCTCGCGGACGAGCTGTCTTACGCTACTCCCGCGATGACGCCCGCCTACTCCCTGGTGTATGCGCCGCATGGCTCAACGAAGGACGTCAGCGAGGGCGCCTCGGGGCTCAAATTTTTCAACTCGGCCTACGTCAATTCCGAGATGCTGTCCGTCACGCGACTCTTCGCACGGCTCGCGCTGCTGCAGGTCATTAATGCCGAATTGCTCGGCGATCATCTGGCGAAGGAATTCGGGGCGGAACCTGCATTCGTCGGGGCGGGCAGGGCGCAAGAACGCGCCCCTGTCGTCGACGTGGCTCTCTCGATCTACTTGGACGAAGGGGCCAAGCCGAGCCAATGGAGCAACGTCAGCGAGTTTGCTGCATTTGTCGAGCGGTATGCGCAATCTGAGAGCTGCGTCGGTCGCGCCGACAAAGCAAGCATGATGCTCGAGACTCCGTTCGGCGAAGACACGGCGATTGTCCAGCTTCGGTCCAACCAGCCGCACGAATATCTTGGGAGCGGCCTGCTCGTGACGCTGGAGCTTCCGGAGATCGCGTCCGGCGACGACGCCGCCGAAGAGGCCGCACTCCTGAATAACCTGGAGGCGAGCAGCTGGACGGATTTCCCTCAGTTGGGCTGCTGGCACACCTTCGAAACTGAGAACGAGGTGGACGCCCTGGTGCACTCGTCTTTCGTTCCGAACGCGCTCTACGGCAACCTCGTGGCGAGCAATCTGGCGATGTGGTCCCTCAACCGGGCACAGTGGGTTCGGGCAACACGCCGGCCCGACCTGAAAGACAAGGCGATGAGCGAGATCATCCAGCAGCGGTTGAGGAGCGGCGTCCCGCATTAGGATGTCAGCAGCGCGCTCCGTTGCGATCGGGCGGCGGGATTAGCGCGCGACCAAGGCAGGAAAGCTGCTGAGCCTATGTCCGGGAGCTGCGTCATGAGGGGTTCTGAACTGCTGCAGGAGATCGCCGGCGTATGGCAGGTTGAGCAATCGCAGACGCGTTGGGTCGAAAACGGCTTCGACTGGTCTCCCGGCAGTCATCTCGTTCAGGTCAGATCAGTTCCGCCGCGGCCTTACCATCCGGCGGACAGCGACCGCTGGGGTCTTGTGGTCCGGACAGACCTGCTCAGGTCGCCGGCAATCGAAAGCCGCGCATTCACGCAGCTTTTGGCGACGATGGCACCGGACACGATATCCACCTACGCGTTCGTCTATCCCCCGCCCACGTTCTGGAACAAACATCCTGATGAGCGCCGTCCCACTCTCACGTTGTTTAGCTCTGCTTACGTCAATTCCGAGATGACGGGCTTACCGCGGTTCTTTGCTCGAGCCGCTCTCCTGCAGGCTATCGACGCCGAATTTTACTCTCATCAGTGGGCCAAGGAACTCGGCGGCGAGCCTGCATTCATCGGATCGGGCAGGGCGTCTGCCTACGACGACATTCTGAATGTCGCGCGCGATTTTTTCGGGCCGGAAGGGGCTCAGCCGAGCCGATGGCGCGATGTCGACGAGTTCTCCGCATTTGCCAAGCAATTCGGCAACTCTGATGCCTGTTGGGCGAACGCCGACGCCGACGGCATGGCGCTCGAGGCGCCCTTTGGCAATGACAGTGTGCTCATTCGACTTCGATCCCATCTGCCGCACGCTCAACTCGGAAACGGGCTGTCTGTGACGCTCGAGCTTCCAACCATATCGTCCGTGGAGGAGGCCGTCTCGGGCGCCGCGCACCTGAACTTCTGGGAGGCAAAATTCTGGACGGATATCCCCCTGCTGGGATGCTGGCATGTGGTCGTTATGAGAGGTGACGAGGCTCGGGTCGCCCATACCTCATTCATTCCGAATGCTCTCTACACCGAGGGCATCGCCAGCAATCTCGCCTTGTGGTCGATTGCGCGAGCGAGGGCGGTGCGCAGGGAATGGTTCCCGAAGCTCGAAGACAAGACGATGAGCGAGATTCTTCGGGAGCGGATAAGGGCCAGCGCGTTCGACAAAAGTGCCGGCCCGTCCGCCAGCTGAAATAATTTCGAGCTTTCTTCGCTTCCCCCGCTCGCTCCTAATTCAGCTCGAGATTCATGGCGCGGATCGTCTTTCCCCAGCGCTCAACCTCGCTTTTTACGAAGGCCTTGAGCGCTTCGGGCGAGCGGCGGTCCCTTTGCGGCAGGATCGCGCCCTGCGCCGCGAATTGCTGCTGCAGTTTCGGGCTGTCGAGGGCGGCAGCCGCCGCAGCGTTGAGCTTCTTCACGATGTCCGCCGGCGTGCCCTTCGGCAGGAAGAGGCCGTGCCAGGCGGATGCGTCGAGGCCGGCCATGCCCTGCTCCTCGGCCGTCGGCACGTCGGGCAACGCCGACGAGCGCGACGCCGCAAGAAGCGCGAACGCCTTGATCTGTCCCTCCCGGATCTGGCCGATGGGCGAGGGGAGAAGCCCACATTGATAATCGATGCGGCCCGCGACCATGTCCTGCATGGCGAGGGGCGCGCTGCGGTAGGGCACGTGCGTGACCTCGACGCCGACGGTGGCGTGGACCAGCGCGCAGCCGAGATGCGAGGCGGAGCCGGTGCCGGCGGAGCCGAATTGCAACTGCGACTGGTTCTGCTTCAGGTAGGCGACGAACTCGGCGAGCGTCGTCGCCGGGACGTCCTTGCGCCCGAGCAGGATTGCCGGCAGGTCCCCGACCAGCGCGACGTGCTCGAAATCGGTCTCGGCGTTGTAGGCGGGCTTGCGGTAGAGCGCCTGGCTGTGGGCGTGCGTAGCGATGTTCCCCAGGACTATCTGGTAGCCGTCCGGTTCCGCCCGCGCCACGCGCGCCGCTCCGGTCATGCCGCCGCCGCCGCTCACATTCTCGACGATCACGTTGGCGCCGAGCTGCTCGGACAGCGCGCTGGCCAGGACCCGGCCGAGGACGTCGGTGGCGCTGCCGGCCGCAAAGGGCACGACCAGCGTCACAGTCCGCTCCGGCCAGTTTTGGGCGGCCGCCGGGCCGACGAAGGACATGCCGAGAACGCAGGCAAGCAGGAACAATCGCATGAGGCAACTCCTGGTTAGGATAGCATCGTGGCCAGCAAGAGCCCCACCGATATCCGCCCGAGGGCGGGAACGCGCGGGGCACACGCCCTTCGCATACGGGAAAACCCGCCGCTTGCAAGATCAGCCGTCGCGCCCGCAGGGCCGGCGCTGGGCAAGGCGCAGCCCCTTGCCCGCTTCGTCGGCGGCCGACCTCGGCTAGCCCGTCCGGCCCGAGTGGCTGGACATGGGCGGTGCGCAAACTAGGATTCCCGGCCGGACACAGCAGGAACCGCCGCAATGACTTCCCGCGAATTGACGAAGCCTCGGGGCGAGGCGCCAGGGCCGTCGGGGCTCGACACGAGCAAGGTGGCCTACCAGCTGCCGCCGACCGGCTTGATTCCCGACATTTTCGTCGGTGCCGCGCTCGAACTCGACGACGAAGAAAGGGACTGGGTGCCGCAATCGCCCGACGTCGCGTTCAGGCCACTCGTGCTCAACGTGAGCCAGGGCTACTACGTCAACATCTTGCGCGTGCGCTCCTCCGGCGTTCTGTCGCGCCATCGGCACAGCGGGCCGGTGCACGCCTTCACCCTGCGCGGGCGCTGGCACTATCTCGAGCACGATTGGGTCGCGAAGGCCGGCGACTACGTCTTCGAGCCTCCGGGCGAGACGCATACGCTCATCGTGCCCGACGATGTCAAGGAGATGGCGACGCTGTTCCACGTCACGGGCGGCTACACCTATGTCGACCCGTACGGGAAGGCGCTCGGCTACGAAGACGTGTTCACCAAGCTCGAGAACGCGCGCGTCCATTATGAGCGCGTCGGGCTCGGCGCCGACTACGTCAATCGCCTCGTGCGCTGACAAGGATTGGCCGGCCATGGCCGGCGGCATGCGGGAGGTCGCAATGACGTCTGTGGAGATGAAACGGGGCCGGGTCGCCGTCGTCGGGCTCGGCGCCATGGGCGTCGGCATGGCGCTGACGCTGATCAGAGCCGGCTTCGCGGTCGCCGGATACGATCTGTCGGACGCGGCCGTCGCGCGTCTGGTGGCGGCGGGCGGCCATGGAGCGCGATCGCCTGCCGAAGCCGCAGAGGGCGCGACAGCAGTGGTGAGCGTCGTCGTCAATGCGGCTCAGACGGAAGCCGTCCTTTTCGGCAGCGAGGGATGCGCAGGCACCATGGCGGCGGATGCCGTGTTCATCTCATGCGCCACGATGGCGCCGGACGCGGCTGCGGCGCTCGCCGGCCGGTTGCGCAAGGCGGGACGTGATTTCGTCGATGCGCCGATCAGCGGCGGCGCCAAGCGCGCCGCGGACGGGTCGCTGACCATTCTTGCATCCGGCAATCCCGCGGCACTGGACAAGGCGCGGCCGGTGCTGCGCGCGATGGGGCAGACGCTGCACGAGCTCGGCACCGAGCCCGGCACTGCCGCGGCCTTCAAGATGATCAACCAGCTGCTCGCCGGCGTGCATATCGCCGTAGCCTGCGAGGCGATTGCCTTCGCGGCGAAGCTGGGGCTCGACATCGGCAAGGTCTATGACGTCATCAGCCAGGCGGCGGGGACGTCCTGGATGTTCGAGAACCGCATCCCGCATGTGCTCGAGGGCGACTACACGCCGCTCTCGGCCGTCAACATCTTCACCAAGGACCTCGGCATCGTCATGGACATGGGCCGGGCCGCGAATTTTCCCGTACCCATGGCAGCGACGGCGCTGCAACTCTTCACGATGACATCCGCCGCCGGCATGGGACGTGACGACGACTCGTCCGTCGCGCGTTTCTACGCACAAACGGCAGGCGTGACGCTGCCGCACAAATCGGCGGTGGGAGGCGCCTCCGACCAAGACCCTGCCTGAGTAAGCCGGCTTGCATCGACCCGCTTGGTCCGGTCATGCCCGCGACCTTATGCAGGGCGCGTTGACGTGACCACGGCCGAAGTCGTCTGGCCATGCGGTGCCGCGTTGCCCGACCACAGCCACACGCGCATGGCCGCGGCGCGGCCGCGGATATGCACGTCACGCGTTCCGGTCAGCGTCCCGGCCTCGAGCACGTCGCAGGCCGCTCCCGCGGCCTCGTAGAGCTGATCGCTGAGTGCCAGCGCGACCCCGTGATCGGCGGCCACCTCCATGAGGCGGCTGGCCACGTTCACCGTGTCGCCGATCGCCGTGATATGCTCGTGGCTACCGCCGCCGAGGCGCGAGGCGACGATCATCCCGAAATGCGCGCCGATCTTGAACCCCAGCCGCGAGGAGATCGGGGAGGGGAGAGAGGCCAGCCACGCGGCGGTGCCCGCGCTCAGGCCGACGCAGGCACGCACGGCGTGACACGCATCCTCGTTCGAAGGATCGGGCAGGCCGAACAGGATCATGGCGCCGTCACCCATGAAGGCGGCGACAATGCCATGGCAGCGCACAGCTTCCTCGTCGACCAGGGTATGAAAGGCTTTCAGCAAGGTGCGCGTGTCGCTCGGGCCCAGGCTCTCGCTCAGGCCCGTGAAGCCGGACAGGTCCACGAACACCACCGCCGCCTGCTGCCGCACCGGCTCTTTCAGGAATGCCGGATCGCGGGCCAGGCGCGCGGCGAGGCTCGGCGGCTGGAAGCGTCGCAGCGTTCCGCTCTCGACCTCGAGGCTGTCGGCGCGCCGGCGGTCCGCTAGCAGACGCGCGCCGCCAAAGATGATGGCGGGTGGCACCGCCGCGACGATCGGCAAGGTCGCGCTCAACCAGACACCGTCGACGAAAGCAGCCGTTGCAATGGCGACCCACAGGATCACCACCAGGGCGATCGCGGCAAAGCCTACGGCCGTGCGATGCCAGGCCAGCAGCAGCACCAGCAGAACCGGCAAGCTCACGGCGACGGCGGCGTCGATGCGGCGCACGCGCCAGTCGCGCAGGAGGCCGTCACCGATGAGAAGATGGGCGGTCGCCGTCGCGAGAACTTCCACCCCCGGCAGGATCGGATCGAACGGCGTGGGAAAAACATCGCCGCCACCGGTCACGGTCGCGCCGACCAGCACCACACGGCCGCGCAGCGCGTCATCGTGGACACGGCCCGCCAGCAAGTGCGCGGCGCCGATCGTGGTCACGGCGCCGCGCGATCCGTAGAAGCGCAGCGGCAGGCGGTATCCGTGATCGGTGCCGATTTTCTGCCCACCGATCACGACCCCGTCGGGCTCGAGTGCGGGGTCACGCCCGATGGCGAGTGCTGCGACCCGCAACGGCAACGACACCGCAACGCCGCCACCGGCTTGAAGAACGAGGGGCAGATAGCGCGGGGTGCCCGCACGATCAGTGGCGAGATTGACCGCGCCGACGGCGGCGGCTTCGGCGAAGCGCGGCTGCGGCAGCAGCAGATGATCGACCGCGGGCGCGCCGCGCAGCCCGCTTCCCTTGTCGGGGGGAAGCGATTGCAGCCCGCTTGTGAACGTGCCGGCTGCAGCAATGATGACCGGCGCCGCGCGCAGCGCCGATGCGAGCGCCTCGTCACCGGCCTCGGGACCTGGATCGACCAACAGCAGATCCAGCGCGATCGCCTTCGCGCCCATACCGGCGATCCGTTCGACCAGCCGCGCGAGGGTGGTGCGCGGCAACGGATAAGCTCCTGCCTGCCGCACGGTGTTGTCGTCGATCGCCACGATGGTGACGATATCGGGCGCCGGACGTTCGCCCTGGACCAGGAACCGCAGATCGGTGAGAGGCGCCTCGAGCCGTTCGAGCAGCGAGATTTCGCCGCGCCAGTGCGGCGCGGCGAGAAACGCGCCCCACGAAGCCGCCGCGCATGCGGCAATGACGGTGGCGAAGTGCCGCCGCCAGCCTCGTCCGCTCATCGGCCGAAACGGGCGAGCAGCGCCGCGGCGCGCTCAGCCGACCACCGCTTCACCTGGAGCGAAGCAGCGCCGGCCTCCACGTCGACGCCGTCGCCAGGCCCAAGCGTGACGGCGCGTGCACCTCCGGGCCGTTGCACGGCAACGCGGCCGTTCACCACGAACACGGACGTCTTTGCGCCGACGGCATCCACGGCCCAGTCCGTGCCGCGCACGGCGGCGATCGCCTGCGGCGTCTGCACCCGGAAGGGACGCCCACCTGATCGAGCCGGCGCGTGCACCAGAACGGCTCCGGCCCGCAGGGTGACGGCGTCCGGCACGGCGTCGCGGTCATGGTCGACGAGCGTGTAGTCGGCGCCGGCGGTCGCTTCGACGGTCAGGCCGGTGCCGCATCGGATCACCTGGCGCGCCGGAAAACCTGCCGGCTGCAGCACACAGGTGGCACCTTGTGCCATCACGTCGGCCGGATTGAGAAAGGCGATCGCCGCCAATGCCAGAATGGCAAGGTGACACCGCCTCGGACCATGTCCGTGCCCATCCATCGCCATCCTCCGCGCTCGTCGCTCGGCACAAGGTCGAGAGTCATGAACTTAGCACGATTTGCCGCGAGGCGTCTGGTTGGCCGAGGATCGTCGATGCCGGCCAGCCGGTGTGCCTCGATCCCACGTCCATGGACGCTGAGGAACGCGCGCAGCCGGGGCATGATCTCGTGCCCCTTCTCGTCTCAGCGGGTGCCGAGCATCGGAGGCGCCCACGCAAGTCGCCGGGTGGTCTGTGATTCCCCAGAAAATCTCCACCAAACCTCCATGCCTCCTCAAAGCATTGTGCCCGTCCTCGGAATAGCACTCCTGCCCGAGGGCCTGACTCGCCGGACGCATCAGCAGGAGAACCACCATGACCACGCCGCCGGACCCGGTCCTTGACCTTCGGCCCGCATCCGCTCCGGCCTTGCCCGTGCTCTTTCTTCACGGCTCGCTGAGCAGTCGCCGCATGTGGGCCGCCTACCAAGCTGCCCTTGCTCCGCGCGTGAGCAGAGCGATCGACCTTCCCGGCTATGGGGAGGCACCGGCGCTGACCGAGGTCGGCCCCTGCCGCCTGACCGAGGTCGTGAGGATCATCCGCCCGGCGCTGAGCGCCCTGACGACGGCGCATGTCGTCGCCCATTCCTTCGGCGGCGCCGTCGCGTTGCGGCTTGCCATCGAGAGCCCGTCTCTGGTGCGCACGCTGACGCTCATCGAACCGACTTGCCTGTTCCTGCTTCGCCACATGGGGCCGCAAGTATCTGACGCCCTGGCCGGCATCGAGCGCATCGGACAAGCGTTCCTGCGCCCGGACGGCGGCGAGCAGCAGCGTTGCGCCATGGCACGGTTCGTCGACTACTGGAACGGCCATGGCGCGTGGGCCGCCCTCCCGCCCGAGCGTCAGCAGGCGCTGGCACTCAAGTCGGATCAGGTCCGCCGCGACTTCGAGATGCTTTCCGGCGAGCGGCTGCCTCTTGCCGCGCTGCGACGCCTGGCGCCGCCGACCTTGATCGTCACCGGCACCACGAGCCCCGCCGCCGCTCTTTGCATGGCCGACGGCCTGAGACGCGCAGCCCCGCGGGCCAGCTTGATCGCCGTTCCGGGGGCCGGCCACATGCTGCCGATGACGCACGCGCCGGAACTCATTCGCATTCTGCGGGTCCGCCTCGAGCTCGACGACAGGTCCGACCTGATGGCGGCCTGACGGCAGGGCGTCCCATCGAAGCAGCGCCCCCCCATCGCGCCAGGCGGCGCGGCTAGCGAGAATGCACTTGGAGCGGCGGCTCGGCCAGCAATGCGCCCATGGGTCTGAAACGCACGTCGAGCGCTGCTGCCACGACCGCGCACAAGGCAAGAAAAAGGATCACGGCGTTCGCCGCATGCGAGATTTCCCAGGCGCGCCGCAGCTGCTCCCAGTCGCCGGGGATCTGCGTCCAGTTCGCGGTCGCCTGGTTGGCGGGAAACGTCCATGTGAAGAAGATCGCAAAAAATCCGACCAGCATCGCCGCGGCGAAGAGAGCGAAGGCGAAGCGGGTGCGGTCGTGACGCAGCGTCGCGGCAAGCAGGACGATCGCGATCAGGGCGGCCATGTGGAGGAAACCCGTCATCCACCACCCCGCATAGAGCTGCTGGGCGGCGAAATAGGCGTCAGGAGCCAAGCTGATCTTGTTCGGCATCTCGAGGAGATGCGCCCCTGACGGCACGAGGGCGAGCGCCGTGAAGATCACCGCGAGGAATCTTACGATTGTCGAAGGCATGGCAGGGTCCCAATGGCGAGGACCACCTATGCGCAGAATTGCGGCGCTGAAAGGGATAGGGCGCGGGGCGACGGTTTATCCGAGCTCCATCTGCTTCGGCATGATCTGCTCCCCCTTCAGGCAGAATCGCGTCGGGCAATCGCCGAGGGGGGTATGTCAGGCCACCCGCATCATCCATCCGCCGACTTGAACGGCATCACGTTGCTGGCGCCCTCCTGGCTGTCGGCCGGCGCATTCGCTGCCGGAGCCTGGATGCTATCCTCGGACTCCTGCCCGGCACGCCGCTCCAGCTGGACTCTGGCGAGCTCCCGCTCCGTCTCGATGCGCCTGCGGCGCGCGGTCTCGAGGGCCCCCTGCGCCAGCGCGCGTTCCGATTTCTCGCGCTGCAGCTCGTCCCAAAGCTTCTTGCTGTTCGTCTCGAGCGTGCTCCGCTCCTCGTCGAAACTCCGCGTCAGCTGGTCGATGCGCTCGAGCAGCATGCTGGCGCGGTTGTCGGCCCGTTGCAGAAGGCTGTCCTTCGCGGCAATGGCCTTGGTCAGCATCTCGCAACGCTCGTCCAGCTCGGTGCGAGCCTCGCTGCTCTGTGCCGCCACCGTTGTCTGGCGCTGCAGCTCCTGCTCGCCGGCCTGCAGGCGGCGTTCCAAAGCGGTCTTCTCGAGGAGCGCTTCCCGCGCCACCCGTTCGGCGGCCTTGAGTTCCTCCGTCCTGTCGCGCAGCTGTTCGCGGGTCTGGGTCAGGATCTTCTCGGTGACGGCCATGCGCGACGCGATGCCCTCAACCTTCATCTCCCGTGCGGCGATCTCGCCCTGGGCGCTGCTGCGCTCGGCGTCGAGTTGCGCCTCGAGCTTCTTGCGCAGATTGTGTTCCGCATCGCACTTCGCCTGCAGCTCGGAGGTCTGTTCCTGGGCGAGGCGCAACTGCTGCTGCATGTCGGCCTGCCGCGCCTCGAACGCAGTCAGCCGCTGCGTCTGCTCGGTCGAGTTCGTGCGCAGGGTCTGATTGTCGAATTGCACGATCTCGAGGGTCTCGCGCGCCTCGGCGAGATCGCGTTCCAGGCGTGCGATCGTCGCGTCCGCCTGGTGCGCCTCATGGCGCAAAGTCTGGAGCTCGTCGCTTGCCGTGCGTGCCCTGCCGGTCTCGGCCGCAAGCTGCCGTTCGAGATCGCCGGTGCGTTGTTCGTGCTCCTTGAGGGCGGTGTTCAGGCCTGCAGCGCGAACTTCGTAATCGCGCGCGCTCTCTGTCGCGTGCTGATGCTGGCCCTCGAGAACGGCGAATGCGTCGGCCAGCTTTTCGTAGGTAATCTTGAGCTCACGCAACTCGCCGCGAAGGTCGGCGGCGGCATGCCGCTCCCGGTTCAACGCTTCGGCGGCTTCGAGGAGTTGCGCCTGAATACGCGGGTAATTGGCAACCAGGCTCGTCAACGGCTCGGCAACCAGGGAACTGAAAACGTCTTTCAGCCGCGTGAACTCGTCGAAGCGCTCGAGCAGGTGGCCGACGCCGACGCGCAGCATTTCCGTCTGCCGACCGGTGGCGTCCAGCGCGTCGGTGCCTTCCCCCCCTTGCGGTGTGGCCGGCTCGGCCGACCCGTCTGACGTTTCGCGTTGCTCCCGCTTCTGCACGCTTTGTTCCGACGCAGGGGCCCCCGCGTCGATCACGCCCGCCGGAGTCTCCATGACGCAACCCCCCACTACTTGCAGACAGCTACACCATCACTCTTTCGATGAGCCGGCAACTGCAATTGTGGGCGTGACAGACGCGCGGCCGATCCCGACGGCTTCCGTGGTGCGCGCGTCACACCTTCGTGATCGGGCCGTGTGTTGCACTCATTCGGCCCTGGCGTTCCTGTCGGATTTGCCTGCGGAACGCGCCCCATGATTTGTGGCTTTCGCCGATGCAGGCGGGTCGGCCGGAAGCCGCATTCGGGACGGCTTGGTCGCCCGCGTCCAGCGTGCCTGGCCCGTTCGGGCGCTGTCTCGAAGCGTCGCAACGAGCCCGTCGATGACCGGCAGCAGGCGCGCGGCGACCACCTGATGGCCGGCAGGTGTCATGTGCAGCCCGTCGAAGCTGCGGTAGCTGCTATCATAGCATGAGCCCCCGTCGACGAACACGGCGCCGTGCTGCCGCGCCAGGGCCTGTCCGACGGCATCCCAGTCCGGGTAGAAGAAGCCGCACAGCACGACATGAACGCGCCGCGCATGCAGCCGCGACAGGATCGTCCCGATCTGGCTGACGAGCAGCATCGGCTCGGTGCGTCTCAGCATGTCGTTGAAGCCGGCCTGCACGATGGCGATCTGGATGCCCTCGGGCACGTAGCGGTCCAACCGGGTGAGAATGCCGTAGAACGTGTCGCCCGTGACGCCTGCGTTCCACACCCGGGCATCGTGCCCGGCGGCGCGCAGCAGAGCCTCGAGCCGCGCCGGGAACGCTTGGTCGTGCGCGACGCCGAAGCCGGCGGTATTGCTGTCGCCGATCGCGACGATGCGGATGCTTTGCGGAAATGCGGCGGGCGAGGCTAGCAGCGCGCCGAACATAGGGAGACATGCGAACACGCGTCGTGGCGACATCGCGCCCCCTGGCTTGAGCTGTTGCGGGACATCGTCCGCCTTGCGCATCCGCCGTGCGGCGCGAAACGAAAACGACGTCACCGATGCCAGATGCCCAAAGTTAGCATCGCGTGGCGGAGCGCGCCAGATGGCAAAGCTTGCGCGCGGCTCAGCGGCTTCGAGCGAACAATTCCGGATCACATCCGGGCGGAGGCCTTGGTGGCCAATCGGCGCCCACTCCGCATGACGTTTGGAGCGGGCTTTCGCCGGATCTGCTCAGAGCTGCAGCGCGCTGAGACCCATTTCGGCTCTGCGCCGATAGGCGGCGTGGGCTGCTCCCGGAAACGCGCGGAGCACAATGCGGTACTGGGTGTTCGCAACATCGGGGCAGCCGCCGGTGCGGGCTGCGTCGCCGACGTCGAGGCGCGACTCCGCGAGCGTGCGCTCCACTTCGCCCGCGAGCTCGGGGTCGGGCGCGCCCCCGATCCCTCCTGCCTTAAGCGCCGGCAGGTCTCTCTCCAACGCATTGGACGTCGTATCGAATGAGGTACCCTCCGGGCTTGTGGCGCAACGGCCCTGGTTGAGACGCGCGGCGTAGACCCGGGCCTGCTCCCTGAGCCGGTTGGTCTGATCGATCGGCGCCGGTACGGCACTGGCTTGCGCTGCCTCGCCGGAGGCGATTTTGGCGCTGCTTGTGCCCGATTGCACGGACTGGCAGGCCTGCAGCATGCCCGCCGCGAGCACAAGGATGCCTGTTGCGATGGGCAATCGCATGAAAAAACCTCCGCATGTGGGTCAGGAATTGTCGCCGAATCAGTCGTTGCAGATGCCGTGCACGATGTCGCGCGGAACTGCAACGCCCCCCCACCGCATCGAAGGCCTGATGCTGCAGCGGCCAAGTTCCATTCCCGATCGGGTTTCCGCCCCTTGCTCGTCCGGGCAAAGCGCCGCCTGGTTGATCTGCCAAGGTCGGGCGGGCAATGTGGCCGCCGGCGCGAGGGTCGCAATGCCAGGGAGGACGTTCATGCCGGTTTCGTTGTACGATGCTTCGGTTCCCGTGATGCTGCAGATGCTCGGTGCCTTGTCGGGCGTGATCGACAAGGCGGCGGCGCATTGTGCGGACAGAAAGGTCGAGCCGGCGGCCCTGCTCACCGCGCGCCTTTATCCGAATATGTACATGTTCCAGAAGCAGGTGCAGGTGGCGTGCGACTGGGCGCGCAACACCGCCGGCCGTCTCGCCGGCATCGACATCCCCAAGACGGCGGATGACGAGACATCATTCGACGATCTAAAGAGCCGCATCTCGCGCGCGGTCGAGTTCCTGAAATCCGTCGATGCGGCCGCGGTCGATGCCGGTGCGGACCGGGACATCAGATGGGCGGCGGGGCCGAACACCCGTGAAATGAATGGCGCCGACTTCGTCCTGCATCAGGCACTGCCGCAGTTCTTCTTTCACGTCACGACAGCTTACGACATCCTGCGGCACAACGGTGTCGAGCTCGCGAAGCGCGATTTCATGGGCCAGGTTCCCCGTATGCGGACCATCTCCGCATAAGCGGTGCCTCGCCCATGGCCCGCCTTCGCCGGCGCTGACGTTGCGGGGACCGGCCGGGAAGCGCGGGACGCCTAGGGGATCAGACGGCGACCTCGTGGATCGAAGCGATCGGCATAGGCTCGGTCGCAAAGCTGTCCGTCCTCGAGATCCCGAGCACCGCCGCCAACCGCGTGCGCGCACGGTTGACGCGGCTCTTCATGGTTCCGAGCGAGGTCCTGCAGATCGCGGCGGCCTCCTGGTAGGTGCGCCCTTCCGCGCCGATCAGCATGATGGCCTGACGCTGGCGCGGCGGCAGCTTCGCTACCGCGTCCAGCACGTCGCGGTAGTCGAGCCGCACGCCCTGCTCCGGCGCCACGGCGACTTTGGCGGCGATCTGCCCGTCGGGATCTTCCTTTTCCCGGCGGCGCTTGCGATAGCCGGTGTAGAACTGGTTGCGCAGAATGGTGGACAGCCATGCCTGCAGGTTGGTGCCGCGTTCGAAGCGGTCCATATGCGTCAGCGCCCGCAGCAGCGTCTCCTGAACGAGATCTTCGGCTTTCTCGCGATCCGCCGTGAGCGACACGGCGAAGGCGCGCAAATGCGGAACTGAACCCAACAAATCGGCTTGCAGAGAACTGTCCATGCGAAAGGCCTCATAAGAAAAGCAGACCGGCACCGCCTGGGGGCGGATACGCGTCGAGATGGCAAACTGTGTCGTTGTGCCTCCCGCCGGGGAGGGTAGGCGGGAGGCACGGCGAGAGGAGAAGCAGATGATGCCATGACGGGCACCGAACACGGGCCTTGCCGGATTCGGTGGCGCAAAACGCCAACGGGCGGCTTGCATGCGTCAACAGCAGCGCGACTCATTTGTTCCCGCTGTTTGGACAAAAACGCGGCAGTATAAACCAGGTTAAAGAGTTGCTTTAACACATGTTATTCGGCTGCGACTGCCGCTGTTGAGCAGAAGCCGAAGGGCTGGTCGCGCGTTTGCACTGGGGCGCGCGCGGCATCGGTCTGACGCTGAAAAAAGCGCCCCGGTCGATCCGGCCCGACACCAGACCCGCGCCCCTCGGGCGAGCGGGGCGCATCGGTCATCTTCAAGGCGAACCCGTCCCGCTGTAACATGCGCGCTACACGGCCCCAGCGCGGGCATCAGCCGGACATGCGCGGGAGGACAATCGGGTGACGTTGATCCTGTCGAATGCCGACGTCGAGAACCTGCTCACGATGGGCGACTGCATCGAGAGCTTCGAAACGGCGTATGTAGCGCTTGCCGAGGGCCGGGCTCTGACGCGCACCCGCTCCGACTGCATCGTCCCGACCGGGCGTGACGATGCGCTCTACAGCCTGAAATCGATGGACGGGGTGATCCCGGAACTCGGGGTCGGTGCCGTGCGCATCGATTCCGACATCGTCACCTGGCCGAGGCAGGGCGACAACGTCCGCCGCGTCAAGGTGCCTGCCGCGAACGGCCGCTATGTCGGGCTCGTGCTGCTCTTCTCCACCGAGACCGGCGAGCCTCTCGCGATCATGCCCGACGGCGTCATGCAGCGCATGCGCGTCGGCGCCACGAGCGGGCTCGGGGCCAAGCACCTTGCGCGAAAGGACGCCGCCACCATCGGGCTCCTCGGCTCGGGATGGCAGGCGGGAGCCCAGGTGATGGCGGTCTGCGCTGTCCGCACCATCGAATCGATCCGCTGCTTCAGCCCGACGCGGGCGAACCGGGAGGCTTTCGCAGCCGAGATGCGGGCCCGCATCGGCGTGCCGGTCGCGCCGGTCGACAGCGCCGAGGATGCGGTGCGAGGCGCCGATATTGTGCTGTGCGCCACCAACGCGATCGACAACGTCTTCTTCAAGCGCTGGATCGAGCCCGGCATGCACCTCTCCGCCATCAAGCCGGCCGAGATCGAGGCGCAGGCCATCCGGCGTGCCGAGCGCGTGGTCATCCACACGGCCGACACCAAGCCGATTCATGTGATGGCGGCCGGCGTGACGGCGCCCGACGCGAGCGCCGGAAAAGGCTGGGCTTCGACCGAGCAGGTCGACCTGAAACAGTTCCCGACGCTGCCCGATCTGATCGCCGGGCGCGTTCCCGGCCGAGCCTCCGACCACGACGTCACCTGCTTCGTCAACAACCTCGGTCTCGGCTTCCAGTTCGCCGCCGCGGGCGCGCTCGTCGTGGCCAACGCGAAGAAGCGCGGCATCGGCCGCGAGCTGCCGACCGACTGGTTCACGCAAGATGTGCATCCGTGATCGCACACAGCCGGAGGACAAAGGGAGGACCCATGACACGCACCGGTCTTTGCATCGCCCTGGTCACGCTGCTGGCGGGCACCGCGCCCACGGGACAACCCGCGGCGGCGCAGCCGGTCGCGGATTTTTATAAGGGCAAGCAGGTCAGCGTCCTGATCGGCTTCGGCCCGGGCGGCGCCAACGACGCCTGGGCGCGGGCGCTCGCACGCCACATGGGCAAGCACATCCCCGGCCATCCGACCCTCGTGCCGCAGAACATGCCCGGCGCCGGCACTCTCAAGCTCGCCAACCATCTCTACAACGTCGCCGCCAAGGACGGCACCGTGTTCGGCCTGATCAACAGGGGCATCCCGCTCGAGCCGCTGCTCGGCGGCGACGCCCAGTTCGATCCGTTGCAGATGACCTGGATCGGCAGTCCCGACAAGGACACCACCGTGTGCGCGGCGCGCAAGGACGCGCAGGTGCAGACGATGCAGGACCTGTTCGCGAAAGAGCTCGTGGTCGGCGCCACCGGCTCGGGCGCGGACACCGCCATCTACCCGGAATTCCTGGCCGAGTTCCTCGGCATGAAATTCCGTACCATCAAAGGCTATCCCGGCTCGAACGAGATCGTCCTGGCCATGGAGCGCGGCGAAGTGCAAGGCATCTGCGTCGCCTACGAATCGCTGGCGCGCCAGCGGCTGGCGCGCGACGGGCAGATCAACATCCTGTTCCAGGCTGCCTTGCAGAAGGACCCCGGCATTCCCGGCGACATTCCCCTGGCGCTGGAACTCGCCAGGAGCGACGCCGAGCGCAAGGCGCTCGAGCTATTTCTGACGCGGGTCGCGCTCGGCCGCCCATTCGTCGCCCCGCCGGGCCTCGCGCCTGAGCGCGCCGCCGCCTTGCGCGCCGCCTTCCTGGCGACCATGGCGGATCCCGACTTCGTCGAGGAGACGAAAAAGCTGCGTCTGGCGGTGGATCCCATTCCCGGCGAGACGCTCGCCCGGACCCTCACCGAGATCTACAGGACGCCGAAGGAGGTGGTCGCACGCGTCGCCGAAACGCTCGGGCGCGTGAGCAAGTAGGTGTTCCGCGAAGGATGCTGTGTGAATGCGAATCCGTCGAAATCGGCGTAGGATGGCGGCTCGCAGCGGAGGGCTTCGTCATGTCGGGCCATGCGATACATATCAAGATAGATGGCCGCACCTATTCGGGGACCTACACGGTGGACCGGCAGGTTCTCACGGTCACCACCAGCTACGGCAGGAAGGCAGCCCACATCGGCTCCAAGGTCTCACATGCGGCCCTTGCCGATCAGCTTCTGCACGAGCTGGTGCGCGAGGAGAAGGGCCGCAAAGGGTCGACGATCTGACGCCGCATCGCTTTGTCCCTTTCCAGATTGCCTCCGCCGCACGGAGCTTCTGCCGGCCAGAAAAACGGGTATCCTCCGGCAGGACGCAGCGCCGCGTCTTTGCGCGGCTGCGCCGGTGGAGATCCGCATGCTGAAGGCAAGGCCGGTGGCGATCGCCCAGATCTACGTGCCGGTGAAGCGCCGCTCGACGCTCGACGCGGCCAAAGTCGAGAAGATCGCCGAGAGCATGCTCGACAGCGGGCAGACGACGCCCATCCTGGTGCGTGAGGACGGTGGGCGCTTCGTGCTGGTCGAGGGCCTGCACCGCCTTGAGGCGTGCAAGTCGCTGGGCGAGGACACCATCCAGGCGTTCCTCGTCCAGGCACGACGTCACTGACGGAAGCAGGCGACGCATGGACAGGGTTGGGGTGCCGGCAAACACGAACGTCACGAGCGAGCGGCCGACATTCGTGTCGCATCTCGAATGCTCCTGGACCGGCGAGGTTTACGAGGCCGACAGACCGCACAATCTGTCCCGCGCCGGTAAGCCGCTGCTGGTGCGTTACGACCTGGCGGGCGTGCGCTCGGGGCTCACCAAGGACGCGCTGAGAGAGCGGCCGCAGGACCTGTGGCGCTGGCGCGAGCTGCTGCCGGTGCGCAGGGCCGGCGACATCGTCAGCCTCGGCGAAATCGCGACGCCGCTGATCCCGTTGGCGCGCTCGCGCCTCGGCGGAGAGGTTCTGGTCAAGGACGAAGGCCGGCTGCCGACCGGTTCGTTCAAGGCGCGCGGCCTGGCGCTCGCGGTCTCCATGGCCAAGGCATTCGGCCTCGGCCACCTGGCGATGCCGAGCAACGGCAATGCCGGCGCGGCGTTGTCCGCCTATGCGAGCCGCGCCGGAATGCGCGCCACGGTCTTCTGTCCGCACGACACGCCCGAGATCAATCTGTCGGAGATCGCGATGCAGGGCGCTGCCGTCTACCGCGTCAACGGTCTGATCGACGATTGCGGCAAGCTGGTCGCGCAGGGCAGGGAGACCGCCGGCTGGTTCGACGTCTCGACCCTCAAGGAGCCGTACCGGATCGAGGGCAAGAAGACGATGGGGCTGGAACTGGCCGAGCAGCTCGGCTGGGAGCTGCCCGACGTGATCTTCTATCCGACCGGGGGTGGCACGGGCCTGATCGGAATGTGGAAGGCCTTCGCCGAGCTCGAGGCGATCGGCTTCATCGGCGCCAGGCGGCCGCGCATGGTCGCAGTGCAGGCGGACGGCTGCGCGCCGATCGTGCGCGCCTTCGATGCGGGCGAGGAGCTGGCCCCGCGCTGGGAGAATGCGCAGACCGTCGCATCGGGCATCCGCGTGCCGCAGGCGATCGGTGATTTCCTGATCCTGCGCGCGGTGCGCGAGAGCGGTGGCCTCGCCATGGCCGTCAGCGACGAAGAGATCGCCGAAGCCGTGAACGTGGTCGCGCGCGACGACGGGCTGCTCCTCTGTCCCGAAGGCGGCGCCACCGTCGCTGCCTACCGGCGCGCGCTGGCCGAGGGACATGTGCGACGCGACGAGCGCGCGGTGCTGTTCAACTGCGCCACCGGGCTCAAATACCCGATGCCGCGCGTCGACGCGGCCCTCGACCGCACCGCGCCGATCGATTTCGCGAAGCTCGCGTGACTCATCTTGCTGCTCACGATGACGGGCCGGTGCGTGCCGCGAGCAGCTTCTGGTAGGTCAGCCCGATGCCGACCAGCGCCAGGCCGAGGCCTATGAAGGACAGCGCCCGCGTGAGGCCCTGCAGGTGCGCGAGGTCGACGACGAATACCTTCACCACTGCCGCGGTGATGTATCCTGCCGAGATCAGGCGCGCGAGCCGCAGGTTCCAGATCAGCCCCACCGCGAGGATGGCGACTCCGATCAGCAGGAGCGCGACGGAATAGGTCCACAGCTCGGCTTGTCCGGTGTCCAGCGTGAGGGCGACGACCGGCCCCTGAAACGCGCGCCGGATGGCGATGATCGTGTAGAGAAGGTGCAGCGCGAGACCGAGGCCGGCGGCTGACACGACGTACCAGCGCGGGCGCGTGCGTCGTGCCGCCGCCGCCAGCGCTGCGGCGAGGACCGCCGGCAGAAGATAGGCCGGCAGCAGCGAATTGACGAAAGCCTCACCCGCAACCGGTTCACCCGTGAGCAGGGGATTTTCGACGAGCGCGAGCCCGGGGGCGCTGACGAGCAGGGCGAGTGCGCCGAAGATCAGCGAGGCGATGCGGTAGACGATGTCGGGCCGCGCCGCGTCGGTGCGCACCATCACGATCGAGAAGGCGAGGCTTGTGGTCGCGAACAGACCCATTTCAAGATGCCCGGATTGCGCCGCGAACGCGTCGCCTCCGTGGATCCAGTGTCTGATCTCGAAGAACATCAGAAGCGCGGCGAACAGGATCGCGACGCTCTCGACGAGCCTGACGAGACGGTCGCGCCCGGCGCGTTCCAGGATGCGGCTGGCGGCGTAGAAGGCGAGCGCCGGGACGCCGTAGCCCCACAGGAACCAGTTGACGATCGGCGTGTCGCCGGCCGGGCCGCGCACGATGGCCGGATCCCACACGATGCGGCCGACGACGACGAGGGCGACAGCGCCGACCGCATATCTGAGGCTCGGAATGGCAGCACGTTCCGCGACCCAGGCGGTGCCGAGCGCGGTCAGCGCGAACGCCACCGTCAGCATGCCCTGCTCGAGTGCGAAGGTGAGGCCGGCGGCAAGGCCGCCGACCGCCGCCGCGGCGGTGGCGCCGACCGCCAGGCGGACTGTGTCACCGCACTCCTCGCGGCGCAGCCACCCCGCCGCCATGACGAAGGCGAGCGCAACGAGACCCGCTGCGACCGCGAACGAGACGCTGCGCTCCAGATGCGCGACGCGCCAATAGGCGGCGATCAGCGCGGCGAGTGGCGTCAGCGTCGCGGCCGCGCACAGCCACGCGGCGGCTTGAAAGCGCAAGGCGTCGACGCGCGCGATGCGCCACAGGCTGGCGGCTGCAATCATCGCCGGCAGCGCCGCCGCGAAGGACAGATAGAGCTGCAGCGCTTCCGGCCGGGGCGCTGCGCCGATTGCGTCCGGGACGACGGAATACGGCGCCGCGGCGATCTCGTGCGCCAGCGGCCACACGATCAACGTGCTGGCGGTCACGACGCCGGCCCACAGGGCACTCGGGGCAACAGCCGGATAGCGCACCGCAAGGGCGAGCAGAAGCAACGCCAGGATCGCGGCATAGGCAGGCCGCGCCACCGCGTCGGGCGAGGCGACCGCCACGACCCCGAGCACGGCGAAAGCCAGCAATACGGCATTGGCGAGCCACTCGGTCTCGGGGCCCGCGTCGCCATCGTCAACATTGCGGTACGGATCGACCACCAGGAAGACGCCGGCGAGCGCCATCTGCACGAGCACGTGCAGCATCACCGGCACCACGTCCGAGAAGGGCGTGGCCAGCAGCACGAGCGTCCAGGTAATCGCTCCCACCGCGCCGGCGAGCGCGAGCCAGCGCCAGAGCTTGAGCCGTGCGACGCCGTATGCGGCGGCGGCGACGAAAGCGAGGTAGATCACGAGCGCCCACAGATTGGGCTTTGTGGTCGCCACGAGAGAGGGGCTGACGAAGGCGGCGAGCAGGCCCAGCGCCGCCAGGGCCGGCCCGTGCAGGGCGGAGGCGATCATCGTCAGGAGGGAGACTGCGCCGAGCAGGACGAAAGCCGCCGCCGGTCCGATCATGTCGTAGAGCGCGTAGGCGGCGTAGATGGTGGCGAAGGCGGTGGATGTTCCGGCTGCGGTCAGCACGCCGGGCACATGGGCCGATGGGATCGCCGCGACCGGCGACGCCACTTCGCGGCGGCGCATCCATTCACCGGCGGCCAGAAGCGCGAACGAGAACAGCGCGCCGGCGGCGATGCGGGCGGACGGGCCGAGCAGGCCCTGCTCGATCGAGTAGCGCACGAGAAACAGCCCGCCGAGCGCGAGCGCGACGCCGCCCACCCACACCGTCCAGCGCGTGCCGATCGTCTCTTCCACATCCGGGCGGGGCTGGACGGTGTGGGCTGGCGCGACCGATGCTGCAGATGGAACCGGCGGGACGGATGAGGCCGCAGGCGCAACAGGTTCGGTCGCTGGCGCGGCGGGGGCCTCCTCGCGCAGCTGTTCGGGCGCAACAGGCTGCGGCCCGTCCTGGGTGGGCTCGGCCTCGCTCACGCCCGCTGCAGCGCCTCGCGACTGTTCCTCGAGAATGGCAAGACGCATGGCGAGTCCGGCGATTTGCGCCTGCAACACTCTTGCATGCCAGCGCTGCTTCAGCGCCATGAAAAAGCCCGCGACGGCGCAAACCGGAATCGCCAGCGCCAGCAGGACCAACATCACGAATTCCATGTCGCGCTCCTGTCTTCGCGCACCTCATCGCGCGCCGGGCCGCGTGACGCATGCGTCGTGCCTGCTCGCGGCCGCACGGCCCAGCGTGCGTCATGCCGGTTATTGAACACCGTTCAAAAAGGACGTTACACAATTTCTGAACGGTGTGCAATAATTGTGGAGGCGAATAACTCGTCTCGGCGAGGGGCGCGACTCATAATCAAGACAAAAGTGCGTCGCCCTGTGTTGTGAAAGAAGCAGCTACGAGGGGCCGTTCGACCGTTACTCAGGACCTGGCGCGAGCCAACCGCTTCGCCCGGGCGCGCTCGTAAAACAGGATGAACAGGCCGCTCGCGGCGATGATGCCGGCCCCGCACCAGGTCCAAAGGTCCGGCAGCTGACCAAACACCAGGAAACCGACCAATGCCGCGGTGAGGATCTGGGCGTAGTTGAACGGCGACACGAACGGCGCCGGCGCAAGCTCGAAAGCGCGCACGACGAAGTAATGGCCGAGGCCGCCGAGCACGCCGAGCATGACGAACAGGAAGCCGTCCCAGGCGCTGGCCGGCGGCTGCCAGAGGAACGGCAGCGGGATCGAGGCGAGCAGAAATCCCGCGGTCACCATGTAGGTGTTGGATGTCTCGGGCGAGTCGTGGCCGGCGAGCTTGCGCGACAGGAGCTGCGTCACGGCCGAAGCCGTGGCGCTGCCGAAGATCAGGAAGGCCGCCCAGTGCAGGGCACCCGATCCCGGCCGCACGACGATCAAGGCGCCGACGAAGCCGGCCGCCACGACCAGCGTACGCGTGAGCCCGACCCGTTCGCCGAGGACGAAAGGCGCCAGGCCGGTGACGATCAGCGGCGCCGTGAGGAAGATCGCCGCCGCCGCGGCGAGCGGCACGAAGCCGAGCGCGTAGAATGTCAGGAAGGTCGAGCCGCAGAACAACAGCGACCGCGCGACCTGAAGCCCGGGGCGCGTGGACGCGAAGAGCGCGAGGCCATGCCTTGGGGCGAAAACGACCAGCATGAAGGCGAGATGGCCCGCATAGCGCAGCCACAACAGCTCGCCGACCGGATAGATCGGTGCCAGATATTGGATCGAGGCGTTGAGCACGGGCAGCAGGACGGCCGCCAGCAGCATGAAGAGCACCGCGCGGGCGTAGTTGTCCTTTGCGACCGGGCGGCGGGGAGGCCCCGCGGCGCCTGCGGAAGCAGGCTCGCCGGAAGCGTTCAACGTTCGGACAGGGCAGGGGAGGGCGGGGCCACCATGGCGTCGCCCTGGCCGCTCCTCTGCAGCCCGGCGGCGACGAAGCCGGACGCCTTCATCTCCTCGATAAAGGCGCTGAGATAGCCTGCGCCGGCCTGCCGCGCCTTGGGCACGCCCATTGCCTGCTCGATGGCCATGAAGCGGCCGTCCATGACGCGCAGCCCGGGATGGGCCTGGGCGAAGCGCACGATCGGCTGGCGGACGCCGGCGGCCGCATCGAGGCCATCCTTCAGGAACATCTCGAGCGCCGCCAGGGAATCGGGCGCGCGCACGAGCTCGGCATGCCTGATGGTGCGGGTCAGGTAGAGGTCGTAGGCCGTCTTGGCGCCGACGGCGATGCGCACGCCGTCGCGATCGACCTCCTCGACGCGCCGGAGCGGAGAGTCCGAGCGCACGAGATAGGTACCCTCGATCACCACGTAAGGCGGCGTGAAGGCGATTTCTGCGGCGCGGGCCGGCTCGTTGGCCAGGAAGCAGATAGTCCACGCGCCGGTGCCGACCGCGTCGGACACCTTTCCGGCCGTGTCGTAGCTGACGAAGTCAAGCGGCACGCCGAGGCGCCGGGCGAGCTCGCGGGCGAGGTCGGCCGAGATGCCGCGCGGCTCTCCGGTCGCCGGGTCCTTCTGCGCCAGCACGATGTTGCCGAAATTGATCGCGGCCACGACCTTGCCGGCCGGCGCCAGGTCGTTGAGCACGTCAGCGGGAACGGGGTTTGCCATGAAGACCTCCGGGACAGCCGCTTGTTGCGGCAAGCGCGCCGCCCTGACAAGGCCTGGTGCTGATTTGTTCGGTGTGGCCGAGGGAACGACGTGTCCCGCTCACCCCTGCGACCGCGGATTGAGAGCGAGTACCGGCCGGACGCCTGCCGGCATCGCCGCGTCGGCGTGCGCCGCCGCCACGGCCTGCAGCCGTTCGCGCATCTCGTCGGAAAAATTCGCGACTTTTGGCGGGCGGCCGCGGATCACGTTGATGGATGTCTTCTCGATCACGGCGCCCAGAAATCCCTTGTCCTCGTTGTACAGCTCGATCAGCACGTGCGTGCGTTTCTCGTCGACCGCGAGGAGGCGAGGGACGATCAGCAGGCCGGCTCCGAGCCTCAGCTCGCGCAGATGCGTCACCAGCGACTGCATCGTGAAATTGCCGGTGCTGCTGCGCTCCTTGTCCGCCTCTCCCCGCCATTGCTGCAGGGCGGCGATGTAGGCGCCCTGCACGGCGACGAGATAATACGAGTTGTTCAAATGCTCATTGCGGTCGGCCCATTGCGGGAGGACGGCGGCGCGGTAGCGCGGCAGGAGGGAGGAGCCGAATCTGTCGTCGTGGGCAGGCGAGGGGACCGTTTTCGTCATAAGGCCAGCTGGTTTAGCCGTCCCGGCGCGGCGCGCAAGCTCCCCGCACGCAAGTCGACTGTGTCGGCTTGCGCAAAACGAACCCGATCACGGAACACCTGGCATCGGCCCCGGAGCGACGGTTCAGGTGAGCGCCCGGCGCCGTTCGATCTCGGCCTTGGTCGGGGTGTCGAGCGCGAAGGATCCAGTCGCGATGTCGCCGGCGCGCTCGTAGGTGGCGATCAGCACCCCGCTCGGCGAAGTCGTCGATTTCGCGAGCCTGAAGGCCGCCGGCGTGGCACCGCTTCCGAACAGGCGCTTTCCCTTGCCCAGCACGATCGGGAAGATGAGCAGCCGGAGCTGGTCGACAAGGTCGTTGGCGAACAGCGTCTGCAGCAGCTCGGTGCTGCCCTGGGTGAGCAGAACCGGGCCGTCCTCGCGCTTGAGGGCGCGCAGCGTCGCCACGACGTCGCTGCCGAGCCCCTCGCTGTTCTGCCATGACAGCGTCTCGGGCGAATGCGTCGCGACATATTTGGTGATGGCATTGAAGGTTCTTGCGATGTCGCTGTTCAACTTGTCGAAGGCGCTCTTTGCGGGATCGGTTTCCACATATGGCCAATGCGCGGCAAAGATGTCGTAGGTCTTGCGACCGAGCAGTAGATCGAACGGTGCAGCGAAGCTCTCGGCTATGGCGGCGCCGGTGGTGTCGTCCCAGTGGGTCGTCGCCCAGCCGCCGTATTCGAAGCCGCCGGTCGGGTCCTCGTCCGGCCCGCCCGGCGCCTGCATGACGCCATCCAGGCTGACAAATGCTCCGGCTACGATCTTGCGCATAGCATGGCTCCTGAACATCGTCTCCTGTCGAAGCTGTCGGGCCGGCTCGGCGCGATAGCCTCATCCAGGTCGGTGATACGTCCCCAGGACGAACGGATCGGCCGCCGCCCGACAGGCGCCGCCAGATTTTCAGTCGGGAACGGTCCATTGCGGGTTCCAGGCGATCTCCCAGAGGTGCCCGTCGGGGTCGTGGAAATGGCCGGAATATCCACCCCAGAAGCGGTCGCGCGCCGGGTCGGTGACGACAGCGCCGGCCCGCTCGGCCTGCGTCATGACGGCGTCGACTTCAGCTTTCGAATTGACGTTGTGTCCGATGGCGACGGCGCCAAGCCTCTCGGTCGTCGCCCGGATGTTGGCTTCCTTGCTCAGCGCGGCGGCCGGCCAGAGCGCCAGCACGAGACCGTCGTTCATGGTAATGAACACCACCGCGCCGTTCTCGAATTCGCGGCCGATGATGCCCTCCGTCGGCAGCCCTAGTCCGTCACGGTAGAAGCGCAGCGAGCGCTCCAGATCGCTCACGGCGAGAGTCAGGACTTTGATGCTCGGCTTCATGAAGAGCCACTTCCCCTCCACCGGATCGGGTGCCCGATATCCGCTTGACGTCGCAAGTCGGATGTTTCCCGGCCTGCGCAATCTGATCACGGAACCTGGGCGAACCCAAGTTCCGTGGGCACGAGGAGAGTGCGTGTGCAGCAGGCGTCACGTGATGTGCGCGCCGCGGGTTTCGACGAAGCAGCTGTAGAGCGACTGGCTGGCGGTCATGAACAGGCGGTTGCGCTTCGAGCCACCGAAGCAGACATTCGAGCAGATCTCCGGCAGCCGGATCTGGCCAATACGCTGGCCTTCCGGCGAGAAGATATGCACGCCGTCATAGCCGTCGCCGACCCAGCCGGCGCTGGCCCAGACGTTGCCGTCCTCGTCGCTGCGGATACCGTCGGCGAAGCCGGCCTTGCCGTCCATTTCCATGCTGGCGAAGGTCTGCGGGTTCTTGAGCCTGGCGCCGTCGATGTCGTAGGCCCAGATGATCGGCTTGGCCTGCTCGTAATGCGACTTGCCGGTATCCGCCACGTAAAGCCGCTTATAGTCGTTCGAGAAACACAGCCCGTTTGGCTTGAACGGCTCGTCGGCGACGCGGGTGATCGTGCCGCCCTTATCGATTCGGTAGATCGCCTCCTTGCGGATCGGCTGAGGGTTCTTGGCGCTTCCGGGGAGCCGGTTGCCCTCGTATTCCATCAGCGATCCGTAGCCAGGATCGGTGAACCAGATCGAACCGTCATTCGGATGCACGACGGCATCGTTCGGAGCGTTGAACTCCTGCCCCTCGAACTTATCGGCGATCACCGTCGTCTTGCCGTCGTGCTCGTAACGCACGACCTTGCGCGTGCCGTGCTGGCAGGCGATCTGCCGGCCTTCGTAGTCGAAGGTGTTGCCGTTGGAGTTGCCAGCCGGCGAGCGGAAGCGCCGGCCCACGTGGCCGTCCTCCTCCAGCCAGCGCAGGTTTTCATCGTTGGGGATGTCGCTCCACAGCAGGTAGCGGTCGACGCCGCTCCAGGCCGGACCTTCTGCCCACAGCGTGCCCGTATAGAGCCGCTGGATCGGCGTGTTGCCCAGCTTGTATTTGAAACGCTTGTCGATGACGACGATGTCAGGGTCCGGGTAACGCTGCGGCGGCGCGCCGGCGTCGAAGTTGCGCGCGAACGCCTCCGGCGCCATGGCGGTGATGCCGGCCAGCGCCGTTGCCTTGGCGAGAAAGGCGCGGCGCGAGGGGCCGTCGAGCCAATCGGCTTTAGGGGCGGGCTTGGCGAGATCGATGAAGCGATGAAGTTGCACGCGGGGCATGGGCTCCTCCCAGGTCGTTGCCGGGCCTGCCCGCGAAGCTGATGCCGGTCTCGCGGTTGGATCATCCCGGCGTTCGAGTCGGCGCACCGTCATCTCGCCCGGCCGTGTGATCGGGCGGACCGCGCGCCGCGGGAGCAGGCTTTCGCCGGGGACCCTTGGTCCAATCGCGCCGCGAGACGCAACGCAGCCGCGCAATCCTCCCGCGGCTCCGATTGGGCGCCTGTGCGCTGAAAAATGCAAGGACGTGAAGAGCCGGTATGTCTGACAAAAGAGTGAGACGACGACATCAGAAGGGCACGGCCGCCGCTCGCCGGAAAGCTGTTGTCGCCGACGCACAGCAGGACTGCGTTAGGACTTTATTAACCCTGGCGGCGCCAGGATGCGGTCGCTTCATTCGCGGCGGAGGGCACCATGACAGCCTTCGTTTTCGGTTCCGCTCTCGACACCCTTGCTGGCCTGTCCTCTGCTCTGGGGCTGCTGACCGTGACGTTCTGGAGCAGCCTGCGTACCACCTGCTGAACCATGACGCGGCGTTTGTCGGCCCGCGATTGCGAGGGCGAGTTTTTTTCCCTGGCGCGGGCGCCGCAGCAACGGCACCAGTCGCGCGACGGCGCCCGCAGCTGGCAAATCGCCCTCCTGCTGGTGATGGTCGGCGCTGCGTCGGCTTGCGCACTTTTCCTGGCGGCACCATCGCCGTCCCAGCCGCGGCAAAGCGACCCGACCCGGCACCCGGCAACATCGGCCCGTTTGGAGCTGCGGGCCGCGGTCGAGCCCTTCGCGCAAAGGACCGCGAGCGATGTGCCGGCCCGGAAGCCTGCCGTCTCGCCGACGCCGCAGACCGAACCCGGCGCGGGGCTGCAACGCTCGACCGCCGCGCCAGATCGGCAGGGCATGCCCGCAGCCGCGGACGACGACGGCCCGGCGCTCACAGGCACGATCGGCGAAGCCAGGACCCTGCTTCGGCAAGCCGCGCCGAGAGAGCCGCTGCTCGATGTCGGCACGGTGAAGGCCGCAACCACGATTCAGCGCCGGCTTACGGAGCTGCGCCACTTTTCGGGGCCGGCAACCGGGGTATGGGGGCCGATCTCGCGGGCTGCGCTGCGCTCATTCAAGGAGGCGAACCAACTGGCCCCCGACGACGTCTGGGACGCCGCCACGCAGGACGCGCTCTTCAGCGCCAATGCGCGGCGGGCTGACGCCTTCGTCGGGCGCTGGGGGCCGGATGCGTTGGCCTGTTCGCGCGGTCCGCGCAAAGGCGGCTTTCTGCCGACCATGATCGAAAGCAGTGGCGCGCGCGCCGGCGAGGTGACCTGCGCCTTCAAGGAAAAGCGCCAGAGCGGCGACGCATGGGACATCACCGCCCAGTGCGCGAAGGGGCGCGAGCGCTGGACCGCCCGCATCCGACTCGCGGTCAAGAACGACCGTCTTACCTGGACGAGCGAGCGCGGCTCGCAAAGCTACGTGCGCTGCAACGACCGTCTGCAGGTGGCAGGGGGGTAGCGGCCGCAAGCCGGGGCCGCGCCGGCGCATGTTCTACCGTGGCCGGCGCAGCATCGGCGTGATCGGCGGCGATCCGGCGACCTGGATGACGCCGAGCACCGTGAACCCCTGCCGCTCGTAAAGTGGGATGTTGTCGGGATTCGACGATTCGAGATAGGCCGGCAGCCTCTGCTCGTCGATGGCCGCAAGCATATGGCGGAGGAGCGCTGCTCCATATCCCATGCGCTGGCAAGCAGGGTGAACCGCGATCAACGGCAGGTGCCAGTGCGCTTCGGCGGGATGATAGCTACCCATCTGATCGAACACCGCGAATAACGCGTCGTGAGCGTGCGGCGGGATGCTGCGACGGATCAAGCTTTCCACGCCCGCGTCATCGGGAGTGATGCCGGGCGGCAGCCACAAGGCGGCCCCGGCGCCTTCGCCGATCATATGCGCCGTGCCGCAGGCGACGGCCCGCCCGCCGAAAGCCTTGACGAAGTCGGGGAAATGCGCGGCGTAACGCGCCGCCTCGGGATACATCCAGCGGGCCGCGGGATCCGCAGCGAACGCCGCGACGACCATCGCCACGACGCGCTCCGCATCGGCCCTGCCGACAGTTCTGATCGGCGCTTGCGGCGGCGAGCTTTTCGCCCGCCAGTCGACGGCGCGTGGGGCATGCGGTTGCAGATCGTGCATGGCTTCACCTGCTCCTGGAGTCATGAACCGGGCGTGCGATGCGCGCGCCTCGAGGCGCCACGGCGAAGCGTCAGAGCGCGACGCGCGGTGGCGAGAACGGCCTGTATCGTCGTCGCGGCCCATTCCGCGTGCAGCCGTCCGGCTTCACGGGCGTAGCGGCCGTCATCGATCGACCCGTCCGACCGACGGTGCGTCGCGCGTTGTCCGGGTGAGCCGCCGGGCATGCGATCGTTTCCTCGCCCGTCATAGACGGATGGGAACGGCAGCAGGGCGGTGACCCACCGGTCCGCGGCACTGTGGCTGCTCATCGCCATGGCCTCGCGCCGGCACGGCGGCGCACGAAGGTTTCGATCTCGCATCGCGACAAGCCGATGTCGGCCAGCATGCGATCGTCGAACGAGTTGAGATAGCGGACGTCATGGGCGACGCGCCGTTCATGCGCGAGCCGTTCGACCAGGGCGGCGGCGGCGCGCGCCAGCATGCGCGCGACACCTTCGCGGAGGGCGCCGTCCCGCCGCGAGCCCGGCGAATGGGCGCTCAGCAACGACACAGACATGGAAGTCTCCTGTGACTGCAGCGGCCGTGACGGCCGACGACATGTCACCATTGTGCCCGCGGTGACCCGGTGATGCTTGCAGGAAAGCTTGGGGAGAGCTGGAGATTGCTTTGAATTTGCGCCGACCGACGGCTGCAGCGCGCGCCTTTTCGGCGACCGGACGCCGCTTCTCCTTGAGATGCTCTACCTGGGCACGCCGGCGCGGCGCAGCCCTTCGATGTATTTGTGGATGAACGCCTCGTCGACGCAGAAGAAGAAATCGTCCTGCGCGTAAGCCTGATTGTAGCCCGGCTTTCGCTCGAGGAGCTCACGCAGGAAGGGAGCCGCATCGGCTGGCCGATCCATCAGCCCGAGGGTGGCGACCAGCGTAGCATAGGGCCAGTAGGGCGCGTTCGGCTGCATGATCGATTTCCGCGCCGAGAACTCGGCGCTCTTCAGCTCGTCGAGAGAGAGGTGGGCGAGGGCGCGGATGTGATAGAAGGCCCAGAGATGGGGATCACGCGGGCTGAGCTCCGCGGCCCGCTCGAACAGCGAAATGGCCTCGTCCTCACGCCCGCACCAGGTCAGCGCGAAGCCGAGCGCGAAGTAACCCTGCGCGAAGCTCGGGTTCAGTTCGATGGTCAGCTGCAGTTCCTCGATTGCCTCGGCATAGTTGCGCATCAGCGAGTGAGCGCGTCCGAGCACGCAGTGACAGAAGGCGTCGCGCTCATCGAGCGCCACCGCCGCCTTCCCCTCGGCAAGGGCGGCCTGCAACAGGGCCGGGCGGTCCTTCGACTCACCGTGAAAGGCGGTCTGCAGGTGGACCAGTGACAATCCCCCATGTGCGCGCGCCAGCCCCGGCTCCAACGTGATGGCGCGGCGGAAGAAGCTTTCGGCTTCGCTGAAGCCGGGTGTGGTGAAGCCCCACAGGTGCCAGAAGCCGCGCTGGTAGCAATCCCACGCATTGAGGTTTGTGGGCACCTTGCGCGACGCGAGCAGGCGCTCGACGCTGCCCAGTTCCGGCTCGATCACGGCCGCGATCTGCTGGGCCATGGCATTCTGGATCTCGAAGATGTCCGGCAGGTCCATCTCATAGAGCTCGGACCACAGCTGGCAGCCGTCGGCCGCGGACACGAGTTCGGCGCCGATGCGCACATGCTCGCCGGTCTTCTGGACGGTGCCCTGCACGAGGTAGCGCACGCCGAGGGCAGCCCCCACCTCGCGCGGGTCGACCTCGCGGTCGCGGTAGGCGACCGTCGAGTGCCGGGTCAGGACGGTCAGCCACCGGTTTCGTGCCAGCAGCCTGATGATGTCTTCGGTCAGGCCGTAGCTGAAATACTCGTTGCTCGGGTCCGAGCTGAGATTGGCAAAGGGGAGAACTGCGATCGACGGCTTGTCCCCGGGCGACTCGGCCGCTGGCGGCAGCGTCGGAAACCGATCCAGCGCCGTCGCGGTGCCATTGCCGTCGCCGGCTCCAGCTCCAGCGAGACCGACCCCGGCCTGCGCGGCGTTGTCGGCAAGGGTATGCACGTCGCCGACGAAGCGGAAGCCACGCTTGTGCAGCGTGCGCACCAGGGTCTGGGCGTTGCCGTTGTCGCCGATGGCCCGGCGCACGGCATTGATGCGGCTGCTGAGGGCCGCCTCCGACACGATGCGCCCGTCCCACACAGCGTCGAGGATTTCGTCCTTGCTGACGATCCGGTCCCGGTTCTCGACCAGCAGCAGCAGAAGCTTGAAGACCTGCGGCTCGACATGGACGATTTCGCCGCCGCGGCGAAGCTCCTGCCGGGCGGGGTCAAGCTCGCATTCGGCAAATGCGAAGGTCATGACAATCAGGCGATCTCGAGATCGTGCAAGCATAACACAGGCCATCGCTGCCCAGGAACCTCGCCCTGACGCCAGGGAGCCGTGCTTATACGCCCTACCCACCTGGTTGCGGTGTGAATGCGCACACGTTCGGGGCGGAAGGTCCCTGTCGCCCGGTGGCCATCCCGGACCGCTCCCAGACCGCCGCCGGGGCCCCTGGCCGGCCGCAGGAGTCCGGCAAATCTCCAGAACGGCTCAAGGTTTCCTCCAAGCATTCCGGGCGCGCTGCCGGCAAGGTGAGCAGCGGCGGCTCAGCGGCCGCCCGGCGCTGGGGCGAATCCGCCCCGCGCCTGGTCGATATGATTCCGGAGCACGTCATGAACCTTTCCCGAAAGGGGCGCCGGCGACAACTGCGCGCCGTACTGTCCGCTTCCACCGCATCCCTCGCCCTGCTCGTTGCAGCCGGGCTCCCGGCCGCAGCCTGCCCGCTCGGGGATCACGATAGCCCGCGGGTGCGTCTGCTCCACGGCCTGGGCGGGGCCGGTCATCATGGTCATCACTCCGGAACCCGCACGCAACTCGCGCAAAGCCACCCGCAGACCAGGATGCCGGCGCGCAACGAGCTTGGCGCCTATGCCCGCGATCTCCCGCGCGGGGCCGCCGCGCCGACCAATGAAGACAAGCCGCCGCTGTTCGGCAATCTCGGAACCCTGTCCTGGGATGTGGCCGACACCAGGAACCCGCAGGCGAAAGCCTATTTCGACCAGGGCTACCGGCTTGCCTGGGGCTTCAACCACGCCGAAGCGGCGCGCGCCTTCCGAGCGGCGCAGGCCCTCGACCCGCAATGCGCCATGTGCCTGTGGGGCGAAGCCTGGGTGCTCGGCCCGCACATCAACTACCCGGTCGACGCGGACGCCAATGCGCGCGCCGTCGCGGTCCTCGATCAAGCGCGCCGCCTCGTCTCGCGCCGCGACGACATGCAGGCGGCACTGATCAACGCCCTGGCAAAGCGCTATTCGGCCGATGCCAAGGCTGACAGGAAGGCGCTCGATCAGGCTTACGCCGACGCCATGGAGGCTGCGCAGGCGCGCTTCCCGACAGATGCCAACGTGGCGCTGCTCACCGCCGACGCGCTGATGAATCTCAGCCCGTGGGATTACTGGGCCGACAACGGGCGCACGCCCAAGGGCGCCACCGAACGCATCATTGCGCTGATCGAGGGAGTGCTGGGCGAACGGCGGCTCGGCGCGCTTGTCGCCGAGCCGAATCATCCGGGCGCCATCCACCTCTACATCCATGCCGTCGAGGCGTCGGACCGGCCGGAGCGCGCCGCTCCGCACGCCGAGCGTCTCGCGGCGCTCATGCCCGGCGCCGGCCACCTCGTGCATATGCCGAGCCACATCTGGTACCGGCTCGGCCGCTGGCGCGACAGCCTCGAGGCAAATATCCAGGCCGCCGCCGCGGACGAGCAATTGCTGCAGAAGGGAGGGGCGAGCCTGCTCTATTCGCAAGGCTACTTTGCCCACAACGTGCACTTCATCATGGCCTCGGCTTTGATGGGTGGCGATGGCGAGACGGCCGTCAAGGCAGCCCAGAAGCTCGCCGCTGTCGTGTCCGATCGGGCCATGCGCGAGGTGCCGTGGTCGCAGCCGATCGCCGCGGCGCCCTACAGCGCCCATGCCCGCTTCTCGGCACCGCAAGCCGTGCTCGCCTTGCCGGCGCCGGACGGCGCGTTCCCGTTCGTGCGCGCCACCTGGCATTACGCGCGTGGCGTTGCGCTCGCGCGCCTCGGCGAGGCGGAGGCGGCCAGCGCCGAAGCGGCGGTCATCCGCGATCTGGCGCGCACCCCGGAGATCGCCGCGCTCGGCGAAGCCGGCGTGCCGGGACCCGACGTCCTCGCCATTGCCGGGCGGGTGATCGAAGCGCGCATCGCCCAAGCCGGCGGCGATCACGCGCGCGCCGCGTCATTGTTTGCCGAGGCGGCCGCCACCCAGGACAAGCTCCCGTATATGGAGCCGCCGTTCTGGTATTACCCGGTGCATCAGTCGCTCGGGGCATCTCTGCTGCTGCAGGGCAAGACCGACGAGGCAGAGGCCGCGTTCCGCGCTGCCCTGCAGCGCTCGCCGAACAACGGCTGGGCCGCCGCCGGCCTGTTGCGCGCGGCAGAGACGCGCGGCCATGCCAGTGCGGTCGAAGCCGCCAGGACGCTGCTGCAGAAGAACTGGTTCGGCGAGAGCGTGCCGGAACTCGATCAGCTCTGAACGGGCTGCCGCCCCGGACGAACGCGATCGAGCCGCCTCCTTTCGGGGAGGCGGCTCTTCTTTCTGTGGTTATGCGGCGCCGGTCCGGGCAAGCGGGGCACCGGCGCAGGCGGTCGAACTGACGGCGCCATTTGAAATCGACATCCGGCCGCAGGTCGTCTAAAGCCGGGTTGATGTCTTGCCGCTCGCGGCACGATCCGGAGCGATCGAGGGGCGATTTGAAAGAGCTGGCCCGGATAGCGCGAGCGGGTTCGTTGCGGTGCGGGTTTGATGGATAAGCCGGTGTCGACCGGCCGGCCACCGCGTCTGGCTGCGCTGCGGGAGCGCAATTTCGTCCTCTATCTGATCGGACAGTTCACGTCCCAGCTCGGAAGCTGGATCGAGCTGACGGCGGTCAGCTGGATCGTCTACGAGATGACGAACTCGCCGACGCTGCTCGGGCTCGTCGGCCTGTTCCGCGCCACTCCGACCATCGTGCTCGCGCTGTTCGGCGGCGCCATTGCCGACCGGGTCACGCGGCGCACCCTTTTGCTGTGCACCGAGACGACCATGCTGGCTGCCTCGCTGCTCGTCGGGTTGCTCGCGGCCACCGGCCGGCTGGAATACTGGCACCTCTACATCCTGAACCTCGTCAGTGGCACCCTGCAGGCCTTCTCGGTGCCCGCGCGCCACGCCCTGATGGCGAATCTCGTGCCGCGACCGGCGGTGCGCAGCGCCGTGACCTTGAACTCGATCGCGGTGCGCAGCGGCGGCTTGATCGGTCCGTCGATCGCCGGGCTCACGCTGGCCTATGGCGGCTATGCGCTGCCGTTCTTTCTCAATGCGGCAAGCTTCGTCGGGATGCTTGCGGCGCTCGTGCTGATGCGCCTGACGCCCGCACAGGCGCGAGCGACCGTTCCCAAGGAGGGTCTCGGCCGTGGCCTCACCGGCGGCGTCGCGTTCGTCTGGCGCAGCCCCTTGCTGCGGGTCGCCCTGGCGCTGGAACTCGCGAGCGGCCTGTTCGGCCACAACAGTGCGCTGCTCACGATCATCGTGCGCGACGTGCTCGACGCCGGGCCGGAGGCCCTGGGATTGATCATGAGCGCGCTCAGCGCCGGCGCCATGCTTGGGGTTGCGCTGCTCGTCACGTTCCATGTCGAGCGGCATGGCCGGGTCATCCTCGGCGTGGGCGCCGCCTACACGGTGACATGGGCGCTGTTCGCGTTTTCGTCGTCGCTGTGGCTCTCGGTGATACTCGCCCTGGTGCTTGGTGCGCTCGACAGCACCTGGGGCGTGACCCGCAACACGGTCGCGCAGCTCCTCGTGCCGGACGCCCTGCGGGGACGTGTGATGTCGGTCGTGATGCTGATCACGCGCGGCGGCTCGCAGCTGGGACGGGTGCAGAGCGGCTTCATCGCCGGGATGATCGGCGCCCCGGGGACCGTGCTGGTCGGCGCCGCGGTGATCGGGGCGACGCTGCTGGCCTCGGCGCGTATCCCGCTGCCCGAGACCATCAGCGAGCCCGTGCCGGTCGGGGAGGGCGAAGAGGCGGCGTGACGCGCCAGCGGCGCACGGAGCTGCGGGGAGGGGTCCCACTGCCGGTTTGCAACATCGCGCAGGCCCTGAGAAGATCGCCTGAACACATCCGCCGCAGATTGGACGGCATTCGGGGGCAGGCATGAGCGATGCCGCTGGCGAGCTGCTTCACCGTCTCTCATCGAAGAGGGGCGCTGAAAGCCGGTCACTGATTGGGGAGGAACGCGCCGAAAGGCTGCGGCTGTATCTGCAACGCGGGCACGACGTGGAGGGTTGGCTCGACCCATACAGCGCCGTCTTCATTGCGTCTCTCGGCGCGATCCAGTTGGCCATCGACGTCACCGGCGCGACCGGTGAAATCGGGGTTCACCAGGGGCGTCTGTTCATTCTCCTCGACCTTCTCAAACGGGACGCGGAGCACAGCGTCGCAATCGACGTGTTCGAGAATCAGCATCTCAACGTCGACAAGTCAGGATGTGGCGACCTCGGACGTTTCATGGCCAATCTCACGAGATGGGCAGGGCAGGCGCGCAACGTGCATATGGTCCGCAACTCGTCGCTGCGAGTGGATGCACAGGATGTGATCGGACGAGCCGGCCGCTTCAGGCTCCTGTCCATCGATGGTGGGCATACGGAGGAGTGCGCGCTCAACGACCTCAGGCTCGCGGAGCAACTTCTTCATCCCCGGGGGATCGCCATCCTCGACGACCATTTCAATCAAGGCTGGCCGGGCGTGTCGTCGGGAACCGCGCGCTACGTCTTCGAGGCGGGCGGCATCCTGAGGCCATTCGCCATCTCTCCAAACAAGGTTTACCTGGCCGATCCGCAAGCACACGCCTTCTACAGGAAGCTGCTCAAGACGGCGGAGGCTGACCACTTCGACCGCAGCAGCTCGCTGTATGGGAGCCTGGTGGACATTTACGGATGCGAGCCCGTGTCGTTCGCGCCGACGTTCCCTTAGCTGGGTCGATCCCAGGATCTCTGGAGCTTCTGCGGTGCGGACACCGTTCGTCATTATGATGGCGGTCCCACGTGTGCCTCGGGGGAACGCTTCATAGGGGCCGCCATTAACCACGTTGCCTCCGGAGCCCGTTGCGCGGCACCAAGAAGCCGACAGATGTTTACGGTAAATGCACGTCTTCCGGCCGCACAAACGTGAACATGCTAGAGCAGGCCGTAATCATAACGGCCGCGACATGCACAAGTTCGTCATACCAGCTCTTGATCTACTTTACGGCCGCCTCAAGAGAGGCTTCACCCGACGGCAGAAGATCTTTGCCGTTCTGGCGGGCGTGCTGATCCTGTTCAATTTCATGTATCGGGCCGGCTGCCCGCCGGAGAGCCGCTTCGCCACCAGCGGGAAGAGCGGCACGGTGGCGGTCTGCGCACCGCCCGACGTGGTGCGGTTCGCGCTGCCGATGGGCGAATGGCGGAACGCCGAAGTCTTCCGGCGCTCGAATATCTCGAACAACTGAAGCGTGATCCGCCGAAGCGGGTACGCTTCTCCGAAGCACCGCGCAAACAGGATCCAATCGGACGGCGTTTAGATCAGGAGCGGTCCGCACGCGCTCCCTGCGGAGGTCGCCACGGTGCGTTGCTGCGGCCGGCGGGTTGGTTGTAAGCATGTTTATCAACATGCAACCTCCCGAAGGGTCGAGATGATCTCCCGTTTCCGGCGCCTGCACGTTCATGCCCTCGTCGTGTTCGCTTGCCTCGGGCAGGCGTTTGCCGGCGGCGCTCTCGCACAGGAACAGCCGCTCGAGCAGCGCTTCAAGGGCAAGCAGATTCGCGTGCTGATCGGCTCGAGCGCCGGCGGCGGTTACGACACCTTCGCCCGCGCCATCGCCACCCACTGGTCGAAGCACATGCCGGGCAACCCGCAATTCGTGCCGCAGAACATGCCAGGCCCGATGTCCCTCTCCGTCGCCAACCATGTCTACTCCGTCGCCCCGAAGGACGGCACCGTGATCGGCGCGGTCAACCCGCAGATCGCCACCGAGGCCATCCTGCATCCCGATCGCGCGCGCTTCGATGCGCGCCGTCTCGTGTGGATCGGCAGCGCCCTGCGCGAGACGCAGGTCGCCGTGGCGCGCTCCGACGCCGGCTTGCGCAGCTTTGAGGAGGCCTTCCGGAAGGAGCTGATCCTGGGCGGCTCGGGGGGATCGTCGAACAGTTTTCCAGCCATTTCGAACGCCGTGCTCGGCACGAAGTTCAAGATCGTCTCGGGCTATCCCGGCACGCGCGAATCCAACCTCGCCATGGAGCGCGGCGAGGTGCAGGGGATCGGCGGCATCACCTGGGCGAGCGTCAAGGCGACCATGGGCGATCTGCTCGCCGCGAAGAAGCTGGTCGTGCTCGGGCAATACGGCCTCAAGAAGCATCCCGAACTGCCGGACGTGCCGGAGGTGCTGTCCTTCGCGAAGACGCCGGAGGAACGCGCAGCCCTCCTGCTCCTGCTGGCGACGCAGGAGTTCGGACGGCCGTTCATCGCCCCGCCGGACCTTCCCGAGGATATCGCTAGCGCGCTCCGCACAAGCTTCATGAAGACCCTCGAAGACCCCGATTTTCTGGCCGATGCGAAGAGGCGCGGACTCGACATCGATCCGACTTCGGGAGAGGAGATTGAGGGCCTGGTCGCGCAGCTCTACGCGACACCGCCGCAGACCGTCGAGCGCGTCCGCGCAATTTTCGCGCAGACGGGAAAGTAGCGTCGGCGGGTCCCGCGTGAGCGGTCACGGTTCGTCCCTGGGCGTCTCGGCGGGGGCTCTGCTACGATTGCTGACAAGCCGGATTCACCGGCAGCGCCTTGGGAGGGACGACATGAGGGATGGCGATTCGGTGACCCGGCTTCGGACGGGGGCGGTGCTGGCGATCGTCTTGGCGGCGATGTCGCTCGCCGGACCGGCGGGGGCGCAGGCGCCTGAGACATTCTACAAGGGCAAGCAGGTCCGCATGATCATCCCGGCCGGGGCGGGCGGCGGCTACGACACCTATGCGCGCGTGCTCGCGCAGCACCTCGAGAAGCACCTCCCGGGCAGCCCCTC
>DATBIR010000162.1:0-3770 GCA_036556825.1 Beijerinckiaceae bacterium
GAGCAGTTCAAGGGCAAGGACAAGCTGATCCCGCCGAACTACGAGGCGCTCGAGATCGGCCGCGACTCTGCCGCGCGGCACCTGCCCGAGATCGATCTGAAGATTCGCCGCTCGACGGCGGTCGGGGACCGCATCTTCATCGATGGCAACGACGCCGCCGCGCTCGGCTGCGTCTACGGCGGCGCCACCGTCGCGGCCTGGTATCCGATCACGCCCTCGACCTCGATGGCTGAAGCCTTCGCCAAGCATTGCGGCCGCCTTCGCGTCGACCCGGCGACCGGCGAGAACCGGTTCGCCATCGTCCAGGCCGAGGACGAGCTCGCCGCCATCGGCATGGTGATCGGCGCGGCATGGAACGGCGCGCGCGCCTTCACCGCTACTTCGGGGCCCGGCATCTCGCTGATGCAGGAATTCATCGGCCTCGCCTATTTCGCCGAGGTGCCGGCGGTGATCTTCGACGTGCAGCGCGGCGGGCCTTCGACCGGCATGCCGACGCGCACGCAGCAATCCGACATCCTGATCTCGGCCTATGCCTCGCACGGCGACACCAAGCACGTCGTCCTCTTCCCGGAGGATCCGCGCGAATGTTTCGAGTTCGCGGCCGAGGCGCTCGATCTCGCCGACCGGCTGCAGACGCCGGTCTTCGTCCTGCTCGATCTCGACATCGGCATGAACGAGTGGCTGTGCGAGCCGCTGCGCTGGGACGACACCCGGCGCATGGACCGCGGCAAGGTGCTGACCTCAGACGAGCTCGACACGGGCCGCGTCTTCGGCCGTTATCTCGACGTCGACGAGGACGGCATCCCGTATCGCACTTATCCCGGCACGCACCCGACGCGCGGTTCCTTCTTCACGCGCGGCACCTCGCGTGATCGTTATGCCCGCTACACGGAAGAAGGCGCCGCCTACGTCGACAACATGCAGCGCCTGTTGCGCAAGTTCGAGACGGCCAAGCGCCTGGTGCCGCAGCCGGTGCGACGCGACGCGGACGCGCCCACGCGCTACGGCGCGCTCTATTTCGGCTCGACGTCGGCGGCGATGCCCGAAGCCGTCGACACGCTCAAGGAGCTGGCCATCGACCTCGACGTCATGCGGGTGCGCGCATTCCCCTTCCCGGATGGGGTCACCGATTTCATCCTCGCGCACGACCAGGTCTTCGTCATCGAGCAGAACCGCGACGCCCAGCTGCGGGCGCTCCTCATCAACGAATTGGGCATCGACCCTGTGCGCCTGGTCCCCATCCTGCACTACGAGGGAACGCCGATCACGGCGCGCTTCATCGCCAAGACAATCAAGCAGCACGTGCGCGCCATGACCGGCAAGACGTCGCCCCGCGAGGCAGCCGAATGACCTATATCGCCAAGCCCCCGCTGCGGCATCCGGAGCTGCCGGTCAACGCGCTCGGCCTCACGCACCGCGACTACGAGGGCGCCGTCTCGACGCTGTGCGCCGGCTGCGGGCACGACTCGATCTCGGGCGCCATCATCCAGGCGTGTTTCGAGCTGGCGCTGCCGCCGCACCGCGTCGCCAAGCTGTCCGGCATCGGCTGCTCGTCGAAGACGCCGACCTATTTCCTCGGCGCCAGCCACGGCTTCAACAGCGTGCACGGGCGCATGCCCTCGGTCCTCACCGGCGCCAATCTCGCCAACCGCGACCTCGTCTATCTCGGCGTGTCCGGCGACGGCGACACCGCCTCGATCGGCCTCGGGCAATTCGCGCATTGCATCCGGCGCGGCGTCAACATGACCTATATCGTCGAGAACAACGGCGTCTACGGCTTGACCAAGGGCCAATTCTCCGCGACCGCCGACAAGGGCTCGCCGTCGAAGAAGGGCGCCGTGAACCAGGACACGCCGATCGACCTCGCCGCGCTCGCCATCACGCTCGGCGCGACCTTCGTGGCGCGCAGCTTCTCCGGCGACAAGGCGCAGCTCGTGCCGCTGGTCAAGGCGGCGATGCAGCATCGCGGCGCCGCCTTCATCGACGTGATCAGCCCGTGCATCGCCTTCAACAACCACGCGGCCTCGACGAAAAGCTTCGATTACGTTCGCGAGCACAACGAGGCGCTGAACTATCTCGACGTGATGACCGGACGCGAGTCGATCACCCTCGACCAGGCGCCCGGCTCGGTGGCGTATGTCGAGCAGCATGACGGCTCCATGCTCAAGCTGCGCAAGCTCGCGCCCGATCACGACCCGACCGACCGCGTCGCCTCCATGAATTTTCTGCAGGAGCGCAGCGCCACGGGCGAGATCGTCACGGGGCTTCTCTATCTCGACCTGCACGCCGCCGACCTGCACGCCAAGCTCAGAACGCCGTCGAAAGCCCTCAATGAGATGACCGACGCCGAGCTCTGCCCCGGCAGCGCCGCGCTGGAGAAGATCAACGCCGGACTCAGGTGACCAGGAAGCTCATCAGTGATCAGAAAACTCCCTCCGCCGTTCTGATCACTGAGGACCGATCACGGTCACTGATCATGCCTATACGAGGTGCTTCATGACGAGCACCTTGGTGCCCGTGGGCACGCGCTCATAGAGGTCGATCAGATCCTCGGGCAGAAGCCGGATACAGCCGGACGACACGTCGGAGCCGATCGTCCAGGGCTCGAGCGTGCCGTGAATCCGGTAAAGAAGATCTCGGCCATCACGATACAGGTAGAGCGCGCGCGGTCCCATCGGATTGTTCGGTCCGCCCGCCATTGTCCGCGGCGGGATGTCGGGGTTGCGCTTGACCATCTCGGCAGGCGGCGTCCATGTCGGCCACACGGCCTTGCGCATGACCTGGGCAGATCCATACCATTGGAAGCCCTCTCGCCCGACGCCGACGGCATAGCGAATCGCGGTACCGTCAGCGCGCGTGAGATAGAGAAAATGCTCGCGGCTGTCGACGACGATGCGTCCGGGCTCCGGGTCGTGAATCTCGCGCGTGATCTGCGGACGGTAGTCCCGTGGAATCAGCGCCATGTTGGTACGGCGGTACGCGACGCCATGATCGGTGGCGGTGCCGTCGAAGTAGTCCTCCTCGGTCGGGATATACCCGCGCTGCGCCCAGGCCGAAGATGGCCGCAACGAAGCTGCGGCGGCGCAGAGTGCTCCAGCCGCCGCGCATGTCAGGACCTCACGCTTGGTCCGGGTCATGTCATCGAGCCCCCTTTGCCGGCCACCGTCACGGGATTTTAGGTCTGGTCAGCTCTCGCCAGCTGCCCCGGCGAGGCCGCCGGCCGGAGCGAGGGTCGCCACTACGACGAACACCCTACGTTGCCCGGATCGGCAGCCCGCCATTGCGACATCGATGCAGGTCGGAATCATCCGAGCAGCCGCAGCTACTGCATCGCGATGGTCATGCCGGTGATGCTGGCTGCCACCTCGAGGCCCCGCTGAACGCCGCGCAGCTCAAGCACGACGCCGTTCGAGTTCTGCAGCCGCACAGCCCGCACTCCGCCCGCGAGGGTGACGCCTGCACCGACGGACGCGTAGGCGCCGACGATATCGGAGGCTCTGCGCAGGTTATAGGCGCGACCGGTCAGGTCGGCCGAAGATGCACCGAACGTGCCCATTCCGAGGCCGCCCACAGTGAAAGGATAAACCCGGCCGCGATACGTCAAGGTGCCGTTGCCGCCGCCGCCGCCGACGAGCAGGCCGACCCTGACGACCTTGACCCGGACGCTTCCCGTCTGGCTCTGCCCCTGGGCATAGCCGGGGGACGTACCGGCAACGAACAAGGCTGCCATCAGCACAAGCACTTTCTTCAGCATCACGACCGCTCCCCTT
>DATBIR010000163.1:0-2165 GCA_036556825.1 Beijerinckiaceae bacterium
GTGAGCCGCTTGACGGCCACGGCGCGGGAATCGGCCTTGTGGAGCGGCCCGAGTTGCGCCGCCGCGATCTTGAGGTGTCTAGCCATTGATGAGCTCTTTCAGTTTTCGTGCAGGGCCGTCGATCGTACCCGCGGTGGCCACCGGCCCCGGCACGCCGCGCGCGATGAACTGCCCCGATCCCCGCTCGACCTTCAGCTTTCCGCCCTCGACGACGACGCGGCCGCGGGAGAGCACCAGCTGCGGCCAGCCGCGGTAGACGTGCCCCCCGTAGGGCGTGTAGCCAACCGCGTCGTGCATCATCGAATGGTCGATGCGCCTCTCGACCTCGGGATCCCAGATGGCGATGTCGGCGTCCGATCCGACGGCGATCGTGCCCTTGCGCGGGTAGAGCCCGTACATGCGCGCATGGTTGGTCGCCCCGAGCGCGACGAACTGGTTGATGCTGAGGCGCTTCTTGAGCACGCCCTCGGAGAACAGGATCGGCAGGCGCAGCTCGATGCCGGGGACGCCGTTCGCCATCTCCTTGAAGGTGGTTTGCTCGCCGCGCGGGATCTTGGCCGTCTTGTCGAACTTGTACGGCGCGTGGTCCGACGAATAGACCTGGAACGTCCCGTTCGCGAGGCCGGCCCAGATCGCCTCCTGCGCCGCCTTGTCGCGAAGCGGCGGGCTGCAGCACCACTTCGCGCCCTCGACGCCGGGGCGATCCATGTCCTCGGCGGTCAGCACGAGGTACTGCGGGCAGGTCTCGGCGTAGATGCGCGCGCCGAGGGTCTGCGCGGCGCGAATGGTGTTCGTCGCCTCGGGGCTCGAGACGTGGACGATCAGCACCGGCGCGCCGAGGAGCCGCGACAGCATGATGATGCGGTTCGTCGCCTCGGCCTCGGCGAGCTCGTGGTGCGCGACGCCGTGGAATTTCGGCGCGCCGTGTCCGCGCTCGATCAGGCGCTTGGCGATCCAGCGGATCATGTCGTCGTTCTCGGCATGCACCATCATCAGCGCGCCTTCGCGCTCCGCGACGCTCATGACCTCGAGCACCTGGTAGTCCTCGAGGCGCCATTTCGGGTAGGTCAGGTAGACCTTGAACGACGTGATGCCGCCCCTGATCGCCGCCGGCAGCTCCTCCTTCAGCACCTTCTCGGTCGGGTCGCCGATGATCAAGTGGAAGCCGTAGTCGATCACCGCCTTCGTGCGGGCGCGCTCGTGGTAGTCGGCGACGGTCGTCGTCACCGACGTGCCGCGGTGCTGCGCGGCGAACGGGATGATGGTCGTCGTGCCGCCGAAGGCCGCCGACACCGTGCCGCTGTAGAAGTCGTCCGCGGACATGATCCCCATGCCGGAGAGCTGCTCGATATGGCAATGGCTGTCGATGCCGCCCGGAACCACGTAGCGGCCCGCGGCGTCGATGTCGCGCCGCCCGGCGGGCAGGCGCTCGGCGAGCGCGACGATCTTCTCGCCGCTCACGCCGACGTCGCAGCGCAGCGTCTCGCTGGCGGTCGCGACAGTGCCGTTGCGAATCGTGAGGTCGAGCTTATCCATGGGCACGCATGATATTCGACATGAAGCTGAAAACCGACGGACGCTACGACTATTCCGCAATCACGGAGCGCAAGGACTACAGTCTGGCCGGGCGGCAAGCGCCTCGCCGTGCATCTGTGCCTCAACGTCGAGCACTTTTCCTTCGGCGAGGGGCTCGGCGTCCGTCTTGATTCTTGTCAACCCCTTCGGGTTTGAGCTTCGTCAAGTCGCCGGCCGCATGGTGCGGTATACAAAGCCATGGCACTACGGATTGCGGGAATTGGGCTGATAGCGGGGCTGCTGCTCGCATTCGCCGCGGCGGGCGAAACGATCTACAAGTACCGGCAGGCGGATGGTCAGGTGATCTACTCCAACCGGCCGATCTCCGGCGCAGTCCTCCTCGAGCAGTTCGAGTACGAGCCCCCGCCGCGGGCGCGCATCGAGGGCGATCGGGAAAAGAGCTTGGTTGAAGGCGAGCAGCGCATCAGCAAGCATCTCGCCGCGCTGGAGGAGGCCTGGAACGAAGTTCAGGAAGCGAGACAGGCCCTGTGGCGCGCCGAGGAGCGGCTGCGCGCCGAAATCGGGCCGCTCGAGGACGAACCGAGGCAACTCGCCGGGACCGCCGACGCCCCGCCGCCCGCCGCCGGCGG
>DATBIR010000164.1:0-1844 GCA_036556825.1 Beijerinckiaceae bacterium
GCGCCCGCGCCGCCGATCCCGAGCGGCGGTGCGCCGTCCTCGCGTTCGATCTGGGCCTTGCCGCCGCTGATTTCGACCCCGATCTCCGAGCCGCGCTGCTCCTCGTCCTGAATCTCTTCCGTCATGTCTTCGGCGAAGGCCGGCGCTGCCAAAGACACCGCCAAGGCCGTCGCGATCCCCACGGTCACTCGTCGCATGAACGTCTCCCCTAGTTCTATCCCGGCCTCACACTGGCACTTTTAGCACAGCTTTCAAGCCGCCGAGTCGTGAACGGCTGAGCGCGATATCGCCGCCGTGATTGCGGGCGATGTCGCGGGCGATGGCGAGTCCGAGCCCAGTCGAGCCGGAATCCTGGTTGCGGGCGTGGTCGAGCCGGTAGAACGGCCGGAACACTTGCTCGTGCTCCGCGTCGGGAATACCAGGGCCGTCGTCCTCGACCTCGACAGTGAGCGCCCCGTTGTGCTTGGCGGCGCTGACATTGACATGCTCGGCGAAGCGCGCGGCGTTGTTGACGAGATTGGCGATCGCCCGCTTGAAGGCGTGGCGGCGGATCGGCACCACCAGCGGCGCGTCCTTGATCTCGACCGCGACCTCCTTGTCGCCATGCGCCTGCGCCTTCACCTCGCTCAGGATCTCGCCGATATCGGTGCGCACGATCTCTTCGCCGGCGTCGCCTTTGGCGAAGGCCAGGTAGTCCTCGAGCATGGCCTGCATCTCGTCGACATCGGCGCGCATCGCTTCGAGCTCCGGCGTCTCCTCGAACAGGGCCAGCTGCAGCTTGAAGCGCGTCAGCACCGTGCGCAGGTCGTGGCTGACGCCGGCCAGCATGATGGTGCGCTGCTCGACATGACGCTCGATGCGGTCGCGCATCTCGATGAAAGCGTGCGCCGCCTGACGCACCTCGCGCGCCCCGCGCGGCCGAAAATCGTCCGGCGGCGGCCGGCCCTTGCCGAAGCTCTCGGCCGCTTCCGACAGGCGCAGGATCGGCTTGATCTGATTGCGCAGGAACAGAATCGCCACGGTCAGCAGCACTAGCGAAGTGCCGACCATCCACAATAGGAAAATCTGCGAGTTGGAGGCGTAGGCCTGGCTGCGGCGGGCGATGACATGCATCACCCCGTTGTCGAGCTTGATGCGGATGTCGACGAAATTGGAGCGGCCGACCGTGTCGATCCAGAACGGCCGCCCGATCTGGCGCGTCAGCTCGTCGGACAACGTGGTGTCGAGCAGATCGAAGAACGGCTTGGAGCGGTCCGGGGGCAAGTCCTCGCCCGGCGCGAAGCTGATCCGCAGGCCGAGATCCTGATCGGCCAGCCGCACCAGCGTCTCGGCCTCTTCGTCTTGCGGGTTAGCGCGGTAGAGGTCGATCAGCATGGCGATGTTCTGCACCGTCACGGTCGACAGCCGCCGCGTCACGGTCTGCCAGTGGCGCTCCAGGAACACGAAGGTCAGCACCGATTGGAGCAGCACCATCGGCGCGATGATGATGATCAGCGCGCGGGCATAGAGGCCCTTCGGCATGCGGTCGCCGAACGCGGCCAACAGGGCGCGCAGCGGCCTGGGCCGGCGGCTCGGGACGGTGGCGGGCTTGGCGATTGCGTCCATCACTCGGGATAGAGAATATAGCCCTTGCCGCGCACGGTCTGGAGATAGACCGGGTTGGCAGGGTCGTGCTCGATCTTGCGCCTCAATCGGTTGATTTGCACATCGACCGCGCGCTCGCCGCCCGAGTCGGCGCCCTTGGCCAGCTCATGGCGCGACACCGGCATGCCGGGCCGCTGGGCGAAATAGCGCAGCAATTCGCGCTCGCGCTCGGTCAGCCGCACCGTCTCGTTCTCGCGCCG
>DATBIR010000165.1:0-7243 GCA_036556825.1 Beijerinckiaceae bacterium
CGCGGCGACGCCGGAACCCAAATGGGTGCTCGCCGTCGGCGACTGCGCCCGCGACGGCGGCGTATTCGCCGGCAGCCCCGCCTGCCACGGCGGCGTCGGCGGCGTGGTCCCGGTGGATCTGCATATCGCCGGCTGCCCGCCGACTCCGGTCGCGCTTCTCAAAGCCCTTCTTGCGTTGCTTGAGAGCTCTGTCGGGCGACCCGGCGGCCAGTAGCTGATTCGCGACGGGCGCTTCGCGCCGTCGCGATCAATCGCACTTCCGCGTGTGAAAAGTTTCTCAACGCTTGGGATGGCTTTTGTCTGCGATTGCCGACAAAAAAAAACACTTAAAAAGAGAACGTTCCGTGCTTTGTTGCCCAGGGTCAACGCCAGCAAGCGACAACTTGCGTGCCGGCCCGTTCTAGAGCTTACGAGTCAACTGGCTGAAAGGTCAGAAGGAATTCTCCACTGCGAGTTTGGGCACGGTCGTTGCAGTAGCTACCGCTTGTAGTACCGACCGCGACATAGCGCGGCGTGATTCCGATAACTCGCCAAAGGGAATTTGAAGATGCTTAAACGCCTTAAAGGGGCATTCAAGATGCGCAGGCTCGCCAGAGCCTTGGTGGCCATACCAGTGTTTGTCGCACCCCTGGTGTCGATGAACGCGGAGGCGCAGACCAGTAAGAGTTGCAGGGCATGTGTTTTCCCGCCACCCTCCGGCTCGACCCATAGTATCGTCACTCCGGCGGTTAGCTGCTTCCTGTGCCATACCACTCCGAATCCGCCGCCGGTCGTCACGCCTCCGCCGCCTCCGGTCGTCACGCCTCCGCCGCCTCCGGTCGTCACGCCGCCAGCGCCGCCGCCTCCGGTCGTGACGCCGCCAGCGCCGCCTCCTCCAGTCGTGACGCCGCCAGCGCCGCGTCCTTCAGTCGATCGGGATGACGATGACGATCACAGGGACCGCAATCGTCGCCATCGCCAAGCCTCCCGAGACAGAGACGGCGACAGAGACGGAGACAGAAGCAGAGACAGACGCAGGGACAGAGACGGAGGCAGAGACAGGGATGACTGACAAGTCGATTCGACGCCGTTAAGAAGGACAGGCACTCCCCGCGACGAGCAATCGTTGCGGGGAGCGCTGTTTTCTTGAAACGAACCACACTATGCAGATGATCCGAAGCCGCGCGGCCCTCTTGGGCTTTGCGGCACTCCTGGTCTTCAGTTTCGGCGCCATCGCCGCCAGGCACTACTTCACAGGCGCCACACCGCCGGCGTATCTGACAGCAGGGGTTGTTCGCGCGGACCTGCAACACGCAGTCATGGCTACCGGTGTGCTCCAGGCATACAGGCAGGTGGATGTCGGTGCCCAGGCGTCGGGTCAGCTGAAATCGCTCAAGGTGCGGCTCGGCGATCCGGTGGCGAAAGGTGAGTTGCTGGCGGAACTCGATCCGGTGCTGTCGCAGAACGCTCTGCGCTTTGCCAGAGCGAGCCTGGAAAGTCTGCAGGCGCAGCGTCGCGCGGTTGCCGCAAATTCATGGCAAGCCGAGCTCAGTTTGCGCCGCCAGGAAAAGATGATGGCCAAGGACGCCACCTCGCGGCAGGAACTGGAAGCTGCCAAAGCGCAGTTGCAGGTCCTGAGCGCGAATCTCGCGTCGTTCGATGCACAGATCAGCCAGGCGAGGGCGCAGGTGGACACCGCCCAGGCCAACCTGGCATATACGCAGATCACTGCCCCGATCGACGGCGTGGTCGTCGCGATCGTCACGCAGGAAGGTCAAACCGTGGTGGCAGCCCAGCAAGCCCCGGTGATTCTCAAGCTCGCCAATCTGCAGACCATGACGGTCAAGGCTCAAGTGTCCGAGGCGGACATCGTCCGCCTCCAGCCCGGCCAGAAAGCCTACTTCACAATTCTAGGCGATTCGGACGAGCGCCATTTCGGAAGCCTGCGCGCGATCGAGCCGGCGCCGCAGGAAATCTCGAACGGCGGCGCAAACACGTCGGGCCCCGTTTTCTACAATGCCTTGTTCGAGGCTTCCAATCAGGATCAGCGACTGCGCATCGGCATGACGGCGCAGGTGACGGTAGTGCTGAGCGAGGCGAAAAACGCGCTGAGCATCCCGATTGCAGCCCTGGGCACGCGCGCGCGGGACGGCCGTTACGCGGTACGGGTGGCCGGGCCGGGCGGGGCGATCAGGACGGTCATGGTCGCGATCGGCATCAACGACCGCGTGAACGTGCAAGTGCTCGAGGGTCTGCAAGAGGGCGACCAGGTCGTCACGGCAGAGACCGCGGGCAAGCGGGCAGGAGCCGGCTCGTAGGCATGCCGACCGCGCTGAAGCCGATCCTGCGACTGTCCGACGTCAGCAAGGAATATGCGGTCGGGGACCGACGCATTCCCGTGCTGCGGAACATCCACCTGACCTTGCACGCCGGAGCCATGGTAGCGATCGTCGGTGCGTCCGGCTCCGGCAAATCGACGCTGCTGAACATCCTCGGCTGCCTGGACCGGCCCAGCTCCGGCACATATACCGTCGCGGATCGCGACATCAGCGCGCTGGACAGCGACCGGCTGGCCGAGCTGCGGCGCGCGTATTTCGGCTTCGTGTTTCAGCGCTACCACCTGCTGCCCATGCTCCCGGCGCTTAAAAACGTAGAAATGCCGGCGATCTATGCGCGCACTCCGAGCAGCGAACGCCGCGCGCGTGCCCTCGAGCTGCTGAACCGTCTCGGCTTGGCCGGGCGGGCCGAGCATCGGCCCCACCAGCTTTCGGGGGGCGAACAGCAGCGCGTCAGCGTCGCCCGCGCTCTCGTCAATGGAGGCAAGGTGATCCTGGCCGACGAGCCGACGGGCGCGCTCGACAAAACAAGCGGACGCGAGATGATGGAGGTTCTGCTTGAGCTGCAGGCGCAGGGACACACCGTCATTGTCGTCACCCACGACCGGGAGGTCGCCGCCCATGCCGAGCGCATCATCGAGCTGAGCGACGGCAGGATCGTCGCCGACCGGCCCAATCCCCGCAACCCGGGCTGCCTGCCTGTCGCCACCCCGGCCGCCGGGGCGGGTCGCGCGGGGCCCGAAGCGCCACGTGCCGGCGTCCTGGAGTCCGTGGTCGAGGCCTTCAACATGGTTCGGCTCGAGATGGCCTCGCACCGCCTGCGCAACGCACTCACCATGCTCGGCATCGTCATCGGCATCGCGTCGGTGGTTGCGATCATGGCCGTCGGCGAGGGAGCACAGCGCCACATGCAGGAAACCATCGGCAGCTTGACGAGCAGACTGGTCGAGATTCACCGCGGAAGCGGCTGGGGCGACAGCCGCGCGTCGGCGATCCGCACCATGCTGCCCGGAGATCTCGAAGCACTTCGCGAGCAGCGCTATGTCGCCGGCGCGACCCCGCTGACGCGCGCCAGTCTGACGGTGCGCTATCGAAGCGCCCATGCCACCGCACTGGTCAGCGGTGTCGGCGAGGGTTTTTTCAAGGTACGCAATGTCGCCGTCGCCGTCGGCAGGGCCTTCGGGGTCGACGATATCCGGCAGCAGTCGCCGGTTGCCGTGATCGATCAGCAGGCCCGGCGCAAGCTCTTTGCAGCGACCGAGGATCCGATCGGCAAGGTGATCATCGTCGGCAATATCCCCTGCACGGTGATCGGCGTCACCGGCCCGGCGAGCCCGGAGTCGTTTCGCGAGCAGGAACTCAACGTTCTGATCCCGTATACGACGGCCGGGGTGCGACTGTTCGGCCAGCAGCATTTCGAGAGCATCACCGTGCGCCTGGCCGAGCACGAGGACGGCAGCCTCGCCGAAAAGAGCATCACGAGTGTGCTCAGCTACAAGCACGGGGCCAAGGACTTCTTCATCAACAACAAGGATGCCCTGGCAAACGCGTACGACGAGAGCCGCCGCTCGATCGCGCTGACGCTGTCACTGATCGGCTCGATCGCGCTGCTGGTGGGAGGCATCGGCGTCATGAATATCATGCTGGTGTCGGTCACCGAGCGCACGCGCGAGATCGGTATTCGCATGGCCGTCGGGGCCCGGCGCCGCGACATCCTGAAGCAGTTTCTCACCCAGTCGCTCGTCCTCTGCCTGATCGGCGGCGTGTTCGGGCTGCTGCTCGCGCTGGCGTCGGGCTACCTTTACACGGCCTTCGTCAAGGAAGCGCGAATGGTGTTCACCGCGGGAGCCGTGACGGCGGGCGTGTTGTGCTCGACGGTGGTCGGCGTGCTCTTTGGCTTCTTGCCCGCGCGCCAGGCCTCCATGTTGAGTCCCAACGAGGCCTTGTCGCGAGACTGACTGAACGACCGTGAGGAACTCTTCGCTATTCCTGTTCGTGGCAGCATGCGCGTTCCTCGCCGCCTGCGCCAGCGACAGGGCCGCGTTGCCTCCACCCGAGCTATCGGTGCCCGAGAGATGGACAGCGGCCGCCAGTGTCGAGAGCGCAATGCCGCGGCCCTGGTGGAAGAGCTTCAACGACGCTCAGCTCGACGTACTGATAGAACGCGCTCTGCGCAGCAACAACGACCTGGCGGTTGCGGCCACTCGCGTCCGGCGGGCGCAGCTGATCGCGGGGCTGGTGGACACCAACCGCACGCCTTCGGTCTCTGTCGCCGCAGCCGCCGGGATCGCGCGCAGCTTCGATCCGAGCGCCACGGCGCGCTCGAGCGGCGTAAGCGCAACCATGGCGTTCGAGCCGGATCCGTGGGGCAAGCTCACCAGCCAGCGCGCCGCCGCCACGTGGGAGGCCGAGGCAACTGGCGCCGATTGCCGGGCGTTTGCCGCAGCGTTGCCGGTGACGACGGCGCGGCTTTACTGGCGCGTCGCCTTCCTTAATCAGGTGCTTGCCCTGAGCGAGGCGGATATTGCCTATGCGCAGAAAGCGCTGGAAGTGGTCCGCGCCAAACACGAAGCGGGGGCGGTATCGGCTCTGGGCGCTTCCCAGGCGCAGTTGTATCTTGCCAACCTCGAGGCCGGCCACACCCAACTCCTCCAGCAGCGGGTCGAGGCACGGCATGCCCTGGCGATCCTGTTCAACCAGCCGCCGCAATCCGCGGTGGAGGAACGTCCCGGGCTGCCGGAGGAAGCGCTCCCGGCGATCGCGCCGGGTCTCCCGGCCGCGGTCCTCGCCAACCGGCCCGACCTGCACGCGGCCGAGCTGCGGTTGCGGGCGGCGCTGGCCAATGTGGATTTCACTCGTACCAGTTTCTACCCGAGCCTCACACTGACGGGCAGCCTCAGCACCGCCAGCACGGCGCTGCTCAGCTTCCTGAAGAACCCGCTGCTGACGCTCGGCGCCGGCGTCGCGCTGCCGTTCGTGCAATGGAATACCATGGATCTGAGCATCCGGGTTTCGGAAACTCAATATGAAGAGACGGTTGTGAATTTCCGGCAGCGGCTGTATGTGGCGCTCAAAGAGGTCGAAGACGGACTGTCCGCCCGCACCCAGCTGCAAGCCGAAGCCGACAAGCTGGCCTCCGCCCTGACCCACGCCCGGCGCGCGGAATCGATCGCGCAATCGCGCTACGTGGCCGGCGCCACGGAAGCTCAGCTCTGGTTCGATGCGCAGCAGTTCCTGCGCAATGCGGAGCGCTCTCTCGCCGCGAACCGCTTGAACCAGCTCGACAATCAGGCGATTCTGTACCAAGCCTTGGGTCTGGCGGGAAGGGCGGAGGGGGCCGAGTGCAGGGAAGGCGTCGCTGAGCGCAAGGATTCCGCGGCTCGGGTCAGGACGCCTGCCGTGCGAACCAGCGGTGCACGAAATACGTCAGCGCAATGAACGCGATCGACACCGCGCCGACAAGCCAGTAATTGATCTTCGACGGGTCCTCGAGCGCCGTCGCGATCTGGTCGCCGAAAACCGTCGTCGCGAGCACGCCCGGCACCATGCCGAAAACCGTTCCGAGCGCGTAATCCGAGACCTTGATGCGCACTGCGCCGGCGACGATTCCCTCCACGGCAAACGGCGCCGCGGGCACGATGCGAATGGCGAAGACGGCGAGCAGCCCATGCCGGCGCAGCGCTTTCGCTGCGCCGGCGAGCCTTTCCCCGGCCAGGCGTTTCACCGTTTCCGGGCGCAACGCGCGGCCCGCGTAGTAGGTAGCGAGCGCGGCGCCGACGATGCCCGCCATGCCGTACGCAAAACCGAGCCAGGGGCCGAAAGCGATCACGGAAAACAGCGTGAGAAGCGGCCGCGGAAACATCACGAACGCCGCCGGCGTATAGGCGAGCATGACGAGGATCGGCGCCCACTTCAGTCCACGAACCACGCGCGCCCAGGCGATGATCCGCTCGCCGGTGATCGCCTCCGACAGCGGCGTGTAGCGCCAGGCGGCCGCGAGCGCCGCCACCACCAGCGCGGCGGCCAGGATCTTGCCCCAGGCGGGACCTCGACGCTTGCGTGTGCCGTTCAATCACCCCGGGTCGCTGCAATTCTCGCGCCCGCCACGGGCTACAGGCGCGGGTGCTCCGCCGTGCTTGCGACGCGCTTCAGTCCGCGCAGCTCGACCGAGACTTCCTGCGGAATGCACAGGTTGTTGACGCATCCCATGTTGGAGAACACGTCCTGCGGCACGGCGCGGAAGTTGCGCGCGTCGAAGAACGGAACCACATGCCAGTAGGGCGCGGCGAGCAGCTGGAACACGCGCGGCTGCGGCTCGAAGGCCATCACCCGCCCGCCCGGCCCGACGGCCTTTGCGAATGGAACGGTGTGGGACCCGATGTTTGCGCCGACGTCGGCGACGCAGTCGCCCGGGCGCAGCGCCTGGCCGATCAGCGCCACCTCCTCTTCGGTCCATTCGCCGTAGGTCGAGAGCGAGCGGCCCACGTAGAGATCCGTCGCGAGCACGAAGAACTTGCCGTGCCGCGCCTCGACGAGGCGTACATCGCCGTCCTGTTCAGCGCTCATGATCCGCAGAAGGGTACATCAGGGACTTCGCCCCGGAGTGATATCCTGAAAAGGTGGCGGCGCTTCTTGAGGTCAGGAATCTCCGTACCAGCTTTCAGAGCGCGGCGGGCGCGGTGCGCGCGGTCGACGGTGTCTCGTGGGACATCGAGCAGGGCGAGACGGTGGCTCTGGTCGGCGAATCCGGTTGCGGCAAGTCGGTGTCGGCGCTCAGCATAATGCGTCTCGTCGCCGAGCCTGCCGGCCGCATCGAGGGCGGCGAGATCCTCTACAAGGGACGCGACCTCCTGCAGCTCTCGGAGGAGCAGATGCGCGAGGTGCGCGGCCGCGACATCGCGATGATCTTCCAGGAGCCGATGACCTCG
>DATBIR010000166.1:0-26101 GCA_036556825.1 Beijerinckiaceae bacterium
GAAGGCGTCGCCCTGATAGGTGAAGGCGAGCTTCGCGCCCTCTTCCGACAGCTTCTTGGCGATGCCCCAGGCGATCGAATGGTCGTTCGCGACCCCCATGATCAGGCCGCGCTTGCCTGCCATCAGTTTCGTGGGGTGGGCCATGTTCAGTTGGGGCGCTGGAAGACGAGGCAGGCGTTGGTCCCGCCGAAGCCGAAGGAATTCGAGAGGATGTTGTTGATCTTGGCGTTGTCGATGCGCTTGCGCACGATCGGCGCGTCGCCGACTTCGGGATCGAGCTCCTCGATGTTGGCGCTTTCGCAGATGAAGCCGTTGTTCATCATCAACAAGGAGTAGATCGCCTCCTGCACGCCCGTGGCGCCCAGGGAATGGCCGGTGAGCGACTTGGTGGCGGCGATCGGCGGGCACTTGTCCCCGGTGCCGAATACTTCCCGGATTGCCTCGATCTCCTTCACGTCGCCGACCGGAGTCGAGGTGGCGTGCGGGTTGATGTAATCGACCGGCACTTTGACGTTCTGCAGGGCCATGCGCATGCAGCGCACGGCGCCCTCGCCGGACGGCGCCACCATGTCGTGGCCGTCAGACGTCGCCCCGTAGCCGATGACCTCGCCGTAGATGCGCGCCCCGCGCGCCTTGGCGTGTTCCAGTTCCTCGAGGACGACGACGCCGGCCCCTCCGGCGATGACGAAGCCGTCGCGGTTGACGTCATAGGCGCGCGACGAGGTCTCGGGGCGATCGTTGTATTTCGTGGACATGGCACCCATGGCGTCGAACAGCACCGACAGGGTCCAGTCGAGTTCCTCGCAGCCGCCGGCGAATATCACGTCCTGCTTGCCAAGTTGAATCAGCTCGTAGGAATTGCCGATGCAATGGTTCGACGTCGCGCAGGCGGATGAGATTGAATAGTTGACGCCCTTGATCTTGAACCATGTGGCGAGCGTGGCCGAGGCGGTGGACGACATCGCCTTCGGCACCGCGAACGGGCCGACGCGTTTCGGCCCCTTGCTGCGCGCGGTGTCGGCGGCTTCGACGATGGTGCGCGTCGACGGTCCGCCCGAGCCCATGATGATGCCGGTACGGTCGTGCGAGACCTCGTTCGCCTCGAGTCCGGCGTCGCGGATGGCCTGCTCCATGGCGACGTGGTTCCAGCCGGTGCCGCCGCCATGGAAGCGCAGGGCGCGCCGATCGACCGCCTCTTCCGGATTGAGCGAGGGCGCGCCGTGCACCTGGCAGCGGAACCCGAGTTTCTCGTATTCCGGGGCCTTGCTGATGCCCGACCTCGCTTCGCGCAAGGAGGCCAACACCTCCTGGGTGTTGTTGCCGATAGATGAAACGATACCCATTCCGGTGACGACGACGCGCCTCATCCCGAACTCCCCGACCAGCCCCGTGCGCTCACGTAAGGGCGGCCGCCGTTATTCTCAACGTTTCAGACAAAACAATGGTTAGGCTGGCGCCGAGGCCTCGTCGGGCTTGAACAGCCCCACGCGCAAATCCTTGGCTTCGTAAATGCGCCGGCCGTCGGCCTCGAGCCAGCCGTCGGCGATGCCGAGCACGAGCTTCGACCGGAAGACGCGCTTGAAGTCGACGCCGTAAACCACCTTCTTGACGGTCGGCAGCACCTGGTCCGCGAACTTGACCTCGCCCACCCCGAGCGCCCGGCCCCGGCCGGGTGCGCCCAGCCAGCCGAGGAAGAAGCCGACCATCTGCCACATGGCGTCGACGCCGAGGCAGCCCGGCATCACCGGGTCCCCCTTGAAGTGGCACGGGAAGAACCAGAGGTCCGGCCGCACGTCCAGTTCGGCGCGCACATGTCCCTTGCCGTGCTCGCCGCCCTCCTCGGAGATCGACGAGATCCGGTCGAACATCAGCATCGGCGGCAGCGGCAGCTGGGCATTGCCGGCACCGAACAATTCGCCTCGCCCGCAGGCGAGGAGTTCTTCGTAGGTATAGCTCGACTGGCGGGCCATGCCGTTGGCCGATCCTTTCCGGAGAGCATGTGGGAACACGGGATTGCCCGTTAGATCGCGCGCTCTGGTAACACAAGGGCCAAGTGGGTCAAAGTGGTGGGCAGGGGCGTGGCGAGACGAGCCGGGGATTCTTTGTCGCGCACGTTCTCCACCCTCCGTGATGGTCCCGAGTTGCAGCGCTTGGCTTGGCTCCGTATGATTGCTAACGAGCGTTCCTTTCCCGCGTTCCGATATCCGCGATGTCCGAAGAAGCAACAGAGACGATAGTTTTGCCGCAACCGATCGCGGCCTTGGGGGCTCATGGCGACCGGTCGGTGGCGCGCAAGGGCTGCCCGCTCTCCAACCTGCGCGACAGACTGCGCCGCGTCGGCCTGCGGCCGACCCGGCAGCGGATTTCTCTCGGCTGGCTCTTGTTCGGCAAGGGCGACCGGCACATCACCGCCGAGACGCTTTATGACGAGGCGATGCGCGCCCGTGTGCCGGTGTCGCTGGCCACCGTCTACAACACCCTGCACCAGTTCACCGAGGCCGGGCTGTTGCGCCAGCTCGCGGTCGACGGCGCCAAGGCCTATTTCGACACCAACATCACCGACCACCATCATTTCTTCGTCGAGGGCGACGAGGCGTTGATGGACGTGCCCGATGCCGGCATCTCGGTCAGCGATCTTCCCGAGCCTCCGGAGGGCATGGAGATCGTCCGCGTCGATGTGGTGGTGCGGCTGCGGCGCAAGCGCGCCTGACGCCGCTTGCGGCGTCCAGCGGAGAGCTCAGCTGAAAAGAGGCAGGCCGCGCATTCGCCATCGGCCTTATTCAACGCGCTCGTTGGGATAGACCCCCCATAGCCGGTCCTGGCGGATGTAGCCGTCGAGGTCGCGCGCATTGGCCTGCGCGATCACCACGCGGCACCACGCCCCGGAGCATTGCCGGACATTGGCGAGGACCCCGGGCTGCAGGCGGGCCACCACCTCGGCGCGCTCGTCGGCGCGTTCATAAAGCAGGATCGGCGGCGTCTCGCCCTTCGACCAGGGCGTGACCAGTGCCGTACGCCGGCCCGACAGCAGCGAATGCAGCACCCAGCCCTCGGTGCCCTCGGCGTCTCGAATACGCCGCCACGTGTCGAATTCGGCCACGATCTCGACCGGCAGGCCGGCCCGCTGAAACACCCAGGCAGTGCGGTGATCCTTCGACGGACCCTCGCGCAGGTTCACGCGATCCGTCTTGAGGCTCACATACCGGGGAACAGGCAGGCCGGTGACCTTGCCGGTGCTCGCCTCGCCGGCCGCGCCGGCCGGGTTGGCCAGCACACAGATGGCGCCTGCCGCCATCGCCAAATGTCGGATCCTGCGCAAGCCGACTCTCCCATCGCATTGTCTTTGGGCTAACCTCTGCTAGAGAGGCGACCAGGGAACCGCAATGAGGCGGCTTGCCGCCATTTCTTGCCGGGACCTGTTAACGATGCGTGAAGCACCGTCGCAAGCCGAGCCCAAGCAGGTTTGCGCGGATCGGAACATCGTTCCGGCCCGCACAAACCTGCAAAGGGTCTTAAGTTCTTGCAGGTTTTGGAGCGCGCACGCGGCGAAGCGCGTGCGGAGTTCCAAAAACCTGCTGAGGAAGGCAGGATGAAGAAGAGGCCGCTGGTCGTCGTCACCCGTCGCCTGCCCGGTGTCGTCGAGACACGCATGCGCGAGCTGTTCGATGCGCGCCTCAACCTCGAGGACAAGCCGCTGTCGCCGGGAGATCTCGTCGAGGCGGTGAAGAGCGCCGACGTGCTCGTCCCGACCGTCACCGACGAGATCGATGCGCCGCTGCTCGCCCAGGCCGGGCCCAATCTCAAGCTGATCGCCAATTTCGGCAACGGCGTCGACAACATCGACGTGCAGGCGGCGCTGTCGCGCGGCATCACGGTGACCAACACCCCCGGCGTCCTCACCGAGGACACGGCGGACATGACCATGGCCCTGATCCTGGCGGTGGCGCGCCGTGTCGCGGAAGGCGCCAAGGTGATCCCGGAAGGCGACTGGGCCGGCTGGTCGCCCACCTGGATGCTCGGCCATCGCATCACCGGCAAGCGGTTGGGGATCGTCGGCATGGGGCGCATCGGCCAGGCGCTGGCGCGGCGGGCGCGCGCCTTCGGCCTGTCGATCCACTACCACAACCGCCGCCACGTGGCGCCGCAGATCGAGGAGGAGCTCGAGGCGACCTACTGGGACTCGCTCGACCAGATGCTGGCGCGCATGGATATCGTGTCGGTGAACTGCCCGCACACGCCGGCCACCTATCATCTGCTCTCGGCGCGCCGCCTCAAGCTGATGAAGCCCGACGCCGTCATCGTCAACACGGCGCGCGGCGAGATCATCGACGAGACGGCGCTTGCGCGGCTGATCGAGGCGGAAAGCATCGCCGGCGCCGGCCTCGACGTCTTCGAGCACGAGCCCGCCGTCAATCCGCGCCTCGTCAAGCTCGCGCGCCAGGGCAAGGTCGTCCTGCTGCCGCACCTCGCTTCGAACACCTATGAGGGCCGCATCGACATGGGCGAGAAGGTGATCGTCAACATCAAGACGTTTTTCGACGGCCACAGGCCGCCGGATCGCGTCCTGCCGAGCATGTTGTGATGCGACGGCGATCCGGCGGCTGTCTTTTCCAAGAGACGCCCCGCGCGGAGCGCGGGGCTATCCCGCCGGACCGTGTCCTGCCGAGCATGTTGTGATGCGACGGCGATCCGGCGGCCGTCTTTCCCAAGAGACGCCCCGCGCGGGAGCGCGGGCCTATGCCGCCGGACCACGTTCTGCCGTCGATGCTGTGGGCATGACCGAACGCAAGGCGCGCCGCGCTGTCGACATCGAGGCGAGCACGAGCTCCAATTACCCGGAGGCCTTCAAGGCGCGCCTCGGCGGACGGTCCAAGCGCAAGCTCGGCGACCCTTTCGGCCTCGATCAGTTCGGCGTCAACCTCACCGAGCTTGCGCCCGGCGCCATGTCGGCGCTGCGCCACTGGCACACGCACGAGGACGAGTTCGTCTACATTCTCGAAGGTGAGGTGACGTTGATCACGGACGCAGGCGATGAGATCCTTCGGCCCGGCGACTGCATGGGATTCAAGGCCGGCGTCCGCGATGGCCATCACCTCGTCAACCGCACGCCGCGCCCGGTCAGATATATCGAGATCGGCTCGCGGCGCCCCGGATCGGACGAGGTCTCCTATCCGGACGACGACATCGCGGTGCGGCCGGACGGAACCGTCAAGCGCCGCTTCTCCCGCAAGGACGGGACGCCCTATTGAGGGGAGCCCGATGCTGATCCAGTCCGCCTTGGCCGCATGGCGGCAGGTCCTGTTCGGCCCCTTGCGCCGCATTCTGTGGCGCACGCTTGGTCTGACCGTCCTCCTGCTCGGCTTGCTGTGGTTGGCGCTGACGCGTGTGCTGAAATTCTATCTCGAGGGCGGCCGGTTCGCCGCTGATCACCCGTGGATCGAAGGCTTCGCCTTCTTCTTCGCCGGGGCCGGACTCGTTGTCGCGTTGATCTACTTTCTCCCGGCCGTGTCGGCGCTCGTGGCGGGCTATTTCCTCGACGATGCCGCCGACATTGTCGAGCGCACCGACTTCCCGGCGGAGCCGCCAGGCCATCCGCAGCCGCTCGGCCGCGCCCTCCTCTACGGGCTGCGTTTCGCGGGCCTGTCGCTGCTCGTCAATCTTGGAGCGCTGACGCTGTTCTTTGTGCCGGTCGTCAACATCGCGGCGTTTTTCGCCGTCAATGCCTACCTTCTCGGCCGCGAATATTTCGAGCTTGCGGCAGGGCGGTTCAGGCCGATGCCGGATGCAGCCCGCATGCGCCGCGCCCATCGCCCGACCGTCCTGCTCGCCGGGGCCGCCATAGCGGCCCTCCTGCTCGTGCCGGTGCTGAACCTCCTGACGCCGCTCTTCGGCATCGCCCTCATGGTGCACGTGCACAAGCGCCTGTCAGCGCGTTCGCTCTCCTATGGCGGGCCCGGCTCCCCGGCGCGGCTGGAACTGGGACCCGGGGCCGGCTGATTCGGGTGCGATCACATCCGGCGGCGCCGCTTCGAGCGCGGCGTCGCGCTGGACGTCGAACTGGCCCTTCTTGCGGAAACGCACGAGGTAGGGCGGCACGATCGCCTCGATCGTGGTTGGCGTGATGCCGAGGCCCTCGAGCGTGCGGCCTTCGCGTCGCGCGCTGTCCGACACCACGTTGTCGTGCTGCAGCAGGGCGACCTGGTCGCGCGTCAGCCGCAGCACGTCGGGCAGGAGGCCGAGGCTCAGGACGTGCAGAACTTCCATCGTCGCCGCCTGGGCGCGCGCGAGGCCGGGCGACAGGCCCATGACCAGCCGCCGGCGGCGGATCACCATAAGCATGTAGGCGACCAGCTCGCGCAGGGTCTTCACCTCCGGGCCGCCGAGCTCGTAGATGCGTCCGCCTTCGACTTTTCCGTCAACCGCCCGGGCGATCGCCTTGGCCACGTCGCCCGCGAAGACCGGCTGGAAGCGCGTGTCGGCGCCGGCCAGCGGCAGCACGGGAAGGAACTGCGCCAGGGCGGCGAAACGGTTGAACAGGCCGTCGCCCGGACCGAACATGAGCGAGGGCCGCACCACCACCGCGTCCGGATGCGCGTTGATGACCGCGGCCTCGCCTTCGGCCTTGGTGCGCGCATAAGCCGATTCGGAATTGCGCGCGGCGCCGATCGCCGAGACGTGGATCATGCGCGCGCCGGCGGCGGCCGCCGCCTCGGCGATCATGCGGGCGCCCTCGACGTGCACGGCCTCGAATGTCTGGCGGCGGGTCGGATGCAGGATGCCGACGAGGTTGATCACCGCGCCGGCGCCCTTGACCGCCTGTTCGATCGAGTGGCGGTAGCGCAGGTTGGCCTGGACCGCCTGGACCTGGCCGACCATGCCGTACGCCTGCGGGTAGCCAACCAGGTTGGGGCGGCGCACGGCAATGCGCACCCGGTAATTGCGCTCGGCAAGCGCGTCCACGACGTAGCGGCCTAGGAAACCCGAGCCGCCGAACACCGTCACCGGCTGCTGCGAATACGGGCGCTCCGGGTCAGTCATCGAAAGCTCCGGTCAACGATCGGCGTTCCTTATGCCGACGCTGCCGTCCTGTGAAGTGCACGCATGCCGCCGCCGGGCGGTTATCTCCAGCGGCAATTCGGAGCGATGATCCGCCGGAGTGGAACCCACTTTGGCGACCAGGATCATGCGGTACAAAGGAATGCCTGATCAATCAGTCTGAATTGACCACGCCCGGGACGGCGCCGCCGATTGACGGCGCGGCCGCGCGCCCTTAAACGGGACGCGCCATCTCGATGGCATGCCCAGGTGGCGGAATTGGTAGACGCGCTGGTTTCAGGTACCAGTGGTGCAAGCCGTGGAGGTTCGAGTCCTCTCCTGGGCACCACCGTTTTCGGTGGTTTCTAAATCTCTAGGCGGTTAGGCCCGATTTGTTGGCGCCGCGGTGATCCGCGAGGTGACGCATGCGGGCCTTCTTCTGAGCCCATGGCGGCGTGAGTTGCTGTTCGTTTACGGCACCAGATCCGCAGGCTGGGTGTCCAGCTTGAACATCTGGTCCACGCTCGTCCAGAACGCGTTGATCCAGTAGCGTTTGCGCTCGCGCGCCTTCTCGGTTCTCAGCACGTCGGGGACGATCAGCACCGTGTTGTCGGGGCCGTCCTGCGCGATCCCACGCCGCTTCAGCTCCTCGATCTTCCGGATGGTCGTGGCGCGCGGCATGCCGAGATACTCGGCGAGCTTGTGCGGCGTCATCGGCCGTCCCTCGTAGTCGCCGAGCCAGATCGCCAGCCCGACGAACAGGATGTCCAGGTCGCGGCCAAACCGCTGCGGTTCGTCCAGGAACGTCCGGTGCGTGGACCGCAGCATCTCGAACAGCATCAGCAGCAGGACGCGGTTGCGGCTCTCGAGCTCCTCGTCGCTCAGCTGCCGAATTTCGTTCGGGAATGGATGCCGCATGGCTTGCCCCCTCGGTGTGGGATGTGCCCTGCGCGATTCGTAACAGCCTACGCGGCGCGTGCAAGCTGTCCAAAATGGACACTAACACCGTTGCAATCGGGCGTGGATCGTTGACGCTCGGCGAGTGTTTCGACGCGTGTTTCCCGACACCGAAAATTGCCGAACATGACCGGAAGGCCATGACCGACCATTAGGACACCTATGAATGTAGGGAGAACGATGATGCGGGCGAGGATTGAACGACGCGATCCGTCACGGAGAGCTCCGGAGCGGCCTGACTGCTTCTATAACTTGTTCAGCCTGCAGAAGAAGCCCGACCTCTATTGCGCCGTGCCCGACGATCGACCGGTTCCTCGCTTCATCGCCTCTCCCGAGTGGGAGTTCCGGGGCACCACGGATGAATCCGCGTTGGGCCCCGTCCGCTCGCGCGCGGCCGCCTCGGGCGTGCGCCTGAACGGGTTCTTCCTGTTTTTCAGCCCGGAACATCTTGGCCGAGCACGCGCGTTCCGCGCTGGTCGGCAAAGTTACGCCAGCGATTGCGACCGGCTGCCTGATCCGTTCTTGAGCGGGACGCGGCGACCATTCGTTCACAAGGCGCCGACGCCCGCTTCCGCCGGTCCTCTCCCGGGCCAGTCTTTGCGCAGTGACGCGACGGCTCGCGACGAAGTCAGTGCCTTTGGCTGCCCGGCATTCGCTTCGCGCAAAATGTCCGTGTCGCCGGGCGCATGAGGCCGCCGGCGGTTCTTGCTTAAAGGATACCGGTCGGAGTCCGCAGCCGTGTAAGAACCCGGCGCGTTTGGCTCGCACCGCATGGGTGGCATCGGCTTGGACGAGCGTATCCGGGCGACAGGCGCACAGGCCTGGACGTCGGCCTGACGCGCCGCAATCACCAATTATTCAAGCCGCACGATCGCTTTCTGGGGTCGATCCAAGAATCGCCGCAATTGGCGCAGCTAAGCTTCGACCCCTTCGGGGCCCGCCCTGAAGAGTTTCGTAAGGGTTAACGCAACGTACTGATATAGCCGTTGTTGTTCATCGGGCGTTCAACCGGCTAAGCTAAATGGAACTTATGGCGTGGGGCAGGGTTTTCGCGAAAAGTCGCAGAGGAGAGAGATGATGGCAGCTACAACCATCAAGAAGGCGCTCGTCGGGGCGCTGGCCTTGGCCACGGTCAGTGGCACCGTCGCGGTCAGCGCGACGCCGGCTGCCGCCTGGCACCGGGGTTATGCCCATGCCTATCGCGGGGCGCCGGTTTACCGGCATCACCGCAGCGGCCGTAACGCCGCCATCGCGGCCGGCGTGGTCGGTGGCCTGGCGCTCGGCGCGATCGCCGCCGGCGCGGCCCGTCCGGCTTACGCCGTTCCGGCCGAGGAATGCTACGTCCAGCGCCGCCGCTACATCGACCCCTACGGCCGCGTCTTCTTCCGTCGCGAGACGGTTTGCGAATAAGCCATCCGGCTCATCACTGTTTGCGAAAGGCCCCGCTTCGGCGGGGCCTTTTTGTTTGCCTCTCATGGATGCCGCCCGCAGACGGGATCCACCGCCGCAGAGGCGCAAGTCGGAGGGGCCGGGCGAGGCAGGGCCGCCCCCCAGGAGCTGCCGCGCAGCGGCATTCAGGTCACACGAAGCGCGCGGCGCGCACCATCGGCTTGTGAGCGGGTTTTGCCGATGATAGACCCGGCCTCACATTAACCCTGACCACTCAGGCCCGCTTCCGGCGGGTTCGGGTGGGTGCGCGCTGCCTCCCGATGACCATCCGCTACCACAAGGGCGATCTGCCGGCCGGTTACGACGCCGGCGCGTCGGTCGCCGTCGATACCGAGACCCTGGGTTTGAACCCGCATCGGGACCGGCTTTGCGTCGTCCAGCTCTCGAAGGGAGACGGCACGGCGGACGTGGTCCAGATCCGGCGCGAGGGGCCGCCGCCTGCGGTCCTGGTCGGCCTCCTCGGCAACCCGAATGTCCTGAAGATTTTCCATTTCGCGCGCTTCGACGTGGCTGTCCTGGCGCATCGCTTCGGCGCCATGCCGGGGCCGGTCTACTGCACCAAGATCGCTTCGCGCCTGGCGCGCACCTACACGGACAAGCACGGCCTGAAGGACCTGGTCCGCGAGCTGCTTGGCGTCGAGCTGTCGAAGCAGCAGCAATCGTCCGACTGGGGCGCCGAGACCCTGAGCCAGGCGCAGCTCGAATATGCCGCCTCGGACGTGCTGCACCTGCACGCGCTGAAGGCCAGGCTGGACATGATGCTGGCGCGCGAGAACCGCCAGGACATGGCCGCGGCCTGCTTCGCCTTCCTGGCGACGCGGGCCGAGCTCGACCTGCGTGGCTGGGCGGACACAGATGTTTTTGCGCATAGTTGACCGGCGCTTAATCTTGCCGCTGCATCAAGGCGGCCACAACTTCGCCACGGGCATCGGGCACCCGTGACGTAATAACGGGGACAAGTGCGGCCGGTGGGGGCCGGGGGACGGATTGTGACAGGCATGGAGCGTGACACGACGCGGGGAGGGGCGGCTGTACGCGCGCGCCCGCCGCGGGACCGCGCCTATGCCCAGGCGCGGCGCCACTCGGCGCGGGTGCGCTTCCTGCGCCGGGCGATCCCGATCGGGACCGCCGCGGCCTTCGGCGCCATCCTGATGCTGACCTTCGCCGACCCGATCGGCCGGGTCGGCGGTCTCACGCTCGGCCCGGTCAGCCTGTCCGGAACCAAGATCACCATGGAAAATCCGCGCCTGAGCGGTTTCCGCAAGGATTCCCGGCCTTACGAGGTGACCGCGGTGGCGGCCATGCAGGACGTGCGCAAGCCCAACGTGGTCGAGCTCAAGGAGATGAAGGCGCGCCTCGTCACGGACGAGCGCGGCGGCGCGGCGCATCTCCAGGCGGCGGCCGGCGTCTTCGACACCACCAAGGAACAGCTGGAATTGCGGCAGGATATCCGTGTCAGGACCGACAGCGGGCAGGCGGCGCAGCTGAAATCGGCCTCGATCGATTTCAAAGCCGGCACCGTCGTGTCGCGCGAGCCGGTGACCGTGACATTCCCCAACGGAATGATCGAGGCGGACAGCCTCGAGGTGAGCGACAACGGCAAGGTGATCGTCTTCAAGGGACGCGTGCGCACGGTCCTGGAGAGGGCGGAAGAGCCCACCGTCACGGCCAGCACGCCCTCGCCTGCCCCCGAAAACCTGGTGCAGCCGGCCCAGGTGCTCTCGTTCGAGACACAACCCGCGAGCTTGCGGCCATGAAGCGCGCCCTCATTGCGATTGTGACATTGACCGCCTGCGGAGCGGCCGCGGCGGCGCAATCGCGCCAGTCCGCTGCACCGCCGGCCCAGCCCCAGTTGGCGGTGCCGCAAACCTCCTCCCGCCCGGGGCCGCTGGCCAATCTCGGCTCCGGCACCAAGGAGCCGATCAAGATCGACGCCGACCGGCTCGACGTGTTCGACAAGGAGCAGCGCGCCGTTTTCAGCGGCAACGTGGTCGCCGTGCAGGGCGAGAGCACGGTCCACTGCGCCCAGCTGACCGTGCTTTACGAGCAGCAGCGCGGGCAGGCTCCGGGCGCGCGCCCGGCGAGCCCGCCGTCGGGCATGCCCGGGCAGGACGGCGCCATCCGGCGCATCGACTGCAAGGGGCCGGTGACCGTCGTCTCGAAAACCCAGACGGCGACCGGAGACAACGCCGTTTTCGATCGCACCGCCAACCGGGTCGTGCTGACCGGCAACGTCGCGCTCAGTGACGGACCGAATGTCACCCGCGGCGACAGGATCGTCTACGATCTCAACAGCGGGATCGCCAACGTCGAGACGACCACCGGCGGACGGGTGCGTGCCTTGTTCGTGCCGGGGGCGGGGCCGGATGCGGCTCAAGGTGGCAGCCAGAGCAGCAGCCAGGCGCAGCCGCCGAGGCAGCCGGGGAGGCGGCCGGTCCAGACCAATTAGGGCCTTTCGCCAAAAGCCTGCGCCCCGGTAGCGCCGACTGGTCAATCTTAAAGAAGCCTTGAGTCGGGTCCACGAGAATGGACCGCCCGGGGCAGTTTCTTCCGCTTCGCCGTTTTGTGGATATTGCAATCCGTTGACCTCGATCATCGACACCCGCAACCGCAACCAGGGCGGGGATCCCCTCCGCAGGCAGGCGTCTGCGAGCCCGGCGCCGGCCCATGGCCAGGCTGCGCATGCCCGGGCGCCGGCCGAGACGCCGGAGCGGACCGCGGCGCCGCGCCTGAACCGGGGATCGTTCCTGCGCCGGATTTTTGGCGGCAAGCGCCACGACGGGCCCGACACGGCCGCGGCGTTCGGCGGGCCGGGCGTGCTCGCCGTCCGAGGGCTTCAGAAAAGCTATCGTGGTCGAACCGTGGTCCACGACGCGGCGCTGCACGTGCGCAACGGCGAGGCCGTCGGCCTTTTGGGGCCGAACGGCGCCGGCAAGACGACGATCTTCTACATGATCACGGGCCTGGTCTCGGCCGATCGCGGCATGATCAGCCTCGACGGCAACGACATCACGCATCTGCCCATGTACCGGCGCGCCCGGCTCGGCATCGGCTACCTGCCGCAGGAGGCGTCGATCTTCCGCGGCCTCGACGTCGAGGACAATATCCGCGGCGTGCTCGAAGTGGTCGAGCCCAATCGCCGGGAGCGCGAGGCCAAGCTCGAGGAACTGCTCGACGAGTTCAACATCACCCGCCTGCGCAAGTCGCCTTCGATCGCTCTGTCGGGCGGCGAGCGGCGCCGCTGCGAGATCGCGCGCGCGCTCGCCGGATCGCCGTCCTTCATGTTGCTCGACGAGCCTTTCGCCGGCATCGACCCGATCGCCGTCGGCGACATTCAGAACCTGGTGCGCCACCTCACTGGGCGCGGCATCGGCGTGCTGATCACCGACCACAACGTGCGCGAGACCCTGGCGCTCACCGACCGGGCCTACATCATCCATTCCGGGCGTGTTCTGACCGAGGGGCGGCCGGAAGAAATCGTCGCCAATGAAGACGTGCGGCGCCTTTATCTGGGCGAGGATTTCCGCCTCTAGCTCATCCCGTTCGGCAGGGACGCTGTTGCAGCCGCCGCCCGCTTCGGCCGCGGAGACTCGCGCCTGCGACCGTTGGCTGCTTGCTGCGGTGCAGCAAGGGCCTATAGAAATTCGTAACGGAGTAATGCAAAAAACGTGCCGAGGCGTGTCGTTCACGCCTGAGGCCGGGACCTCGCAATGGCTTTGATGCAACGGCTCGAGATGCGCCAGGGGCAGTCCCTGGTGATGACGCCACAGCTTCTGCAGGCGATCAAGCTGCTGCAGCTGTCGCATCTCGATCTTGCCGCCTATGTGGAGGCCGAACTCGAGCGAAACCCCCTTTTGGAACGGATCGAATCGGAGGCGGCCCCCGGCGAAGCCGAGCCGGCGCGTGCCAATGGCGCCGATATCGAGGTGGAGGAGGGCGGCGAGGCCGACTTCGCCGACGGCGAGGCTGCCGAGCCATGGCTCAAGCACGATCTCAAGGCCGATCGGTCGGATCTCGAAGGCGACTTCGACACGCGCCTCGACAACGTCTTTCCCGACGACGCTGGCGGGCCCGAGCGCCCGGCGCCCGATGCCGGCGACACCATCCCGCTGGCCTCGTCGCCCTGGACCAGCGTCGGCGGCGGCGGCTTCGACGGCGACCTGCCCGATTTTGACGCCACGCTGCGCATCGAGGCGACCCTTCACGAGCATCTTCAGGCGCAGCTTGACCTCGCCACGGCCGATCCTGCCGAGCGCTTCATCGGCCGCAACCTGATCGACGCCATCAACGAGTCCGGTTACCTCGGCGAATCCGTCGAATCCGTGGCCGAACGGCTCGGCGCCGAGGTGGCGCTGGTCGGACGCCTGCTCGCGCTGATCCACACATTCGATCCCTCAGGCATCGGCGCGCGTGACCTCGCCGAGTGCCTCGCCATTCAGCTGCGCGAGCATGACCGCTTCGATCCCGCCATGCAGGCCCTGGTCGCCAATCTGGAGCTCGTCGCCCGGCGCGAGATGGCCGCGCTCCGCCGCATCTGCGGCGTCGACGATGACGATCTCGCCGACATGCTTGCCGAGTTGCGCCAGCTCGATCCCAAGCCGGGCCGCGGCTTCGGCGGCGGACCGGTCGAAGTCCTCGTGCCCGACGTTTTCGTGCGCCTGGCGGCTGACGGCAGCTGGCTCATTGAGCTCAATGCCGAAACCCTGCCGCGCGTCCTCGTCAACCAGACCTATTACGCGACCGTGTCGCGCACGGTCCGCAATGACACCGAGAAGACCTTCCTCACGGACTGCCTGCAGAACGCCAACTGGCTCGCGCGCAGCCTCGAGCAGCGCGCCAAGACGATCCTGAAGGTGGCGAGCGAGATCGTGCGCCAGCAGGACGGCTTCTTCGCGCATGGCGTCTCGCACCTGCGGCCGCTCAACCTCAAGACCGTCGCCGAGGCGATCGGCATGCATGAATCGACCGTGTCGCGGGTGACCTCGAATAAGGCGATCGGCACGAGCCGCGGCACCTTCGAAATGAAATATTTCTTTACGGCGGCGATTCCCGGGGCCGCCGGCGTCGACGCCCATTCGTCGGAGGCGGTCCGCCATCGCATCAGGCGGCTGATCGACGGCGAGCCGGCCGACGACGTCCTGTCGGACGATGCCATCGTCCAGAAGCTGAAGGCGGAAGGCATCGACATCGCCCGGCGCACCGTCGCCAAATACCGCGAATCGTTGCGTATTCCGTCCTCGGTCGAGCGCCGGCGCGACAAGCAGGCGCGGCCCGCACGCTGACGCGGCGCGGACTTGCTGCCGGGCGGGAACTACTTCGCCCGAAGATCGTTGCGTCCCGAAGACAAAGATCCGGCGACAGGCGAGCCGGGAGCCGCTGCCCGCAACAGAACCACGCGCGAAAGAATTCGCCGCCACCCGACGCCGATCCGATTGCGGCGTGCGCGCGTTGACTTGACCAGTGATCCCTCGCACTTTTGTGCAAAGCCCGGCACGTGATGATGCGCACCGACATGGGTCTGCGAGTTTCCGGCAAGAATATGGACATTGGCGACGCCCTGCGTCAGCAGGTCGAGACGCGCCTGTCCGGCGCCGTAGCGAAATATTTTGACGGCAGCCACTCCGGCCATGTGACCGTCGCCCGCGACGGCACGGGGTTTCGCACCGAATGCGTGCTGCATCTCAGTTCCGGCGTGACTCTCGAAGCGTCGGGGGCGGCGCATGATGCCCATGCCAGCTTCGAGCAGACGGCCGATCGCATCGAGAAGCGATTGCGGCGATACAAGCGCCGCCTCAAGGACCGGCAGGGTGGGCCGCAGCGGCCGGCAGGGGCCCTCGACAGCGCCTATGCAGTGCTCGAACCGCCGCCCGAGGACGAGCACGACGGCGGCGAGTTTCATCCGGTGGTGATCGCCGAGACCACGAAGCCCCTGCATCGCTTCTCTGTGAGCGAAGCTGTTGTCGAGCTTGATCTGAGCGGAGCGCCGGCTATCGTTTTCCTGCATGCTGGCACGGGCCGGGTGAACGTCGTATATCGCAGGAGCGACGGGATGATCGGATGGATCGATCCGCCTGCTGAGCGAGCCTGACGCCGGACATTGGCCCGCGGCTTGCTTCAGCGTGGAAGCGCCGCCTTTCGCGACAACGATGCCGAGCTGTTATGCCCTTGCGAACCTTCCTCAGCCCCGAGGCTGTTGCACCAGCCTTGAGGGTCAACAGCAAAAAACAGGCGCTGCACGAGCTGAGCACGCTGGCCGGACGGCTGATCGGCCGAAGCCCGCACGAAATCTTCGAACCTTTGCTGCAACGCGAGCGCCTCGGGTCGACCGGCATCGGTGACGGCATTGCCATTCCGCACTGCAAGCTTGCCCGCCTGGAGCGTCTTTTCGGCCTGGTTGCCCGCCTGGAGCGGCCGATCGATTTCGACGCCCTTGATGGTGAGCCGGTCGATATCATGTTCCTGCTGCTGGCCCCGGAAGGGGCGGGGGCCGATCATCTCAAGGCCCTCGCCCGCATCGCCCGTGTGCTCCGCCAGCCCGGCCTTGTCGACCGCCTGCGCATGGCCCGTGACGCCAATGCCCTCTACGCCGTGCTGATCGAGGCCTCCACGCCCAAGGCCGCGTAACGCCAACGCTCTCCCCGCGAGCGGGGAGAGGAGTTGTTACCGTCCCGTCTTCACGCGCGTCCACAGCCGGGTGAGGGTGCGCTGCGAGCGCTCGTCATAAGCGGTGTTGGTGAACAGGCGCTTGAAGGTGGCCTCGTCCGGATACACCCCCGGATTCTCGAGGATTTCGCGATCGACGAGCGGCTTGGCAGCCAGATTGCCGCTCGCATAGGCGACGAAGTTGGTGTTCGCCGCCGCTACCTCGGGACGCATCAGGAAATCGATGAAGGCGTGCGCCTCGGCGACGTTCTTGGCGTCGGCCGGAATGGCCATCGAATCGAACCACATCAGGGCGCCTTCGCGCGGGATGACATAGGCGATCTCGACGTTGTTCTTGGCTTCCTCGGCGCGCTTCCTCGCCTGCAGCACGTCGCCGGAATAGCCGACCGCCATGCAGATGTCGCCGTTGGCGAGAGCATTGATGTATTCCGACGAGTGGAATTTCTGAATGTTACCGCGGATGCGGAACAGGGCGTCGCCGGCCCTTGTCAGATCCTCGTTGCGCTTCGAATCCGGGTTGAGGCCGAGATAATTCAGGATGCCGGGAAAAATATCCTCCGGCGCATCGAGCATATGGATGCCGCAGTCCTTGAGCTTCGACACGAACTCGGGCTTCATCAGAATGTCCCAGGTATTGCGCGGCGCCTGGCCGAGCCGCTCCTGGACCTTCTTGACGTTCACGCCGATGCCGGTCGTGCCCCACATATAGTTGACGGCATATTGGTTGCCCGGATCGAAGACCTGCAGCCGTCGCGCCACCTCCGGCCACATGTTCTTGAGGTTCGGCAGCTTGCTCTTGTCGAGCTTCTGGAAGACGCCGGCAGTGATCAGGCGCTGCAGGAACGGGCCGGAAGGCACGACGATATCGTAGCCGGACCGTCCGGCGAGAAGCTTGGTCTCGACGATCTCGTTGTTGTCATAGGTGTCGTAGACGACCTTGATGCCGGTCTCCTTGGTGAAGTCCTCCAGCACTTTCGGGTCGATATAGTCCGACCAGTTGTAGACATTGACGGTGCGCTCCTGCGCGGCGGCGCCCGTCACGGCGGCGAAAACAAGCGACAACAGGACGAACAAACGGGTCATTTTCTGGCTGTCACTCCTCTCGAGGGCCGGGCTGCGGTGGAGCGGCCCGCGACGGGCGGCTACGCTAAGGACGTGAGGCTGCCCGCACAAGAGAGCATGCAAGCACAAAAGCTCGGCAGGCGCCGCCGCTCCGCTGAAAAAAGTCATGCAGCGTAAAGAACTTGAGAAGGGGATCGATCCAACCCGGCCGATCCGGCGGGCAGCCGCGTCGATCCGTCCCGCGGCCGCGGGCTCAGGCCGCCTGTCTGACCAGCCCGGCCAGACGCTCCAGGGCTGCGTCGAGCGTCGCATCCCGCTTGGCGAAGCAGAAGCGCACGACATGTCTTACGGCGGCCTCCGCATAAAACGCGCTCACCGGGATGGCCGCGACCCCATGGTCGAGGACCAGGCGCTGGCAGAACGCCGCGTCGTCGGCCTCGCCAAGGGGCGAGATGTCGATGTTGACGAAATACGTGCCGTGGCTCGGGATGACTGCGAAGCCGAGCCCGGCAAGGCCTGACGTGAAGCGGTCGCGGCTGCGCTGCAGATCGGCGCGCAGGGCCTCGAAGTGACTGTCGTCCTTGGCGAGGCCGTAGGCCACGGCCGCCTGCAGATTCGGCGGCGTGGTGAATGTGAGGAACTGATGCGCCTTGGCCAGGACCTTCATCAGGCCCGGCTCCGCGCAGACGAAGCCGACCTTCCAGCCCGTCAGGTTGAAGATCTTGCCGGCCGAGCCGATCTTGACCGTGCGCTCGCGCATGCCGGGCAGCGCCATGAGCGGCTGGTGGCGGCGCCCGTCAAAGATGACATGCTCCCAGACCTCGTCGCAGATCGCGACCGCGTTGAAGCGTGTGCAGAAAGCCGCCAGCAGCGACAGGTCCTCGGCTGAAAAAACCCTTGCCGCCGGGTTCAGGGGATTGTTGAACAGCACCGCCCTGGTCCTGGGCGAGAAAGCCCGGACCAGCGCTTCCTCCGTGAGGCGGAAGTCCGGCGGCTGCAGCGTCACGAAGCGCGGCACCCCGCCGGCCCGGCGCACCAGCGGCAGATAGGCGTCGTACATGGGCTCGAACAGGACGACCTCGTCGCCGGGCTCGATCAGCGCCAGCAGCGCGCCCGCGATCGCTTCGGTCGCGCCGGACGTCACCATGACCTCCGTGTCGGGGTCGAGGGCGAGCCCTTGCCAGTGGCGGTAATGGGCGGCGATCGCCTGGCGCAGCTCCGGCAGGCCCATCATCGGCGGATACTGGTTCCAGCCGTTGACGACGGCCTCGGCCGCCTTGCGGCGCACGTCCTCCGGACCGGGATCGTCCGGGAAGCCCTGGCCGAGATTGACGGCGCCGGTTTCGCGCGCGAGGCGCGACATCACCTCGAACACGGTCGTGGGCAAAGCGGCGAAGATCGGGTTCATCAGGGGAACGCTCGATGGCGGGAGGGGACCCTAACACAGCCCCGAAGGCGCCAAAACCGTGCCTCTCGGGGCATGCTCCGACAAACGCCCGGCCCGGGACTGATCCGGGGGCGGGGAGCCGTCAACGGACCTTGGCGCGCACCTCCGCCGCGAGGACATCGATGGCGATGGGCGTTGCCGGGCCGGCGCAGATCGTCAGCCTGGCCGGGACATAAAGCCGCCGCTCTGGCGGGACGGCGGCGAGCAGGGCGGGATGCCACAGAAGCGCGGAGCCCTGGTCGACGCCCGTGCGGTCGCTGTCCGACATGAGCAGGTAATCGGGCGGCCGCGCGACCAGCCGCTCGAGCGACACCATTCCCCCATGCGGCATGCCGAGCTCATCCGAATAGGGCTTGAGGCCCATGTGGCGCAGCACTTCGTCGAGGATCGTCGTATCGCCCGGGGTGTAGCCGCGCCGCTGCAGCACGAGCACGCTACGCGGCGCCGGCGCGATGCCGCGGCTGCGGGCAAGCGCGGCGTCGATCTCGCCGATCAGGCGCTCGCCGGCGGCTTCGGTGCCGAGGCGGCGGCTCAGGGCCCGGATCTGTTGTTTGCCGTCCTCGACGCGCGTCCACACGCCCAGGGTGACGACCTCGAAGCCCTGTCGCGCCAGGAATTGCCGGCGCACATGCGATTCGAAGGTTCCGGCAAGCACGAGGTCGGCATTGCTGAGCAGGATGCTCTCGCCACGCCCGGAATTGGCGGGGAGATCCTTGAGGCGTTCGGCCAGGAACGAGAATTCATCGGCTGCGATCGGCGATACCGACGCGATCCGCGCACTGTCGACGAGCGTCACGAGCAGCTGATCGGCGCATTTGTTGAGCGACGCGATGCGCTGCGGCGGCGCACCCGCCAGCAACGGGGTGGCGCAGGCGAACGCCGATAACGCCGCAAGCAGCCGGTTGATCATGGCGAGGCTTTATCGGGTCTGTGGCGCCTTTGCCACTTCGAGCGGCTCGTTGCGAGCGCCAGCCGGGATGCCGTTGCGAGGCCTCGTGCCGGCGGCTAGCGTTGCGGGACGTTGGTGCCCTCGCATGAGGGTGAAACGGGAATCCGGTGCGAGCGCCTCACGCGCTCAATGCCGGAGCTGCCCCCGCAACTGTGAGCGGTGAGCGGCGATCCATCAAGCCACTGATCCTCAGCTGACGAGAGGATCGGGAAGGCGGATCGGTGCCACGACCCGCGAGCCAGGAGACCGGCCAGCGTCAAACGCAACCCCAACTTTCCGCCGGTGGGGCGGAAGAGAGGTCCCATGTCTGACGCCAAGAGCCGCCTGTGCGCGGCCGCTTTCCTTTTTACATCCTCGACGTCCGTTCTCGCCGAATCGGCCGCCTCGCCCGACATCGTCGTCACGGCGACGCGCACGCCGCAACCCATTCAGCGGGCCGGCAGCGCCATCACGGTGATCACCGCCGAGGAACTCGAGCAGGCCGGCATGTCGCCGACGCGCAGCCTCGACGACGTCTTCCGGCGCGTGCCCGGCGTCACGCTGACGCAGGCGGGAGGCGCCGGCCAGATCCAGACGGTGCGTATCCGCGGCGGCGACGTGCGCCATACGCTGGTCCTGATCGACGGCATTCGCGTCAACGATCCGAGCTCGACCGGGCGCGAGTTCGATTTCTCCACCCTGGTGCTGGCCGACATCGAACGCATCGAGGTCCTGCGCGGCCCGCAGTCGGCCCTCTACGGATCGGACGCCATGGGCGGCGTCATCAACATCATCACCAGGCGCGGGCGCGGCGCTCCAAAGGTGACGGCCGCGGTCGAAGGCGGCAGCTTCGGCACCAAGGAAATGCGCGCCGGCGTCAGCGGCGGCAGCGACCGTGTCGATTACTCGTTCGGCTTCAGCGGGCTTGATACGTCGGGTTTCTCATCGTTCGGCCATCGCATCGGCCGCCTGCAGCGCTTTGCTCCGCCGAACGGCTTCGAGCCCGACAGCGCGCGCCGGCTCGGCGCCACGGGACGCGTCGGCGTGAAGCTTGCCGACGACCTTCGCCTCGAGGTCGGCGGGGGCAGCAGCTTCAACCGGTCGCAATACGACGCCGCCTTCCTGCCTTTCCCGGACACGGACTCGCTGGCCAAGAGCCAGCTTCACAACGGCTATGGCCGCTTGATCGGCGATACTTTCGGCGGCGCCCTGCGCAACACCGTCACGGTCTTCGGCAATCGCGTCGAGCGGCGCTTCCGCGACGAGTTCCTCGGCCCGTTCGGCGGCACCAGCCGCACCGACTTCACGGGAGAGCGCACGGGCGCCGAATACCAGGGTGACCTGACGCTCGGCCCGTTCGGCCTGCTCACCTTCGGAGCCAAGGCCGAGCGCGAGCTGACGGACAGCTTTCGCGAAAGCCTGGCGCCGGTGCCGGGCCCCCGTCTGCGCACGATCGCTGCCGAGCAGACGACACAGTCCGCTTTCGCGCTGCATCAGATCACCCTCGGCAACCGCCTGCATCTGTCGCTCGGCGGGCGTATCGACGATGTCACGAGCCCCGATCGTATGGTCATCGGCCCGGACGCGAGCGGCTCGGGCTCGATCGACCGTTTCGCAACCTGGCGCGCCACTGCCGCTTACGAGATCTTCGAGACCGGCACGAAACTGCGCGCCAGCGCCGGCACGGGCGGCAAGGCGCCGTCCCTGTTCCAGCTCTTCAGCCCGGAATTCGGCACGCCGACGCTGGAGCCCGAGCGGTCCATCGGCGTCGATGCCGGCGTCGATCAGGCGCTGCTCGACGGCCGCGTCAACCTGTCGGCGACAGTCTTTCACAACCGCTACCGCAACCTCATCGATTTCGCCGTGAATCCCGGATGCCGTCCCGACCAGGCTTTCGGCTGCTACTTCAACGTGGCGCGTGCGGAGAGCACCGGGCTCGAGCTGTCAGGCGATTTCGTCCTCGTGCCGGAATTCGTGCGGACGCGGCTCACCTACACGCATATGGAGGCCGTCGGGCGGACTTTCGATCCGCTGACCGGAGAGTTCGGCGAGTCCTTCGAGCTGGCGCGGCGGCCGAGCGACGAAGGGCGGCTCGGCCTGATCGTGACACCCAATTCGCGGCTTTCAATTCAGCCGAGCGTCGTGTTCGTCAGCCAGCGCTATTCCGGCTTCAACGAAACCGACAAGCTGTCGCCCTATGCGCGTCTCGATCTCTACATGGACTACAAGCTCGACGACCATTTCACGCTCTATCTGCGCGGCGAGAACCTGACCGACACACGCTATGAGGAGGTGCGCAATTTCGGCACCGCCGGCGTTTCCTTCTACGGAGGGGTGCGCGCGACATGGTGATGCGATGATCGACGGCCGAACTCCCTCCCCACTTGCGGGGGAGGGCAGCGATGGGCGTGGTGCGGAAGGCGCCACCAGCGCTCTCGCCGGCATCACGCCCGCCCGCTCTCCGCAACCCGGCGGGCTAAAGCAGCGCGGGCGCAGGCTCGCGGCCCTCCTTGCCATCCTGCTCGCTGTCCTCGCGGTCGCGTCGCTCGCCATCGGGCCTGCGCCGATCGCGCCGCTGACCGCCGCGCAGGCGCTCGTGACGGATCTCGGCGGTGCCAGCATCATCGTGCGCGAGATCCGTCTGCCGCGCACGCTGCTGGCGATCCTGATTGGCGCGGCGCACGGCGTGACGGGCGCCGCGCTGCAGGGCCTGTTGCGCAATCCCCTTGCCGATGCCTCGGTGCTCGGCGCGCCGCAGGCCGCCGCGCTGGGCGCCGTGCTCGTCCTCTATTTCGGCCTTGCCGGAGCCTGGTCCTGGGCGCTGCCCGCAGCCGCCATCGCCGGTGCGCTCGTTTCGATCGCGGTCGTGGTCGCGGTCGCCGGCCGGCAGGCGGGCGTCGTCGTGCTGGTGCTGGCCGGGCTCGCTGTCGGCAGCCTTGCCGGCGCCGCGACCTCGTTCGCGATCAGCCTGTCGCCGAATCCGTTCGCGGTCACCGAGATCGTGTTCTGGCTGCTCGGTTCGCTCGAGGACCGCTCGAGCGCGCATCTGCTGCTGGCCGCGCCCTTTCTCGTGCCGGCCGTGGCGTTGCTTCTGTCGACCGGCTCTGCTCTGCGCGCGCTCACGCTTGGCGAGGACGCGGCGGCAAGCCTCGGCGTCGACGTGGCGCGCGCGCGCTTCGTCATCGTGCTGGGCTCGGCCATCGCCGCCGGCGCGTCGGTGGCGGTCGCCGGCGCCATCGGCTTCGTCGGGCTCGTGAGCCCGCATCTCGTGCGCCCGTTCGTGAGCTATGATCCGGCCCGCACGCTGGTTCCGTCGGCGCTCGCCGGCGCGGCGCTGCTGCTCGCAGCCGATTGCGCCGTGCGCCTGATCCCCACGGCCACGGAGGTGAAGATCGGCGTCGTCACGGCGCTGCTCGGCGTGCCGTTCTTCCTGTGGGTGATCGCGCGGCGCAGGGCCGAGCTCGTCGAGGCCCCCGCATGACCACCGCGTTGCGAACACAAGATCTGCATGTTCGCCTCGGCGGCCGCACGGTGCTGGCCGGCATCGACGTCGAGGCCGAGGCCGCATGCCTGACCGTGGTGATCGGGCCGAACGGCGCCGGCAAGACGACGCTGTTGCGCGCGCTGGCCGGCCTCGTCGCGCCCGCCGCCGGCACGATCCAGGTCGGCGCGAGGCGGCTGGGCGAGCTGTCGGCCGGCGAGCGCAGCCGCACGATCGCCTATCTGCCGCAGAATGGCGGCATCGCCTGGCCGATCCCCGTCCTCAATGTCGCGGCGCTCGGACGCATGCCGCATGCCGAGCGCGGCGACGCGTTGCCGGAGCATGGCCGCCGCGCGGTCGAGGCCGCCCTCGCGGCGGTGGGGCTTCGAGGTTTCGAGACGCGCCTTGCGAGCGAGCTCTCCGGAGGCGAGCGGGCGCGCGCGCTGCTCGCCCGCGTGCTCGCCACCGAAGCGCCGGTCATGCTCGCGGACGAGCCGGTCGCGGCGTTCGACCCGGGATATCAGCTGCGCGTGCTCGATGTCCTGAAGGCGCGTGCGCGCGCTGGCGCGACGGTGGTCACGGTCATGCACGACCTGGCGCTTGCGGCGCGCTTCGCCGATCGCATCATCTTGCTGGACGGCGGCCGTGTCGTGGCCGCCGGGACGCCGCCGACGGTGCTGACCGCGAGCCGCCTCGCCGAGAGTTTTGGCATGGACGCGCTGATCGCCGAACGCGACGGCGCGCTCGTTCTCACCCCGTGGCGCGCGATCGGCGATCATCCTTCGCCATGAGGGAAGATGCGCATGCGCCCCTCATTGGGAAGGCCTTGCCTGCGCCGCGTCATGCGCGAGCGCCGCGAGGCCGGCCACCGTCGGCACCGGCGGACGCCAGCCGAGCGCCTCGAGGGCGGCCGCATCGGCGACGAGCGAGCCGGCCAGACGATCGTACATCTCTCCACGCCCGAGCAGACGGAAGGCTTGTCCGAGGAGCCAGCCAGGAACCGGGACAAGGCCCGGCTTGCGCCCGAGGCCCGTGCGCAAGGCGGCGATCATCTCCGGCAATGTGAGCGGCTCCGGATCGGCGACGATCAGCGGCCGCTTCAATGGCGCCGGCGCGCGCAGGACGACGTCGATGGCTTCGACGAGATTGTCGACCGAGAGCAGCGAGCGCCGGCCGCCGAGCCCGCCGAGCGGCAACGGCAGCCGCAGTTGCGCGAGCTTGATGAGCGCCGCCATGTTGCCCTTCACGCCGGGCCCGTAGACGAGCACGGGCCGCAGCGCGACCCAATCGATCGTCGTATCGGCAAGGCCGCGCTCCGCATCGAGTTTCGAACGACCGTACATGTCCGTCGGCTCGGGCGAGAGATCTTCGGTCAGCACCGCGTCCGCGACAGGCCCCGATTGGGCGCGGATCGACGACAGGAAGACAAAGCGTTTGGCCCCGGCGCGCGCCGCCGCGCGGGCCAGGCCGATGGTCGCATCCGTATTGATCGCACGGTAGTCGTCTTCCGGCAGGCCGGACATGGCGTGCGCGAGCCCGGCGGAATGAATCACCGCATCGACGCCGGCGAGTGCATTCGCCATGTTGCGCGGCGCCGCAAGATCGCCGACCACGGCTCCGGTCGCTTCGGGCGGCAGCACCGTCGGCCGACGCAGCAGCACGCGCATGCGGTAGCCGCGCTTCGGCAACTCGCGCAGCAGATGGCGCCCGATGAATCCGGTCGCGCCCGTCAGCGCGATGAGCGGAGCGCTCATGCCGGCACCCGCACGGCCGGCGCGCTGAAGCGCCACAGCACGAAGCCGACCATGATGGCGCCGAGCAGCAATGCCGCGAGCTGGACGGACCAGGCCGGCCACACGATCGTGCAGGCCGCGAGCGCCGCCAGGGCGAGATTCAAGACGAACACATGCGTCACCACGCCGAGCACCGAGAAGCCGCTGCGATCGATGGCCTGCTGATAGAAATGGCCGCGGTGCGCTTCCCAGATGCGCTCGCCGCGCGCGAGACGGCGCAACAGCGTGACGGTTGCGTCTGCGAGGTAATAGAGAGGGAGCAGGATCACTGCCGCGATCGCACCTGTCGCGGCGAGTTCGAGCAGCATCCAGCCGACCAGAAGTCCGATTGGCAAGGAGCCGACATCGCCGAGAAAGAGCTTGGCGACTGGCCTGTTGAATGGCGCGAAGCCGAGCAGGGCGCCGCACAAAGCCGCGCCGATCAGCCCGATCCAGAACGGCATCACGCCCGCCGCGCCGAGCAGGGCGATGACTGCCGTGATCGGCACCGTCTCGGCGGTGGTGATCCAGTCGATCCCATCCATGAAGTTGACGAGGTTGACGAACCAGACTCCGGCCAGGACGACGAGGCTGCGCTCCAGCCACAGGGGCACGACGTCCGGCAGGATGCGCGCGTCTGCGCTCGCCGTGACGACGACCGTGACGGCCATGATCTGCATCACCAGGCGCGGCAGCGCCGAGAGCGGATGAATGTCGTCGACGACGCCGGTGAGCGCGAGGACGAACGCCGCGGTGCTGATCCATGCGATCTCGGCGGCGTCCCCCATGGCCGCACCACCGAGGGCCACGGCCGCCGTCGCGAACGTCGCCGCCATCACGGCGATGCCGCCGCCCTGCGGGGTCGGGCTGCGGTGCGACGAGCGGGCATTCGGGCGAGCCAGCGCGTAGCGCACGAGCAGCGGCTTCAACGCCACGATCAGGATGGCGCAGGTCACTGCGGAGGCGAGGGCGACGAGGATAAGATTGGTCATGGCATGCGAGCGCGAGTCGACCTTTACCGCCTCTGCCTGCATCTAGAAAGCCGGACAGCCCCGACGTGATCCGGCGCAGACACGCTTCGCCGGTTCGGGTCGCGGAACCAATCCCGCGCTGTTGCGCTCACAGGAGTGGACCGGGCGGCGGCTCAGTCGAGCGGCGCGTAAACGAGCGACTGACCTTCGCGGGCGAGAAAGGCGGTCGGCATCTCGGCCTTCACGGCGGCCTCGACCTGGCGCAGATGGTCGTCCTCGTGCGCAGGATGATGATGGAAAATGGCAAGCGACTTCGCGCCCGCCGCCTTCGCCAGC
>DATBIR010000167.1:0-2381 GCA_036556825.1 Beijerinckiaceae bacterium
CGCTCTCGATCATCGAGCACCTGCCGGCGGATCTCGTCGACACCGACGCGCTTGGCCCATTTGTAGATGCGCTCCAGGTAGCGCGCCTGCTCGCGGTACATCTGGACTAGCGCAACGATGACCTCGAGCGCCTCGTCCTCCGTCTTCACGAGGCCGAGGACCTCGGTACCCTTGATGTCGAGGCCGGCGGCGCCCGCGAAGTGGATCTCGTAACCGGACTCGACGCACACGACGCCGACGTCCTTGCACGTCGCCTCAGCGCAATTGCGCGGGCATCCGGAGACGGCCATCTTCACCTTAGCCGGCGTCCACGAGCCCCACATGAACCTCTCGATGCGGATGCCCAGGCCGGTCGAATCCTGCGTTCCGAAGCGGCACCAGTCGCTGCCGACGCAGGTCTTCACCGTGCGCAGGCCCTTGGCGTAGGCGTGTCCCGAGACGAATCCGGCCTTGCCGAGGTCCGCCCATACCGCCGGCAGGTCTTCCTTCTTCACGCCCAGCATGTCGATGCGCTGGCCGCCCGTGACTTTCACGGTCGGAATCTTGAACTTGTCCACGACGTCGGCGATGGCGCGCAGCTCTTTGGCGCTGGTGACGCCGCCCCACATGCGCGGCACGACCGAGTAGGTGCCGTCCTTCTGGATGTTGGCGTGCGCCCGCTCGTTGATGAAGCGCGACTGGTAGTCGTCGGCGTATTCGCCGGGCCAGTCGCAGACGAGATAGTAGTTGAGGGCCGGACGGCACTTGGAGCAGCCGCAGGAGGTCTTCCATTCGAGCTCCTGCATGACGGCGTAGATGGTCTTGAGGCCCTTCGCTTTGATCAGGCGGCGCACGTCGTCGTGGCCGAGCGACGTGCAGGCGCACATTGGCTGCACGGCGGAAGAGTTGTAAGCGTCGCCGAGCGTCAGCGACATCAATTGCTCGACGAGGCCGGTGCACGACCCGCAGGAAGCAGAGGCCTTGGTGTGAGCGCGCACGTCATCAAGCGATGTGAGGCCCTTCCCCTTGATCGTCCCGACGATCTTGCCCTTGCACACGCCGTTGCAGCCGCAGATCTCTGCGTCATCGGGCAACGCTGCAACGGCCGCCGTAGGGTCCAGAGGTGCGCCCCCTTGATAGGCCTGGCCAAAGATCAGCGTGTCGCGCATGTCGGAAATGTCGACCTGCCGCTTCTTCAGGTCGTTGAACCAGGCGCCGTCGGCCGTGTCGCCGTAGAGGACGGTGCCGATGATGCGGTTCTCTTTGAGCACGAGGCGCTTGTAGACACCGGCTGCTGCATCGCGCAGCACGATCTCCTGCCGGTCCTCGCCGTCGGCGAAGTCGCCGAGCGAGAAAAGATCAATCCCGGTGACTTTGAGCTTCGTCGGCGTGTCGTTGTGCACGAACGAGGCACTGTCATCGTCCGTGAGGTGGGCGGCGGCGACGCGCGCCATTTCGTAAAGCGGCGCAACGAGACCATAGACGTGGCCGCCGACCTCGGCGCATTCGCCAAGGGCGAAGATATCGGGGTCGGAAGTCCGCATAGTGTCATCGACGAGGATGCCGCGTTTGGTGGCAAGCCCTGCCTCCTCGGCAAGCCAGGCGTTGGGGCGGATGCCTGCGGCCATCACCACGAGGCTGGCGGGAATGACGCGGCCATCTTCCAAGGCGACGCCTTCGGCGCGGCGCTCGCCGAGGATCGCCTTGGTCGCAGCCTTGGTGACGATCTTGATCCCGCGGCTCTCGAGCTCGCGCTGAAGCATGTAGCCAGCGGCCGGATCGAGCTGGCGCTCCATAAGCGTCGGCATCAGGTGGGCCACTGTCACGTCCATATCGCGCGCGGCAAGGCCCGCCGCGGCCTCGAGGCCGAGCAGGCCGCCGCCGATGACCACGGCCTTGGCGCGCGACTGGGCGGCGAGCAACATGGCATTGACGTCGTCGAGGTCGCGATAGGAAAGCACGCCGGGGAGAGTGTTCCCCGGCATCGGCAGGATGAACGGCACCGATCCAGTGGCAATGACGAGCTTGTCGTAGCTCGCGGTCACGCCCTGGTCGGACGTGACGGTCTTCACCATGCGGTCGATGCCGATGACCTTGTGGCCCTTGTAGAGCGTGATGCCGTTTTTGATGTACCAGCCGTCGCCGTGGATGATGATCTCTTCGTAGTTCTTCTCTCCCGACAGCACCGGCGACAGCATGATGCGGTCGTAGTTCACGCGCGGCTCGGCGTTGAAGATGGTGATCTCGTAGCGGCCCGGCGCGCGATGCCGCGCATAGAGGAATTCGAGAACCCCCTTGCGGCATTCGATGTAGGTCGGATCGCTGCTCAGCTCGAGCCGCCGGCGTGGTCGCTTCAGCGGCACCGTCATCACATCGCCGATCGTGGCCGACGGCCCGTTGGT
>DATBIR010000168.1:0-3471 GCA_036556825.1 Beijerinckiaceae bacterium
TCGAGGCGAGGAGCCCGCGGGTATAGGGATGCGCCGGCCGATCGAACAGCTCGAACACCGAGGCTTCCTCCACCTTGCGTCCTGCGTACATCACGACGACGCGCTGGCAGGTTTCCGCCACCACGCCGAGGTCGTGGGTAATGAGCATGATCGCCGCCCCGACGCGGGTTTTCAGGTCCTGCATCAGCTCCAGAATCTGGGCCTGGATCGTGACATCGAGCGCGGTCGTCGGCTCATCGGCGATCAGGAGCTTGGGGGAGCAGGCCAGCGCAATCGCGATCATGACGCGCTGCCGCATCCCGCCCGAAAGCTGATGCGGAAACTGGCGCACGCACCTCGCCGGTTCGGGGATGCCGACCAGCGCCAGCATTTCGGCAGCCCGCTTGGCCGCAGCCTTGCGGTCGAGGCCCTGGTGGAGCCGGACGGTTTCCGCGATCTGCCGGCCAACGGTCAGCACGGGGTTGAGGCTCGTCATCGGCTCCTGGAAGACCATGGCGATCTCGTCGCCCCTGATCTTGCGCATCTCCGAGGTTGTGAGGCGAAGCAGGTCGCGGCCCTGGAACAGCACGGACCCCGCAGTCCTGCCGGGCGGCTCCGGGATAAGGCGGAGGATGGACATCGCCGTCACCGACTTGCCGCAGCCCGATTCACCGACGACCGCCAGCGTCTGGCCGGCCTCGATGTCGAACGACACCCCGTCGACCGCGCGATTGATGCCGTCCGGCGTTCGGAAGTGGGTTTGCAGGTCGCGGACTTCGAGGAGCGGCATGGCTAAAGCTTCTTGGCGAGACGCGGATCGAGCGCATCGCGCAATCCGTCGCCGAGCAGGTTTACCGCCAGCACCGTCAGCGAAAGGAAGACGGCAGGAAAGAATATGATGTACGGCTTCACCTGCCAGAGCGTCCGCCCGTCCGCCATGATGTTGCCCCAGGACGGAATGATGGGCGGGGTGCCCGCGCCGATGAAGGAGAGGATGGATTCGACGATGATGGCGCTGCCGCAAATATAGGTGGCCTGCACGGTCAGCGGGGCCAGCGTGTTCGGCAGAATATGGCGCAATACGATGCGGGAGGTCGTGCTTCCCGAGGCGCGGGCGGCATCGACATAAGGCTGCTCGCGGATCGTCAGCACCACGCTGCGCACAAGCCGCGAGACGCGCGGGATCTCCGCCAGCGTAATTGCAAGAACGACGTTCTGGACGCTTGCCCGTGTCAGCGCCATGAGCGCGACGGCGAGCAGGATCGGCGGAATCGACATCATGCCGTCCATGATGCGCATGATGAGCCCGTCGAGCACGCGAATATAGCCGGAGATGAGGCCGATCAGGAGGCCGGCGCCGGAGGCCAGCAAGGCAACGGAGCAGCCCACCGTCAGCGAGATGCGCGAGCCGAAAATGACGCGTGAATAGATGTCACGGCCGAAGGCGTCGGTGCCGAACCAGTAATCGCCGGACGGGGGGCGCAATCTTTTTGCCGGTGAGAGCGCGGTCGGGTCGACAGTGCCCAGAAATGGAGCGAGGAGCGCGATCAGGGTCATCGCCAGCAGCAGCGCGAGGCCGAGCGCTATCGTGGGGCGCCGCTGGACGAAGCCGATCACGCCGCTGCGCCGCCGCACCGGCGGCAGAATGTCCGGCAGATCCAAAGCTGCCGCGATATGCGGCCCTGCGGCGGTGAGATCGGTCAATAGCGAATCCTTGGGTCCATGAGCGTATAGATCAGATCGACGGCAAGATTGACGAACACATAGACCATCGAGAACATGAGCACGATGCCTTGGATGAGCGGGTAATCGCGCTGCAGGATGGCGTCGATCGTGAGACGGCCGAGCCCTGGAATCGCGAAGACGCTTTCCGTCACGATGGCGCCACCGATCAAGAGCGCGACGCCGATCCCGATCACCGTCACGATCGGGACCGCCGCGTTCTTGAGGGCATGCAGAAACAGAATGCCGCCCTCTCCCAGCCCTTTGGCGCGGGCGGTTCTGACATAGTCCTGGCTCAGCACTTCGAGCATCGCCGCACGCGTCGTTCTGGCAATCAGGGCGATGTAGACGAAGCCGAGCGCGATCGCCGGCAGGATAAGGCTCTCGAACCAGGGCCACAGGCCTTCGGAAATCGGCGTATAGCCCTGTGCCGGAAGCCAGTCGAGCCGCAGGGCGAAGATGTAGGCGAGAAGGTATCCCGCCACGAAGACGGGCACGGAGAAGCCGAGCACGGCGAAGGCCATGAACAGCCGGTCGAGCACGCCACCGGCCTTCCAGGCGGCGAGCACGCCGATGGGCACGGCGACGAGGATCGCGAAGGCGAGCGTCACCACCATCAGCGAGAGCGTCGGCTCGATGCGCTGCTCGATGAGCTCCGTCACGGGCAGCCCGGTGAACATCGACGTCCCGAGATCGCCTTGCAGCACCAGTCCGGCCCATTCCACGAATCGCACCAGGAACGGGCGATCGAGCCCTAGGCTGAGGCGGATGCGCTCGACGTCTTGGGGGGAGGCCTGATCCCCCGCAATGACCGCTGCCGGATCGCCGGGAGCGATATAGAGCAGCGAGAAGACGAAAAGGGCGACGAACGCCATCACCGGGATCGTCGTGAGCAGGCGCCGGACGACGAAACGCAGCACGGCTCAGCTCCCCTCGGCCGGGCCCTCACCCTGCGAGCGCGCCCCGGCTCGGGTGAGAGTCGTTATCGCGTGCAAGTGGCTCATCCCTCGGCGCCTAAAGATCCTAGCTTTTGGTGACGCCCCAGAACCAGGGCAGAGGACCGCCTTCGATGCCCGAAAGGTTGCTGCGCCACGCCTGATACGAATAGTAGAAGCCGGTCGGGATATAGACTACGTGCTCCATGGCCATTCTGTTGACGTTCGCGATGATGGCTTTCTCCTCGTCGAGGGTCTTGGCATCGTACCATTTGGCGGTCTCAGCATCGATCTCCGGTTTGTTCGGCCAGCCGAACCAGGCTTTATCGCCGCCGGCCCGGATGCCGATATTGCCGACCGGAGACGCGCAGTCGGCGCCCGCATGCCAGGTGTGGAACATTCCCCAGCCGCCTTCTCCCGGCGGGTTTTTCGACGCGCGGCGCTGGCCGACGGTTCCCCAGTCCGTCGCCACGAAGTCCACCGTCATTCCCATCTTCTTCAGGAGGTCCGCGGTGATCTCGCCCATCGCCTTGGTGACGGCCTGGTCCTGGGCAATGATGCAGGTGACGGGCTCGCCCTTGTAGCCGCCCTCCGCGAGAAGCTTTTTCGCCCCCTCAAGATCGCGCTTGCCCTTCAGGATCTCGCCGCCCGCCTCGGTATAGAGCGGCGTGCCGTTGGTGAAGAAACCGAGCTGCGGCTTCCAGAGCTTTTCATCCGAGCCGACAACGGCTTGCATGTAATCTTCCTGGCTCAGCGCCATCTGCACCGCCCGGCGAATTTTCACCTCGTTGAAGGGCGCGAACAGATGGTTCATGCGGAACGACCCGATATTCCC
>DATBIR010000169.1:0-4401 GCA_036556825.1 Beijerinckiaceae bacterium
GAGGCCCCAGATCGCCAGCGTCAGATGCTGGCTGAGGCCGAGCAGGTTGAAGCTCGACGAGATCACCTGCAGGATGGCGAGCGCCAGCATCAGCCCGGAGATGCGCCCGAAGCCGCCGAACGGATCGACGCCGCCGAGCACAGCGGCGAGGATTGTGATCAGCAGGTAGCTTTCGGCATAGCCGGCGCTCGCGGAGTTGAAGCGGGACAGCATCAGGATGGCGGCGAGATAGCAGAGCAGGCTCGACATCGTGTAGACGCCGATCAGCACGCGCTTGGTGTCGATGGCAGCATAGCGCGCGGCCTCGAGATTGGAGCCGATCATAAACACGGCGATGCCGAAGGGCGTGCGGTTCAGGATGAAGGCGACGAGGATCGCGGCGGCGATGAGGATCAGGAATGGGACGGGCACGCCGAGTATGATGCCGTTGCCGATGACCAGGAACGGCTCGGGCAATCCGGCGATCACCGTGCCGCGCGTCAGATAGATCGAGATGCCGTTGATCACCGACATGGTGCCGAGCGTCACCAGGATCGGATGCACGCCCATATTGGCGATCAGCACGCCGGTGACGAGGCCGATGACCAGCGCGAGCAGCAGTCCCGCGACGAGCGCCGCGAGGATTGCGAGCGTGATCATGCCGCCGGATGCATCGGCCGGCGCGATGGCCTTGAGGATATAGGCCATCAGCAGCGCGCATTGGTTGGCGGTGGCGATGATGGCGAGGTTGAGGCCGCCGGAGATCAGCGCGATCACCATGGCGAGCGCCAGCATTCCGAGCTCCGGCAATTGGAACATCATCGACTGCAGCGTGCCGAAGGTAGCGAACTGGCCGGGCATCAGGATGGCGTTGACGAGCACCAGCGCGAGCAGCAGCAGGGCGAGGCCGGCGCTGCCGCGTGCATTGCCGGCGCGGGCGATGTCGATGAAGTCGGCAAGGCCGCGGGAGAGCGGGCGCGGCGGCGTGGCGTCAGCCATGGGCCGCCTCCATGCTCCGCCGCTCGCGTCTCGCCGGGCGGCTGGCGAGGCCGGTGATCGAGGTCGAGATCAGGATCACGAGGCCGATGACGATCGGGAAGAAATAGGACGACCAGCCGAGCAGATTGAGGCCGTTCTGCAAGATGGCGAGCATCAGCAGGCCGAGCAGCACGCCGCCGACGGAGCCGCGCCCGCCCATCAGGCTCGCCCCGCCGAGCACTGCCGCGGCGAGCACGTTCAGCTCCTGGCCCACCATGGCGTTCGGCACGCTCTGCCCGACCCGGTGCGCCTGGACGAGGCCGGCGAGCCCGGCCATGAAGCCGAGGAAGCCATAGGCGAGGTAGTGCATCCGGGCGATGTCGATGCCGAGCCGGCGCGCGGCTTCGGTGTTGCCGCCCATGCAATAGAGCTGGCGTCCGGCGGCGGTCCAGCTCATCAGCAGCCAGGTGGCGACGGCCGCGCCTAGCGCGACGACGATCGGCAGGGTGATGCGGATCAGCGAGCCGTCCGAGGCCGTGGCCTGAAAGAAGACGATGCGGTCGGACCACCAGTCGGGCAGCACGGGGATCAGCTTGCCGCCGGTCACCCACATCAGCGAGGCGAAATAGAAGCTTTGCGTCGCGATAGTGACGATGATCGAGGTGATGCGCAGATGATGGATCAGCGCGGCGTTGACGAAGCCGAGCGCGGTGCCGATGGCGAGGCCGAGCGGCAGCGCAGCGGCGGCCGGCCAGCCGGCGTTCTGGGCCGCATAGGCGGCGGCATATTGGGCGACGGAGGCCGTTGCCGCGAAGGAGATGTCGATGCCGCCGGCAACCAGCACCACGAAGACGCCGAGAGCCAGGATTGTCGTGACGGACCAGGTCTCCATGATGTCGACGAAATTCGGCACCGTCAGGAAGTACGGCGTCATCAGGCTCCAGAACGCGGCGAGCAGCAGCACGACGATGGCGAGCCAATGTTCCGTGGCCAGACGGCGGGAGAGGTCAGGCATAGACGGCCTCCGCGATCTCCTGCTCGGCGTCGCGCCCCGGGCGGTATTCGCCGACAATGCGGCCGTCGCGCATATGCAGCACGCGGTCGGTGTTGAAATAGACCTCGGCGATTTCGTCGGAGATCATCAGGATCGCGACGCCCTCATCGGCGAGGCCGCGGGCGATCTGATAGATCGACTGCTTGTTGCCGATATCGACGCCGACCGTCGGGCTGTCGAGGATCAGCAGGCGCGGCTCGGTGGCGAGCCATTTGGCGATGACGACGCGCTGCTGATTGCCGCCTGAGAGCTGCTGTACCGGCTCGCCGAGGCCGGGAATTTTGATCCGCAGGCGGTCGATCCAGCCTTGCGCGGTGCGGGTGACGCGGTCTGGATCGAGGATGCCGAAGCGGCTCGCCAGGCGGCGCAGCACGGTAAGCACGATGTTCAGCCGCACCGGCTGGCGCATATCGAGGCCGAGATTGAGCCGGTCCTCCGGCACATAGGCGATGCCGGCGCTGAGCGCGTCGCGATTGCTGCCGAGGCGCGCCTCCCGCCCGTCGAGGATGATGGCGCCGCTATCCGGCCGGGTCATGCCGAACAGCGACAGGGCAAGCTCCGTGCGCCCGGCGCCGAGCAGGCCGGTCAGGCCGACGATCTCGCCCTTGCGGATCGCGAACGAGACGTCCTCATATTCGCCGCGCCGGGTCAGATGCGACACTTGCAGGGCCGGTGATGCGCCCGCAGCGTCGCGCGCGGAGATTTTCGTGTCGATGATGAGGCCGGTCATCAGCTCGCCGATGCGGCCGACATCGAGCGCGCCTGCAGGCCAGGTGCCGACCTTGCAGCCGTCGCGCATCACCGTCACCCGGTCGGCGATCTCGATCACCTCCTCGAGGCGGTGCGAGACGAAGACGACGGCAATGCCGTCCGCCTTCAGCCGCGCGACGATGGCCATGAGGCGCTTCACCTCGGAGCGGGTGAGCGAGGAGGTCGGCTCGTCCATGAACAGCAGCCGCGCCTCCGCCGCGAGGCCGCGTGCGATGGCCACGATCTGCCGCGCCGCTACGGGGAGCGAGGCGACGGGCTCGTCGAGCGGCAGGGTGATGCCGAGGCGGGCGAGAACGCCGCTCGCGATGCGGCGCATTCGCGGCCAGGGGAGGGGCCGCGCCAGCGGGCCGAGCGTTTCGGCGACGGCGATGTTCTCCGCCACCGTGAGGTTGGGAAACAGCGACAGATCCTGGAAGATCACCTGCACGCCGAGCGACTTCGCCAGCGCCGGATCAATCCGCTCACGGACCACGCCGTCGATGGCGATGATGCTGCCGGGGTCCGGCTCATGCACCCCGGCGGCGAGCTTGATCATCGTCGACTTGCCGCAGCCATTCTCTCCCACCAGGCAATGCACCTCGCCCGGCAGCACATCCCAGTCCACCCGGTCGAGCGCAGTCACGCCGCCGAAATGCTTGGTGACATTCTCAAACCGCAAAAAGGGCGACATCGGATCGTTCCCTGCGAACGAATAGCTTTTATGCTGGGAAGCGCGACATGGTCTAATCGCCGCCCGCTTCACATTCTGCGTCGCCCCGGCCGTAAGAGCCGGGGTCCATTGGCATCACCGCGAGGAACTCATTTGGTGAAAGGCCAATGGATCCCGGTTCAGCCTTCGGCCGCCCGGGACGACACCTGGTCAGATCCCCGAATCCGACATGATGAGTGGCAACTCAAAGCCCCATCTTCACCAGCCCGTCGATCGTCTCCTTGTTGATCGCCTCCAACTTTTGCGCCTGGATCTGGCGCGTCGCTTTGTCGACCTTGACCTTGCCGAGACCGGCCAGCTCCATGCCGTCGGTCGGCTCCTTGCCGGCGGCGAGCATGGCGCCGACGCGGACGATGGTCTCCCCCGCCAGCATCGGGTTCCAGATGAAGCCCTCGCGGATGGCGCCGGACTTGATGAATTTCGCGCCCTGGCCCGGCGAGAACGGCCCGACCACCGCAATCGCGGCCGCCTTGCCCTTCTCGTCGACTGCGCGCGCGGCGCCGATCGGGCCTTGCGAGCCGAAAGCCAGAATGCCCTTCAGGTCGGGATGGGCGCGCATCTGGTCGAGCGCGGTCACGCCGCCGAAATGCATGGTGACATTCTCAAACCGCAGAAAGGGCGACATCGGATCGTTCCGTTGCTTTCAACAAAGCCCGGTGGTTGCTGCCTAGCCCCCTCACCCGGTCGCCTTACGGCGCCCGCCCTCTCCCGCGGGGGAGAGGGCTCCCGCCGCAGGCGGGTGGGTGACGGGGCTTTTTTTTTTAAAGCCCCATCTTCACCAGACCGTCGATGGTCTCCTTATTGATCGCCTCCAGCTTCTGCGCCTGGATCTGGCGCGCCGCCTTGTCGACCTTCACCTTGCCCAAACCTGCCAGCTCCATGCCGTCGGCCGGCTCCTTCCCGGCGGCGA
>DATBIR010000170.1:0-2363 GCA_036556825.1 Beijerinckiaceae bacterium
CTCTACTACCTGTCGCTCGCCATGGACGGCGAGCCGGGCGAGGGGATGATGTTCGGCAACGTGGCCGAGATCCATCATGCGCTCGACTCCAAGGCCGTGACCTTGCACGCCAAGATCAAAGGCCGCTTCATCGGCGTGGACGCCAAGGGCAAGCCGGTGTCGCAAATCTACGACACGACGCCCGGCCGCATGCTTCTCGGCGAGCTTCTGCCGCGCAACGTCAATGTGAGCTTCGACCTGGTCAACCGGCTGCTCACGAAGAAAGACATCTCCAACATGATCGACGTGGTCTATCGCCACTGCGGTCAGAAGGAGACGGTCATCTTCTGCGACCGCATCATGGGCCTCGGTTTCGTCTATGCCTGCCGCGCCGGAATTTCCTTCGGCAAGGACGACATGGTGATCCCCGATTCCAAGGACGCCATCGTGCAGAAGACGTCGGAGCTCGTGCGCGAGTACGAGCAGCAGTACAACGACGGCCTCATCACCCGCGGCGAGAAGTACAACAAGGTCGTGGACACCTGGACCGACTGCACCGAGCAGGTCGCCAAGGAGATGATGAAGCGCATCTCGGCGGTCGAGCGCGACGCGAAGACCGGCCGGGCGAAGCCGATCAACTCCATCTATATGATGTCGCATTCCGGCGCGCGCGGTTCGCCCGCCCAGATGAAGCAGCTCGCCGGCATGCGCGGCCTGATGACGAAGCCTTCGGGCGAGATCATCGAGACGCCGATCATCTCCAACTTCAAGGAGGGGCTGTCGGTGCTCGAGTACTTCAACTCGACCCACGGCGCCCGCAAGGGTCTGGCCGATACGGCGTTGAAGACCGCGAACTCAGGCTACCTCACCCGGCGCCTGGTTGACGTGGCGCAGGACTGCATCATCACCGAAGAGGATTGCGGCACCAAGAACGGCATCATGGCGCGCGCCATTCTCGAAGCGGGCGAGGTCACGGTGTCGCTCGGCCAGCGCGTTCTCGGCCGCACCGTCGCCGAGAACATCAAGAATCCTTCGACCGGCAAGGTGGTGCTCAAGGCCGGCGAGCTGATCGAGGAGGAAGAGGTCGATGCGCTGGAAGAGGCGCGCGTGCAGGAGGTCCGCATCCGCTCGGTGCTGACCTGCGAAACGCGCAACGGCGTTTGCGCCAAGTGCTACGGGCGCGATCTCGCCCGCGGCACGCCGGTCAATCTCGGCGAGGCTGTCGGCGTCATCGCCGCGCAGTCGATCGGCGAGCCCGGCACGCAGCTCACCATGCGCACGTTCCACCTCGGCGGCGTGGCTTCGGCCAAGGTCGTCGATCAGTCGTCGTTGGAGTCGAATTTCGACGGCACGGTGAAGATCAAGCAGCGCAACGTGGTCACGGATTCGCAAGGCCGCCTCATGGTCATGGGACGCAACACGGCCGTTGTCGTGCTCGACGAGGACGGCACCGAGCGCGCCGTGCACCGGCTGCTTTACGGCACGCATCTTCGGGTCGATGACGGCGTGAGGGTCAAGCGCGGCGACAGGCTCGCCGAGTGGGATCCCTATACCCGTCCGGTGCTCACGGAAATCGAGGGCACGGTCGATTTCGAGGATCTGGTCGAGGGCGTGTCGGTCAGCGAGCGGCGTGACGAATCGACCGGTATCACCAACAGCGTGATCATCGACTGGCGCGCATCGCCGCGCGGCGCCGATCTCAGGCCCGCGATGGTGATCAAGGACAAGAAGGGCAAAGTCGGCAAGCTCGCGCGCGGCGGCGAGGCCCGCTACCTCTTGCCCGTCGATGCGATCCTGTCGGTCGAGCCCGGCCATCAGGTCATGGCCGGCGACGTGCTGGCTCGTATTCCGACCGAGAGCGCCAAGACCCGCGACATCACCGGCGGTCTGCCGCGCGTCGCCGAGCTGTTCGAGGCGCGGCGGCCCAAGGACCATGCCATCATCGCCGAGATCTCGGGCACGGTGCAGCTTGGCCGCGACTACAAGAACAAGCGGCGCATCACTATCGTGCCGGAGGACGGCGAGGAGCCGGTCGAGTATCTGATCCCGAAGGGCCGGCATCTTGCCGTGCAGGACGGCGACCGCATCGAGAAGGGCGAGTACCTGCTCGACGGCCATCCCGCGCCGCACGACATCCTCGCCATCAAGGGCGTCGAGGAGCTGGCCAACTACCTCGTGAACGAAATCCAGGAGGTGTACCGGCTGCAAGGCGTCACCATCAACGATAAGCATATCGAGGTGATCGTCAGGCAGATGCTGCAGAAGACCGAGGTTGACGATCCCGGCAGCACCGAGTTCCTGAAAGGCGAGCAGGTCGACCGGATCGACTTCGAGGACGCCAACACGGCAATCGAAGCGGAAGGCGGCAAGGCGGCCACCGGACA
>DATBIR010000171.1:0-1522 GCA_036556825.1 Beijerinckiaceae bacterium
GCGATGATCAGCGCGCCGAGCGATATGCGCTGCAGGTCGATGCCCATCAGCGACATGGTGAGAAAGGTGGCGCCGAGCACGAGGGGAATGGTCAGCGCCACCACCAGGCCGGCACGCCAGCCCAGGGAGAGGAAGGAGACAGCGAGCACGATCAGCAGCGCCTCGCCGAGCGTCTCCAGGAACTCGCCGACATATTTGCCGACGACCTCCGGCTGGTCGGCGATCTGGCCGAGCTCGAGCCCGATCGGCAGCTCGGCTTTCACCTTGTCCAGCGCCGCATTGATAGTCTTGCCGACATCGGTGACCTTGGCGCCGCTCGCCATCACCACGCCGAGGATCACGGCCTTCTGCCCCTGATAGCGGACCTTGGCGACAGGCGGGTCTTCGAGCCCGCGCGTGACCGTCGCAATGTCGCCGAGGCGGATGACGTCGTTGCCGATGCGAAGGCGCAGCTCGCGGATCTCCTCGACCGAAAGCAGAAAGCCCTCGACATCGAGCCGCACCGAGCGCTCGCCGGTCTCGACACGGCCGGACGGGGCCACGGTGTTCTGCGCGGCCAGCGCCTCGCGGATCTCGAGCGGCGAGATATTGCGCTCGGCCAGGGTTTTTGAGGAAATCTCGATGAAGATTTTTTCGTCCTGGGTGCCGAGCAGGTCGACTTTTTCGACGCCGTCGATGCGCAGGAGCACGTCGCGGATGCGCTTGGCCTCAGCCTTCAGCTCCGGATAGGAGAAGCCCTCGCCGGTGAGCGCGTGCAGGGTGATGTAGGTGTCGCCGAACTCATCGTTGAAGAACGGCCCGACCACGCCTTCGGGAAGCGTATTGCGGATGTCGCCGATCTTCTTGCGCACCTGATAGAAGCCGTCGGTGATCTCTCGGCCGCGCGCCTCGCCCTGGAAATTGACGAAGATGGTCGCGCTGCCGGGGCGGGTATAGGAGCGCACATAGTCGAGATGCGGCGCTTCCTGCGCCTTGCGCTCGATCTTGTCGACAACCTGGCTCTGCATCTCGTGGACCGAGGCGCCCGGCCATGCGACCTGGATCACCATGACCCGGAAGGTGAAGTCCGGGTCCTCCTTCTGCCCCATGCTGAACAGCGACAGCCCGCCCGCCGCGAGGATGAGGACGACGAGAAAGCGCGTCAGGCTGGCGTGCTGGATCGCCCAGCGCGAGAGATTGAACCGGCTCGGCTGCGGCGGCTGGCCCGGAAGGATGAAGGGTTTGGACATGGCTGACCCCTATGGTGTCCGGCGCGGAATTCAACGGCTGGTCTGAGGCTGATCGGCGAAGGCGGTCTGCGCGACGGCCTTCGGCAGCCGCACATCCATGCCGTCGGTCAGGAACTGCACGCCGCCGGTGACGACCACCTCGCCCGGCTTCAATCCGCCGACGACCTTGACCGTTTCGGCCGTGACCCCGCCGGTCTCGATGAGCCGCGGCGCGGCTTTGGACGTCGTGCGGTCGACGACATAGACCGCCTTGCGGCCGCCGATATCGGTCAGCGCATTGAGCGGCAGCGAGA
>DATBIR010000172.1:0-16912 GCA_036556825.1 Beijerinckiaceae bacterium
TGCACGAGAAGATCGACCATCTGATCGGGCGGCAGTGGGACCGGCTGGCCGAGATCCAGCGCATCCAGATCGAGCTTCTCGAAGAGCTGACCAAAAAGGAGCAGCGGCCATGATCTGGCGGCCGGGCAGGGCGGCTTTGGCTTGAAGCTGCGCCAGACTTGAGTCAAAGAGACCCCCGACGCGGCGCGCCCTCGCGCCCTCATCCAAGGATTTGCAGCCTCATGGCCCGTAAGAAGATCGCGCTCATCGGCGCGGGACAGATCGGCGGCACGCTTGCGCATCTGGCCGGACTGAAGGAACTCGGGGACGTCGTCCTCTTCGACATCGCAGAAGGCATTCCCCAGGGCAAGGCGCTCGACATCGCCGAATCGGCGCCGGTCGACGGGTTCGATGCCCGCTACATGGGCGCTCAGGACTATGCCGACATCAAAGGGGCGGACGTGGTCATCGTCACGGCCGGCGTGCCGCGCAAGCCGGGCATGAGCCGCGACGACCTGCTCGGCATCAACCTCAAGGTGATGGAAGCGGTCGGCAACGGCATCAAGCAATATGCCCCCAATGCCTTCGTGATCTGCATCACCAACCCGCTCGACGCCATGGTGTGGGCGCTTCAGAAGTTTTCGGGACTTTCGCCGAAAAAGATCGTCGGCATGGCCGGCGTGCTCGATTCGGCCCGCTTCCGGCATTTCCTGGCCGAAGCCTTCGACGTCTCGGTGGAGGACGTCACCGCCTTCGTGCTGGGCGGCCACGGCGACGACATGGTGCCCCTGGTGCGCTACTCCACGGTGGCGGGCATCCCGCTGCCCGACCTCGTGCGCATGAAATGGACCACCCAGGAGAAGATCGACGCCATCGTCGAACGCACCCGCAAGGGCGGCGGCGAGATCGTCAATCTCCTCAAGACCGGTTCGGCCTTCTATGCGCCGGCGGCCTCCGCCATCGCCATGGCCGAGAGCTATCTCCGCGACAAGAAGCGGGTGCTGCCCTGCGCCGCGCAGCTCAGCGGCCAGTACGGCATCAACGGATTGTTCATCGGCGTGCCGATCGTGATCGGCGCCAACGGTGTGGAGCGCGTCGTCGAGATCGAGCTTTCGGACGAGGAAAAGACCATGTTCGGCAAGTCGGTCGCCTCGGTGCAAAGCCTGGTCGACGCCTGCAAGCAGATCAACACGGCGCTCGCGTAACGGGTGACGGTAAGAGAGCCCCCATGAACATCCACGAGTATCAAGCGAAGGCCGTCCTCAAGGAGTTCGGCGTGCCGGTGCCCCGCGGCAAGGCGGTGTTCAACGTCGACGAGGCCGAGGCCGCCGCGAAGGAGCTCGGCGGCCCGGTCTGGGTGGTGAAGTCGCAGATCCATGCGGGCGGGCGCGGCAAGGGCAAGTTCAAGGAAGCCGATGCCGGCGACAAGGGCGGCGTGCGCCTCGCCAGATCCGTCGACGAGGTCAAGACCTACGTCAAGCAGATGCTCGGCAAGACGCTGGTGACGTTGCAGACCGGCCCGCAGGGCAAGGCCGTCAACCGGCTCTATGTCGAGGAAGGCTCCGACATCGCCTCCGAGTTCTATCTGTCGGCGCTGGTCGACCGCGCCACCAGCCGCGTGTCCTTCGTTGTCTCGACCGAGGGCGGCATGGACATCGAGAAGGTGGCCCACGATACCCCAGAGAAGATCCACACCTTTTCGGTCGACCCGGCGACCGGCATCATGCCGCATCACGGCCGCGCCGTCGCCGAGGCGCTCGGCCTGTCCGGCGACCTCGCCAAGCAGGCCGCCGACCTCGTGGCCAGGCTCTACCAGGCCTTCGTGACAAAGGACATGAGCCTCCTCGAGATCAACCCGCTGGTCTGCACCCGCGACGGCAAGCTCATCTGCCTCGACGCCAAGATCGGCTTCGATTCCAACGCGCTCTATCGCCGCCCCGACATCATGGCCCTGCGCGACCTTACCGAGGAGGACGAGAAGGAGATCGAAGCCTCGAAATACGACCTCAACTACGTTGCCCTCGACGGTTCGATCGGCTGCATGGTCAACGGCGCCGGCCTCGCCATGGCGACCATGGACATCATCAAGCTCTACGGCGCCGAGCCGGCCAACTTCCTCGATGTCGGCGGCGGCGCCTCCAAGGAGAAGGTCGCGGCCGCCTTCAAGATCATCACCGCCGACCCCAAGGTGCAGGGCATCCTGGTCAACATCTTCGGCGGCATCATGAAATGCGACGTCATCGCCGAGGGCGTGGTGGCGGCGGTCAGGGAGGTCGGTCTCAAGGTGCCGCTGGTCGTGCGCCTGGAAGGCACCAACGTCGACCAGGGCAAGAAGATCATCAACGAGTCCGGGCTCAACGTGATCTCGGCCAACGATCTCGACGACGCGGCGCAGAAGATTGTTAGTGCTGTGAAGGGAGCGTAGTCAGCCCATGCGCTGTTGCGCCCACGTCCTCGCGGCGCTGATCCTGCTGTCGACCTCTGCCACGGCCTCGGCAGAACTGCTGAGCGATCACGTCGTCGGTCTGTTTAAGGATGTGTGCGTTTCGCCCGCGACACCGCCGGAGATGATGTCGTCTGGAGAAAAAGCCGCGGCAGCCTTGGGCTGGAAGCTCGTGCAATCTGGGCCCGCGCCGATCCCCGCGCTGCATAACGAGAACGGTCCCGAGCTGGCGCATGTAAGCGGCTGGGCGGCCGACTTGCCAGGAGCTCCCGGCTCTCACGTCTTCATCTCAATCCTTGGCCCGGAGCTTCCGGATCTGAAGTATAGCTTCTGCATGATCCGACCGTCCGCGGACTTCAGACGCGAGGACCTGGTGAGCGCCGTGGAGCTTCAGATGGGCTCGCTCCTGTCGCGACTTGAGCTCAAGCGAGATGCTCGCGAGGACCGTCCTCGGGATGGCACATCAGCCGGACGGGTGCCGGCTCCAGCTTTCGTGCGACAGCCTAACGGCGCATGGGACGAGGTGTGGGTGTTCAAAGACGAGCTCAAACACGGATTGTGCGGGAAGAAGGCTACTTTCACGCGCAGTCACATTCCGCCTGAAGGGATGGTAACGATGCTCTTGTTCACCGAATTCGATGCCCCTCCGACTCATGCCGGGCATATCGATGCGACACGCTGTGACCGCCGGTCACCTTTATAGGACCTCACAATGTCCATCCTTATCGACAAGAACACCAAGGTGATCTGCCAGGGCTTCACCGGCAAGAACGGCACCTTCCACTCGGAACAGGCCATCGCCTACGGCACCCGCATGGTCGGCGGCACCTCGCCGGGCAAGGGCGGCGCCACCCATCTCGGGCTGCCGGTGTTCGACACGGTCGCCGAAGCGCGCGAGAAGACCGGCGCCGACGCCAGCGTCGTCTATGTGCCGCCGGCCGGCGCCGCGGACGCCATCTGCGAGGCCATCGACGCCGAAATCCCGCTGATCGTCTGCATCACCGAAGGCATCCCGGTGGCCGACATGGTCCGGGTCAAGCGCTCCCTGTGCGGCTCGAAATCGCGCCTGATCGGTCCGAACTGCCCGGGAGTGATGACCGCCGGCGAGTGCAAGATCGGCATCATGCCCGGAAACATCTTTCGGCGCGGCTCGGTCGGCATCGTGTCGCGCTCGGGCACGCTGACCTACGAGGCCGTGTTCCAGACCACCAATGAAGGCCTTGGACAGACCACGGCCTGCGGCATCGGCGGCGATCCGGTCAAGGGCACCGAGTTCATCGAGGTGCTCGACATGTTCCTGTCGGACCCGGCGACCGAGTCGATCATCATGATCGGCGAGATCGGCGGGGCCGCCGAGGAGGATGCGGCCGAGTTCCTCGCCCGCGAAGCGAAAAAAGGGCGCAAGAAGCCGATGGTCGGCTTCATCGCCGGGCGCACGGCCCCGCCGGGGCGGCGCATGGGCCATGCCGGCGCCATCATCTCGGGCGGCAAGGGCGGGGCGGAGGACAAGATCGCCGCCATGGAAGCCGCCGGCATCCGCGTCTCGCCGTCGCCGGCCCGCCTCGGCAAGACCCTGGTCGAGGTGCTGAAAGGCTGAAGCGGAGCCGCAGATAAACTGGATGTTGCGTGGTCCGGCCAGGGACTGACGAACCTTCGTCACAATCCCTATCTTAGGTGAAATCTTTACGGCGGTCGCGGTAACCGACTTTCAGGAGGCTTCCCCTCCTCTCCCCGAAGCCCCTCCCGCGACGTTTGGAAGACAGGTCAAATGGCACGTCAGGACGCGAACGAAGCCTTCGCTCAAACTGCTTTCCTCTACGGCGGCAACGCCCCCTATATCGAGGACCTCTACGTCCGCTACCAGCAGGATCCGAAGTCCGTCGACGCCGAGTGGCAGGCGTTCTTCGGCGCCCTCAAGGACGAAGGGGCCGACGTCGCGAAAAATGCGCAAGGGGCGTCCTGGAAGCGGCCCAATTGGCCGGTCCCGGCCAACGGCGAACTCGTGTCGGCGCTCGACGGCAACTGGGGCCGGCTCGAAGCCGTGCTCGGCGACAAGATCAAGGGCAAGGCGCAGGCCAAGGGCGTCGAGATCAGCCAGGCCGAAGTCATGCAGGCGACGCGAGACTCCGTGCGCGCCCTGATGATGATCCGCGCCTATCGCATGCGCGGCCACCTGCACGCCAAGCTCGACCCGCTCGGCATCGAGACGCGCAACGACCACGAGGAACTGCATCCCTCCCATTACGGCTTCTCGGAAGCCGACTGGGACCGCAAGATCTTTCTCGACAACGTCCTCGGGCTGGAATTCGGCACCATCCGCGAGATCGTCTCGATCCTCGAGCGTACCTACTGCCAGACCCTCGGCGTCGAGTTCATGCACATTTCCGATCCGGCCGAGAAGGCCTGGATCCAGGAGCGCATCGAAGGGCCCGACAAGGAGATCACCTTCACCCGCGAGGGCAAGCGCGCCATCCTCAACAAGCTCGTCGAGGCCGACGGTTTCGAGAAGTTCCTCGATCTCAAATACACCGGCACCAAGCGCTTCGGCCTCGATGGCGCCGAGGCGATGATTCCGGCGCTGGAGCAGATCATCAAGCGCGGCGGCGCACTGGGCGTGAAGGAGATCGTGCTCGGCATGGCCCACCGCGGCCGTCTCAACGTGCTCGCGCAGGTCATGGCCAAGCCGCACCGCGCCATCTTCCACGAGTTCAAGGGCGGCTCTTTCGCGCCCGACGACGTGGAAGGCTCAGGCGACGTCAAATACCACCTCGGCGCCTCGTCCGACCGCGCCTTCGACGGCAACAACGTCCACCTGTCGCTGACCGCGAACCCGTCGCATCTCGAGATCGTCGACCCGGTCGTGCTCGGCAAGGTGCGCGCCAAGCAGGACCAGCACGGCGATCCGCCGGAGCGCCGCACGTCGGTGATGCCGCTCCTCATCCACGGCGACGCCGCCTTTGCCGGACAGGGCGTCGTGGCCGAGTGCCTCGGCCTGTCGGGCCTCAAGGGGCATCGCACCGGCGGCTCCGTGCACTTCATCGTCAACAACCAGATCGGCTTCACGACGAGCCCGCATTTCTCGCGCTCGTCGCCGTATCCGTCGGACGTCGCCAAGATGGTCGAGGCGCCGATCTTCCACGTCAACGGCGACGATCCGGAAGCGGTCGTGTTCGCCGCCAAGGTCGCGGCCGAATACCGGCAGCGCTTCCAGAAGCCGGTCGTGGTCGACATGTTCTGCTACCGCCGCTTCGGCCACAACGAGGGCGACGAGCCGGCCTTCACCCAGCCGAAAATGTACAAGCTGATCCGTCAGCATCCGACGACGCTGGAGATCTATGCGAAGAAGCTGGTCGGCGAAGGCGTGATCACCGAGGCCGAGGTCGACGCCATGAAGGCTGCCTTCCGCGTCAAGCTCGATGCCGAGTTCGACGTGGCCCAGAGCTACAAGCCCAACAAGGCGGATTGGCTCGACGGGCGCTGGGCGGGCTTGAGGGCGGTTCGCGAAGACGTCGACGACGCGCGCCGCGGCCGCACTGGCGTGCCGCTCGCCACGCTCAAGGAGATCGGCCGCCACCTCACCGAGGTGCCGAACGGCTTCAACGTGCACCGTACGATCCAGCGCTTTCTCGAGAACCGCAAGAAGATGGTCGAGACGGGCGAGGGCATCGACTGGGCGATGGCCGAGGCCCTGGCATTCGGCTCGCTGATGCTGGACGGCCATCCCGTCCGCCTGTCGGGGCAGGACGTCGAGCGCGGCACCTTTTCGCAGCGCCACTCGGTGCTGCTCGATCAGGAGACCGAGCAGCGCTACACGCCGCTCAACCACATCCGCGAGGGGCAGCGCCGCTACGAAGTCATCAATTCGATGCTGTCGGAAGAGGCCGTGCTCGGCTTCGAATACGGCTACTCGCTGTCGGAGCCGAACGCCCTCGTGCTGTGGGAGGCGCAGTTCGGCGACTTCGCCAACGGCGCGCAGGTGGTCTTCGACCAGTTCATCTCGTCGGGCGAGCGCAAGTGGCTGCGCATGTCGGCCCTGACCTGCCTGCTGCCGCACGGCTACGAAGGGCAGGGGCCGGAGCACTCGTCGGCGCGCCTCGAGCGCTACCTGCAGATGTGCGCCGAGGACAACATGCAGGTCGCCAACTGCTCGACCCCGGCCAACTACTTCCACATCCTGCGCCGGCAGCTCAAGCGCGAGTTCCGCAAGCCGCTCATCCTGATGACGCCGAAATCGCTGCTGCGTCACAAGCGCTGCGTCTCGCGCCTCGACGAACTCGCCGACGGCAGCACCTTCCACCGCGTCCTCTATGACGACGCCCAGATGGGCGTCGGCGAGATCAAGCTCGCGCGCGACGAGCAGATCCGGCGCGTCGTCCTGTGCACGGGCAAGGTCTATTACGATCTGTTCGATGAGCGCGAGAAGCGCGGCCTCGACGACGTCTACCTGATGCGCGTCGAGCAGCTTTATCCGTTCCCGATGAAGGCGCTTGCGCACGAGCTGTCGCGCTTCAAGCACGCCGACGTGATCTGGTGCCAGGAAGAGCCCAAGAACATGGGCGCCTGGACCTTCGTCGAGCCCTATCTCGAATGGGTGCTCGACCACGCCGGCAGCAAGGTGAAGCGGCCGCGCTATGTCGGCCGCCCCGCCGCCGCCTCGACGGCCGTCGGGCAGATGTCCAAGCATCTTGCGCAGCTGCAGGCGTTCCTCGACGAAGCCTTCACCGGCAAGAGCAGCAAGGGCACCGCGGTCGCGGCCTGACGGCGGCGAGAGTTCTTTCCACTTGCGTGGAATCGGCTCTCGATTTTCGTTGAAACGCATTTCTTCGACGAAGCGGGACCACTTCGCCGGAAAATGCTCGAGCCGTTTCCACTTACGTGGAATCGTCTCTCGGTTTTCGTTAAGACGCATTGTCTTCGGCGAAGCGGGACCGCTTCGCCGGAAAATGCTCGAGCCGTTTTCACTTACGTGGAATCGTCTCTCGGTTTTCGTTAAGACGCATTTTCTTCGGCGAAGCGGGACCGCTTCGCCGGAAAATGCTTTCCATCCCGCGCGCGAGCGCGCTGACGAGTGACACAGGACAATGGCGACCGAAATCCGCGTTCCGACCCTCGGAGAATCCGTCAGCGAGGCCACCATCGGCCGCTGGTTCAAGAAGCCCGGCGATGCCGTCAAGGCGGACGAGCCGCTGGTTGAACTCGAGACGGACAAGGTCACGCTCGAGGTGAATGCCCCGTCCGCCGGCACGCTCGGCGACATCCTCGCCAAGGAGGGAGCGACGGTGACGCCGGGCGCGGTGCTCGGCTCGATCAGCGAAGGCGGAGCTGCGGCGGCCCAGGGGCAGAAGGCGCGCTCCGCCGAGGCGCCGCGCGAAGCGTCCGTCGCGCAGGCCGCCGGCGCCGCGGCGATCGGCGGCAAGCCGGGCGCGGCCGGCCCGACCGCGACGCTCGGTGGCCCTGAAGGTTCGGCGCTCAAGGCCGGCGATACCGGCGCCAAGGAGCATGGTCCGGCCGTTGCCCGCCTCGCGCGCGAGAGCGGCGTCGATCCCAACACCCTGGCGGGCAGCGGCAAGGGCGGCCGCGCCACCAAAGGCGACATGCTCGCCGCGATCGCGACGCAGGCGAGGAGCGTTGCGGCGCCGGCGCCGGCGCAGATGCGGGCGCCCTCCGCGCCCGACGACGCGTCGCGCGAGGAACGCGTGCGCATGACCAAGCTGCGCCAGACAATCGCGCGGCGACTCAAGGAGGCCCAGAACACGGCCGCCATGCTGACGACGTTCAACGACGTCGACATGGGCGCCGTGATGGATCTGCGCAAGCAATACAAGGACGTGTTCGAGAAGAAGCACGGCGCCAAGCTCGGCTTCATGGGCTTCTTCGTGAAGGCCTGCGTGCAGGCCCTCAAGGAACTCCCGGCTGTCAATGCGGAGATCGACGGCGACGACATCGTCTACAAGAACTATTACCACATCGGCATCGCCGTCGGGACCGAGAAGGGTCTCGTCGTGCCGGTCTTGCGCGATGCCGACGGGCTGTCGATCGCCGAGATCGAGAAAAAGATCGGCGATTTCGGCCGCCGCGCCCGCGACGGGCAGCTCAAGATCGACGAGATGCAGGGCGGCACCTTCACGATCACCAACGGCGGCATCTACGGCTCGCTGATGTCGACCCCGATCCTCAACGCTCCGCAATCGGGCATCCTCGGCATGCACCGCATCGAGGATCGGCCGGTGGTGCGCAACGGCCAGGTCGTCGTGCGCCCGATGATGTATCTGGCGCTCTCCTACGACCACCGCATCGTCGACGGCCGCGAGGCCGTGACCTTCCTGGTGCGTGTCAAGGAAGCCTTGGAAGACCCGGCCCGGCTCGTGCTGGATCTGTGAGCTGCGCTCACCTGTTTTGTCGTGGCCGGGCTTGACCCGGCCATCCATTTCCGACGTTTAAGCGCAACGCAGTCGCGGTTCGGATCGCCGGCGCAGGCCCGGCGATGACAGTGAAGGTTGACCATGTCCTACGATCTCGTCGTCATCGGAACCGGTCCCGGCGGCTATGTCTGCGCCATACGGGCGGCGCAGCTCGGCATGAAGGTCGCGGTCGTCGAGAAGCGCAGGACGCATGGCGGCACGTGCCTCAACGTCGGCTGCATTCCGTCGAAGGCCCTGCTGCATGCCTCGGAGCTGTTCGAGGAGGCCGGCAAGCATTTCGGTGATCTCGGCATCGGCGTGGGCAAGCCCAAGCTCGACCTCAGAAAGATGATGGCCTTCAAGGACGAAGGCGTGGACGGCAACGTCAAGGGCGTCGAGTTCCTGCTCAAGAAGAACAAGATCGACGCGTTCCGCGGCCACGCGAAGATCGCCGCCGCCGGTCAGGTCTCGGTCGCGGGCGAGGACGGGTCCAACCAGGTCCTGCAGACCCGCAACATCGTGATCGCCACCGGCTCGGACGTGGCGCGCCTGCCGGGCATCGACATCGACGAGAAGGTCGTGGTGTCGTCGACCGGCGCCCTCGAGCTTGGCACGGTGCCCAAAAAGCTTGTCGTGGTCGGTGCCGGCGTGATCGGCCTCGAACTCGGCTCGGTGTGGCGCCGTCTCGGCGCCGAGGTGCTGGTGGTCGAGTTCCTCGACCGCATCCTGCCAGGCATGGACAACGAAGTCGCACGGCAGTTCCAGCGCATCCTCGAACGCCAGGGGATCGGCTTCCGCCTGTCGTCCAAGGTCACAAAGGTCGACCGCGCCAGCAAGTCGACCAAGGTCACGATCGAGCCTGCCGCCGGCGGCAATGCCGAGACGATCGAAGCCGACGTCGTGCTCGTCGCCATCGGCCGCGTTCCCTATACGGACGGTCTCGGGCTCGAGCAGGTCGGCGTGCAGCGGGACAACAAGGGGCGTATTCTCACCGACGACGAGTTTGCCACCAACATTACCGGCATCTACGCGATCGGCGACGTCATCGCCGGGCCCATGCTGGCGCACAAGGCCGAAGATGAAGGCGTGGCGGTGGCGGAGATTCTCGCGGGCAAGGCCGGCCACGTGAACTACGACGTGATCCCGAACGTCATCTACACGTTCCCCGAGGTCGCGTCGGTCGGCAAGAGCGAAGAGGAGCTGAACGCTGCAGGCATTGCCTACAAGGTCGGCAAGTTCCCGTTCACGGCGAACGGCCGCGCCAAGGTCAACCGCACCACCGACGGCTTCGTGAAGGTCCTGGCCGACGCGACGAGCGACCGCGTGCTCGGCGTGCACATCGTCGGCGCAGATGCCGGCAACCTGATCGCCGAGCTCGCCGTCGCCATGGAGTTCGGAGCGTCGTCAGAAGATATCGCACGCACCTGTCACGCGCATCCGACGCTGACCGAGGCGGTCAAGGAGGCGGCGCTCGCCGTCGAGAAGCGCGCCATCCACATGTGAGGCGCCCAGGATCGCTTCGCAGCTCACCATCTCCTTTGCCGGATCATTGTCCGCCGCCGGAGCGGATCAGGCGGTTGCGGCGCTGGGGAATGTCGGCGCGCCGGGCACCTTCGCCTCGAGCCTTGCCAGAATCGATGACAGCGGCAGGTCGAAAGCGAGGTGCAGCGCCTTGTCGATCTCCGCCGGGTAGAACGGCTTCTTGAGGAAGTCGACGACGCCGAAGTAACGCGCCGCCTTCTCGACGCCCTCGTTGTGATTGGCCGACACCATGACCACCCTTGTGCCGGGTGACACCTCCTGCACGAGGCACGCCGTTTCGAGGCCGTCGAGGCCCGGCATCTCGTAATCGAGGAAGATGACGTCGTATTTCTGCTGCCCGAGAAGGCTGATGGCCCCCTCGCCGTTGTCGACCACGTCGACATCCGTCAGAAAGCGGCTCGAAGCGATGACCTTGCGGATCAGCTGCCGGAACGTTTTCGAGTCGTCGGCCACCAGGACGCGGCACCGATCCTTCATGCGCTTGTGGTTCAGGAGGATCTGGCGGATCTCGCCTTCCTCGAGGGGCTTTTCGAGAATTTCATAGGCCTCGATCTCGCGGCACGAAGCTTCCCACCCGGCGCCGATCTGCGTCGCCATCAAGGTCACGAATGGCCGCGCGCCTTCCTCGCGGGCCCGCGCCACCGCTTCGGCGCCGTTCATGTCCGGAAGGTCCATGTCGATAAAGGCGATCTCGGCGCCGCCCGTCTTCAGGGCTGCGCACGCCTCGTGTCCGGTCGCCGCCTCGATCACCTTCGCCCCGGGCACGATGGCGGCAAGGTGCCCGCACATCACCCGGCGTGTTACGGGGGAATCGTCGGCGACCAGGATGCCCGGCCCCGGCGGCGCTGCCTTCTGTGCGCTGTCGACTTTGGGGATGATTTTCATCAGGCGGCAATCGTCAGGGGCGGGCGCCCGCAATGCGCGACGGTGCCTCCGGCGCGCACACGGCGTTGAGCAGATACGGGCGGCGCAGGCCGAACTCGGCATGCAGCGCGAATTCCACGTCGCGCAGGTAGAATGGCTTTTGCAGGAATGAGCGCAGGCCGAACTGCCGCGCCACCTGCATGGCCGTGCCGGCGGCTCCGCCGGCCATCAGGATCAGCTTGGTGCCCGGCGAGGCGGCGCGGATCTGGCAGGCGATCTCGAAGCCGCTCATGCCGCTCGAGAACTGGGAATCGACGAGCGCCACGTCGTAGCGCGTGTCGCGCGCCAGCCCCAGGGCATGCGGGCCGCTGTCGGAATGGTCGACCTCCAGCTGAAAACGGCAATTGGCGAGCATGCGCATGATCAGGTCGTGCGCGGTCGTCGACTGGTCCGCCACCAGGAGCTTCATCGGCGTGCGCATGACGCGGTACGCATCGAGCAGCTGAATCACGTGCGCCGGGTCGAAGCGCTTGCGCCAGAACTCGTAGGCGCCGAGCTCCGTCGACACCTCCACCCATTTCGGCAGGACATGCTTCGACATCAGGATGGTTAACGGACGGATACCTTTGCGCCAGGCGTAGGCGAGCGCCTCGGCGCCCGAAATCTCGGGCAGCTGAAGGTTGATGAATGCCAGATCCGGCGGTCGTGTCACGAGCAGGTCGAGGGTTTCGCGGCCGGTCAAAGCCTCGATGATCTCGATGGAGGCGTCGTAAGACCTGATGGCGGTAGCCAAGCTCTTGCGCATGCTTGCGGAATCATCCGCGAGCAGGATCGACCAATTCGAGCTTTGGCGCGCCGCTTCGGGCGAAGGCGAAATTGTCGCGTCAGGCATGTCCCGCCCAGGAACCGTTCCGGTTGAAACTAGGGGCGAAACCTTGTGATTGGGTTACTGCTCGCGGGCGCGGGGATGCGCCGCTTCGTAAGCGGCGAGCAGCCGCGATGTATCAATTTTAGTGTAAATTTGCGTGGTCGAGAGCGAGGCGTGGCCGAGCAGCTCCTGAATGGCGCGCAGCTCTCCGCCCCCGACCAGAAGGTGCGTCGCAAACGAATGACGCAGGGCATGGGGAGTCGCCGTATCGGGCAGCCCGAGGGCGCCGCGCAGTCGCGCCACCGCGAGCTGGATGATGCGCGGCGAGAGCGGCCCGCCTTTGGCGCCGACGAAAAGCGGCCCGCGCGGCGACAGCCGGTACGGGCAGGCCGCGATATAATCCTCGACCGCGCGCCGCACGGGCGGGATGACCGGCACGCTGCGCACCTTGCCGCCCTTGCCCATGACCGTCACGGCATCGATATCTCCGACCGGGGCGTCCTGGCGCTTGATGCCGAGCGCCTCCGAGATGCGCAGCCCCGCTCCGTAGAGCAGGGCGAGCACGGCGGCGTCGCGGGCAAGGATCCAGGGCTCGCGCTCCTCGCCGCCGCGCGTCTCGACCTGGGTGAGCGCGACGGCGGCCGACGGGTTCACGGGCCGCGGCAGGCCCTTGCTGATTTTCGGGCTGCGGATGGCGCTGAACGCCGAGGGCGTGCCGTGACCCTCCCGTTCCAGGTAACGCGCGAAGGAACGCAGGGCGGCCAGCTGGCGCATCAGCGAGCGGCTCTCGATCCCGTCGACCCGGCGGGCCGCCAGGAAGGCGCGGATATCGAGCGGCTTGAGACCGACGATGGCCGCCACCGTCGGCGCCGCGCCGAGATGGGTGGTGAGGAAGGTGAGGAACTGCCGCAGGTCGCGGCCATAGGCTTCGACGGTCTTGTCGCTGAGGCGGCGCTCGCGGGCGAGGCTGGCGAGCCACGCCGCGGCTGCGCGCGCGGTCTCGGGGGCGGCGGAAAACCCGATCGCCGCCGCACCTACCGCTTTGCTTGCGCTGTCACTTGACACGTTCCTGTTTTGTGCCGGACATGCTTTCCAAAAGGTTAAGGTCTGCTCATCGCAATGGTCTCCCGCATTGCCGATGTCCTGATGCCACTGGCGCTCGACACGGCCTACAGCTACGCGGTCCCGAACGGTCTGGAACTGAACGAGGGCGTGGTGGTCGCCGTGCCGCTCGGCACGCGCACGGCCGTGGGCGTCGTCTGGGCCTTGCGCGAGGGGGCCGGCGCCAACCTCAAGTCGGTCGCCGGAAAAATCGACACCCCGCCCCTGTCTCCTGCCATGCGCCGGCTGGTCGACTGGATGGCCTGGTACACCCTGGCGCCGAAAGGCTCCGTGCTGGCGCTCGCGCTCAAGCTGCCGGGCGAGGACCGTGCCGAGATCCCGCGCGTCGGCGTGCGCCTCGCGGGGCCGCCGCCGAAACGCCTGACCCCCGCCCGCGCCCGCGTGATCGAGGCGGCTCAAGGCGGGCTCGTCCACGTCAAGCGCGAACTGGCCATGGCGGCTTCGGTCAGCACGGGCGTGATCGACGGGCTCGTCGACGAAGGTACGCTGGAGACGGTGGCGCTCAAGCCGGAGCCCGTCGCCGAACTGCCCGATATCGATCACGCGCGCACGGCCCTGTCCGCCACACAGCAGGGCGCCGCCCATGTGCTCGCGGCGGCGGTGGCGACCTGCGCCGCCGCATTGCCTGCCCCGGGCGGCGGCGCCGCCAGCCCGCCCGTCATTCTGCTCGAAGGGGTCACCGGCTCTGGCAAGACCGAGGTATATTTCGAGGCGGTGGCGGAGGCGGTCCGGCAGGGCCGGCAGGCGCTGATCCTGATGCCCGAGATCGCGCTCACGGCGCAATTCCTCGACCGCTTCGCGCGCCGCTTCGGCGTGCGGCCGGCGCAGTGGCATTCCGGAGTGTCCGGTCGGCGGCGCGAGCGCCTGTTCTCCGGAATCGCCGCGGGCCAGGTCAAGGTCGTCGCCGGCGCGCGCTCGGCCCTGTTCCTGCCCTATGCCGATCTCGGCCTCATCGTCGTCGACGAGGAGCACGAGGCTGCCTACAAGCAGGAGGACGGGGTTCACTATCACGCCCGCGACATGGCGGTGGTGCGCGGACGGCTGGAGAAATGCCCGATCATCCTAGCCTCGGCGACGCCGGCCATCGAAACGCGCGTCAATGCCGAACGCGGGCGCTACGCGAAGGTGGAGCTGCCGGAGCGTTTCGGCGGGCGGCAGTTGCCGCAGATCCGGGCCGTCGACCTCAAGCGCGAGACCATGACGCGCGGGCGCTGGCTGTCGCCGACGCTCACCTATGCGATGGAAGACGCGCTCGCCAGGGGCGAGCAGACCCTGCTGTTCCTGAACCGTCGCGGCTACGCGCCCCTCACCTTGTGCCGCGCCTGCGCGCACCGCTACGAGTGCCCCAACTGCTCGGCCTGGCTGGTCGAGCATCGTTTTCGGCGGGCGCTGGTCTGCCATCATTGCGGCCATGTGGAGCGCCGGCCCGACGCCTGCGTCGCCTGCGGCAGTGTCGATTCCCTCGTTTCCTGCGGGCCCGGCGTCGAGCGTATCGCCGAGGAGGTGGCGGGCCGCTTTCCCGACAAGCGCACCATCGTGCTGTCGAGCGATTTCCCGGGCGGTACCGAGCGGCTGCGGCAGGAGCTGGCGGCGATCGCCGATGGCGCCTTCGACATCGTCATCGGCACGCAGCTCGTGGCCAAGGGGCACAACTTTCCCAGGATGACGCTGGTCGGCGTGCTCGATGCCGACATCGGGCTCACGTCCGGCGATCCGCGCGCCGCGGAGCGGACCTTTCAGCTTCTGCAGCAGGTCGCAGGCCGCGCCGGACGCGGCATCGGCACCGGGCGAGCGCTCGTCCAGACCTACCAGCCCGAGCATCCGGTGATCGCGGCGCTCGTGTCCGGCGACGCCGAGCGCTTCTATCGCGAGGAGACCGCAGCCCGCGAAGCGGCCGGCCTGCCGCCTTTCGGGCGCCTCGCCGCGCTCGTCGTCTCGGCAAGCGAGCGCGACAAGGCGGAAGAGCACGCCCGCGCCATGGCGCGCGTCGCGGATGCGCCGCCGGGCGTGATGGTGCTCGGTCCGGCCGAAGCCCCCCTGGCCCTGATCCGCGGCCGCTACCGCTATCGCCTACTGGTCAAGACGACGCGCGACGTCGACCTGCAGGGCTATCTGCGCGCGTGGCTGGCGCGCACGCCAAAACTCCGCGGCAACCTCAAGGTCGAGATCGACGTCGATCCGCAGAGCTTTCTCTGATCAAGCTTGACAGTGCCTCGGGCAGCGCGGAAATGTGGCGCCAAAGGCGGCCCACGACATGTCACCCAACCCGGTCTCCCGGCCCAAGAGCGTCCCGACCATCCTCGTCGTCGATGACGAGGTCATCGCCCGCACCGTCATCGCCGAGTATCTGCGCCAGTGCGGTTACCGCGTGGTCGAGGCCGGCGATCCCGACGACGCCATGACGATCCTCGAGTCCGACCTCAGGATCGACATCGTGTTCACCGATCTCGAGCTGCCCGGCCATGCGACGGGCCTCGAGCTGGCGCGCTGGATCCGCAGGCGCCACCCGCACATCAAGGTGATCGTCACGTCGGGCCATCACAGCGCCGCCGAGCTCGCCGGCGAATTATGCGATGCCGGCCCCCCGATCGTGAAGCCGTATCACAGCGATGCGGTGGTCGAGCGAATCCGCAGACTTTCCGCGCGTTAGCCGCCTCCCGGAGGGGTAAAGCGGGGCTCCTCGCCTTGCACCCCCCCGAAACCCGTGCTAGGGGCACACGCGCCTTCGGGCGGGAGCTTTTCCCCGCGATCGTGCCATTCCTTGACTGACGCGTTGCAGCCGCCGCCGTCCAGGCGCGATCAGGCTTATGCGTGAGAGCTGAGAGAGATCAGTGCCTCAAAACGGTTCGCAGACCGAAACTGTCGTATCGGGCGTGGCGGGGCGTTACGCCTCCGCGTTGTTCGACCTGGCGCGGGAGCATCGGCTGGTCGACGCCGTCCTGGCCGATCTCGATCGCTTCGACGCGCTCCTGCGCGACAGCGCGGACCTGCAGCGCCTCGTCAGGAGCCCGGTTTTCACGGCCGAGGAGCAGGAGCGCGCCGTCGGCGCCATCCTGGACAAAGCCGCGATCGGCGGCTTCGCCGGCAACTTCATCCGCCTCGTGGCCGCCAACCGGCGCCTGTTCGCCCTGCCCGACATGATCCGCGCCTACCGGACGCTGGTCGCCGATTTCAAAGGCATCGTGCGCGCGCAGGTGACGCTCGCCGAGCCGCCGTCCGAACGCGTCCTGGGCGACATCACGTCCGCCCTGCGCGACGTTGCCAAGGCCGAGGTCGACGTCGACATCAGGATCGATCCGGCCCTGATCGGCGGCCTTGTCGTCAAGATCGGCAGCCGCATGGTCGACGCCTCGCTCCGCACCAAACTCAATTCAATCAAGCTTGCCATGAAAGAGGTCCGCTGATGGACATCCGCGCCGCTGAAATTTCCGCCATCCTCAAGCAGCAGATCCAGAACTTCGGCCAGGAGGCGGAGGTTACGGAGGTCGGCCAGGTGCTCTCGGTCGGCGACGGCATCGCGCGCTGCTACGGCCTCGACAAGGTGCAGGCCGGCGAGATGGTCGAGTTCGAGTCGGGCGTGCGCGGCATGGCCCTCAACCTCGAAACCGACAATGTCGGCGTCGTCATCTTCGGCTCCGATCGCGAGATCAAGGAAGGCCAGACCGTCAAGCGCACGGGCGCCATCGTCGACGT
>DATBIR010000173.1:0-3328 GCA_036556825.1 Beijerinckiaceae bacterium
GAGCGCGGCAAGCTCACCACGCCGTCCTATTCGGCGGATGCGCAAGGCTGGGTTGGGCTCAGCGACGGTACGCTGGGGCTGAACGGCACGATGAGCGCGAGCTCCCGTGGCCGGCAGCAAGCAACGGTCGGTGCGGAACCGACCGTTGCGCCGGACGAGGGCGCCATCGCTTTTACCGTCGAAGGCTCACTGGCGAATCCGCAGGCGCGGCTGCTGGAGCTGCCCGACTAAGAGGCTGCACGAGGGCCTAGCGTGTCGGGGGAGCACATGCAGGTTCTACGATTCCTCGTCCCCTCCAAGTGCCATGGACTGGAGCCAGCAGGCACGACGATGCCTGCTGGCCAGACCCTGCCGCCTCGGCTACGCGCGCGGACCTCGCGCCCTACCGACAATGGTGGCGGCGACGACGCCGGTCGTGACCAGCCCGACAAGGATGGTTGAGACGGCGTTGATCTCCGGCGTCACGCCGAGCCGCACCTGACTGTAGATCTTCATCGGCAGCGTGGTCGCCCCCGGCCCGGTGGTGAAGCTGGCGATGACGAGATCATCGAGCGACAAGGTGAAAGCGAGCATCCAGGCGGCCGCAACGGCCGGGAAGATGACCGGCAGCGTGATCACCGCGAAGGTCTTCAGGGGCGGCGCGCCTAGGTCGAGTGCCGCTTCCTCCAACGAGACGTCGAAGGTGAGAAGCCGCGATTGGACGACCACGGCGGCGTAGCACATGGCGAACGTCGTGTGCGCCAGCGTCACAGTCCAGAAGCCGCGGTCGAAGCCGATCGCCACGAAGAGCAGGAGCAGCGACAGGCCCATGATCACGTCGGGCATGACCAGCGGCGCATAGACCATGCCGGCAAAGAGGTTGCGTCCGACGAACCGTCCGCGCCGAACCAGCGCGACCGCCGCCATCGTGCCGAGGACCGTGGCGACCGTGGCGGAAAGGAACGCCACGCGGATCGTTACCCAGGCGGCGTCGAGGATCCCCTGGTTATGGATCAGCGAGACGTACCACTTGGTGGAGAAGCCGCCCCACACCGTGACCAGCCGCGATTCGTTGAAGGAATAGATGACGAGGAGGACGATCGGCAGGTAGAGGAAGCTGAAGCCGACGACCAGGGAGACGATATTGAAGAGGCTGAAACGTCTCACTTGTCCGCCTCGCGCAACTTCGCCTGCGCGTTCTGGAAATAGACGATCGGCACGACGAGAAGGATGAGGAGTATGATGGCAACGGCGCTGGCAAGCGGCCAGTCGCGGTTGGAGAAGAACTCGCTCCACAGAACGCGCCCGATCATCAGCGTGTCGGAGCCGCCGAGAAGATCGGGCACGACGAACTCGCCGACGATCGGGATGAAGCACAGGAGCGATCCGGCGATGGCGCCGGGCAGCGACAGGGGCAGCGTGATCGCCCAGAAGGCCTTCCACGGCGGGCAGCCGAGATCCTGCGCGGCCTCGATCAGCGTGTCGTCGAGCCGCTCGAGCGACGCGTAGAGCGGCAGGATCATGAAGGGGAAATAGGCGTAGACGATGCCGATGAAGACCGCCGTCTCGGTGTTGAGGATCGTCAGCGGCTCCGACGCCAGCCCGAGCAGCATGAGCGCCTGGTTGAGCACGCCTTCCGGGCGCAGGATGCCGATCCAGGCATAGACGCGGATCAGAAAGCTCGTCCAGAAGGGCAAGATGACGAGCGCGATCAGCAAAGGCCGCCACCGCGCCGGCGCGCGCGCCATGGCGTAGGCAACCGGATAGCCGAGCAGCAGCAGCAGCGCGGTGGAGACGGCGGCGATGCGCACCGATGAGAGCGCCGCCTGCACGTAAAGATCGTCGCCGAGGAGCGCCGTGAAATTCTCGACATCCAGCTTGGCGACGAGATCGCCCAGCCCGGCGAGGCCCTGGCCCAGGTCGAGCACGGGACGGTATGGCGGCTGCGCGGTGGCCGGATCCGACAGGCTGATCTTCACCACGATGATGAAGGGCAGGAGAAAGAACACGGCGAGCCACAGGAACGGCAGCGCCGGCACCATGGCCCGTCCGATGCGCGCTTGCAGCGAGGTCAGGGACATCGCGTCACCGTGTCAGGATCACCGCCGATTGCGGTGCGAATGACAGGTAGACGCGGTCTTCCCAGCTCACCGGGGCCTCGACGAAGCGGCTCACATTGGCGCAGGACACCCGCACCATGGTCCCGGAATCGAGCTTGACGCGATAGATCGTCCAGTCGCCGAGATAGCCGATGTCCCACACTTCGCCGGCGAGGACGTTCTCGCCTGCGACGGGAGGCTGGCGTTGCAACGTCATCTTCTCCGGCCTGATGGCGAGCGCGATCTCCTGGCCGTTGTCGAGCACCTCGTCGGGATCGTCGACGACGAGCGGCGCGGCCGCCGCCCGGCTGTCGATGCGCCACACGCCGTCGTCGCGTCCGGCCACCTTTCCTTCCAGAATGTTCACGTCGCCGACGAACTCGGCGATGAATCTGGTCCTCGGCTGCTCGTAGATCTCGGCGGGCGTCGCCACCTGCACCAGCTTGCCCCGGTCCATGACGGCGATGCGATCGGCCATCGTCATCGCCTCTTCCTGGTCGTGGGTGACGACGATGAAGGTCATGCCGAGGCGGACCTGAAGGTCCATCAGCTCGAACTGGGTTTCCTCGCGCAGCTTCTTGTCGAGCGCGGCGAGCGGCTCGTCGAGAAGCAGAACCTTGGGCCGCTTGGCGAGGGCGCGCGCCAGCGCCACGCGCTGACGCTGGCCGCCGGACAGCTGATCCGGGCGGCGCCCTGCCAGCCCCTGGAGTTGAACGAGGCGCAACATCTCGTCGACGCGCGCGGCGATCTCCGCCTTGGCGAGGCCGTCCTGCCTGAGGCCGAAAGCGATGTTGCCGGCCACCGTCATGTGCGGGAACAGCGCGTACGACTGGAACATCATGTTGACGGGGCGGCGGTAAGGCGGCGCCGCCGCAAGATCCCGGCCGGCGAGCAGGATGCGCCCCTCGCTCGGCGTCTCGAAGCCCGCGAGAAGCCTCAAGAGCGTGCTCTTGCCGCAACCCGAGGGTCCGAGCAGACAGAAAAATTCGCGCTCGTGGATGGCGAGCGTCAGGTCGTCGACCGCGACGGTCGAGCCGAAGCGCTTGGCGACGTGCTCGAAGCTGATCAGGGGAACGGCTGCGGGATCGTTCCACGGCGCGAAGGAGCGGCGGACAGAACCGATCGAGGCGCGGGCGGGCGGATGCGGCTCGCTCAATTTCCGATTGGTCTCCTTCTCGCTGACGTCGTCACGGATTCTGCTGCGGCCCTGGAGCAGGATGCCGAAAAGTGGGCACCACTTTTCGGGAAAA
>DATBIR010000174.1:0-1979 GCA_036556825.1 Beijerinckiaceae bacterium
CGATTTTCCCGCCGAGGACAAATTCGCGCAGCTCCCGGAGCGCCCGCAAGGCAACGGCCGCGTGTCGGCCTTTGTCACCGTGCAGGAGGGGTGCGACAAGTTCTGCACGTTCTGCGTCGTGCCCTATACGAGAGGCGCCGAGTTTTCCCGCGCGCCGCTGGAGATCGTTGCGGAGGTGGAGCGGCTTGCTGCGCGCGGCGCACGCGAGATCACGCTGCTCGGGCAGAACGTGAACGCCTATCACGGCGAGGGTCCCGACGGACGCCGCTGGACGCTGGCGCGATTGTTGCGGCGGCTCGCGGAACTGCCGTCGATCGACCGGCTCCGCTTCACCACGAGCCATCCTCTCGACATGGACGACGCGCTGATCGCGCTGTTCGCCGAGGAGCCGAAGCTCATGCCGTATCTGCACCTTCCCTTCCAGTCGGGCTCCGACCGCATCCTCAAGGCCATGAACCGGAAGCACAGTGCGGCGGACTATGAAGCGGTGATCGGGAAGGTCCGGGCGGCGCGGCCGGATATTGCGCTCTCCACCGACATTATCGTCGGCTTCCCGGGCGAGACCGACCAGGATTTCGAGGAAACCCTGACCCTTTGCGCGCGCCTGCGCTTTGCCCAGGCCTTCACTTTCAAATACAGCGCGCGGCCGGGAACGCAAGCGGCGAGCCTGGAAGGCCAGGTCGCGGACGCGGCGAAGCATGCGCGCCTGCTCGCCTTGCAGCGGCTCATCGAGCGCGATCGCCACGCCTTCGACCGGGCCACGGTCGGACGCCGCCTCGAGGTGCTGTTCGAAGGCAAAGGGCGGAAACCAGGGCAGATCGCCGGGCGTTCACCTTATCTACAGGCCGTGCATGTAGACGGACCGGAGAGGCTTATCGGCCGGATCGCCGCGGTTGACATCGTGGCGTCCAGCCCGAACAGTCTCACCGGTGTCATAAAATCGGGATTTGAATGGCGCGAGCCAGCTCAGGCGGCCGTGTGACCAGCAAGGCCAGCATTCGGAAAGCACCATTGGGGCGCGGAAGAGGAGCGGCGGCCAAGCGCGCTGCGACGGCCGCAACCAATGGGGGGGCCGAGCCTACCGTCGTGTTTTTCGACGACATCAGGCTCGTGCGCGACCTCCTCGGCGACTACGACGCAAATCTCGCCGTGCTCGAAGACCGGCTCGGAATCGAGGCCGTGGTCAACGGCAACGCGGTCAGCTTGCGCGGGTCCGAATCGTCCTGCGCCACCGCCAAGTCCGTGCTCGAGCAACTCTATGGCCGGCTCGCGCAGGGCGAGATGATCGGCGTCGGCGAAGTGGTCGGCGCCATCCGCCATGCACGCTCCTTCGAGCCCGACGAAGAGGCGGAGCCCGGCGCGGGCCGTCCCGAGGCGCAGCAGATCCGCACGCGCAAGCGCCTGATCACGGCGCGCACGCCGATGCAAAGCGCCTATCTCGCCTCGCTGCAGCGCAACGACCTCGTGTTCGCGACCGGCCCGGCCGGCACCGGCAAGACCTATCTCGCGGTCGCCTTCGCCGCGGCGTGCCTGGAGAGCGGGCGATGCGACCGGCTGATCCTGTCCCGACCCGCGGTCGAGGCCGGCGAACGGCTCGGCTTCCTGCCCGGCGACATGCGCGAGAAGGTCGATCCCTATCTCCGCCCGCTCTACGACGCGCTCTACGACGTGCTCGCGCCGGAACGGGTCGAGCGCGGGCTTGCCGCGGGCGTGATCGAGATCGCCCCGCTCGCCTTCATGCGCGGCCGCACCCTGTCGCATGCCATCGTCATTCTCGATGAGGCTCAGAACTGCACGCCGGTCCAGCTCAAGATGTTCCTGACCAGGCTCGGCGACGAGAGCAAGATGATCGTGACCGGCGACCCGACCCAAGTCGACCTTCCCCCCGGCAAGGATTCGGGCCTGCTCGAGGCCATCAACCTCCTGCGAGGCATCGAGGAGATCGATCACATCGCCTTCACGCGGGCCGACGTGGTGCG
>DATBIR010000175.1:0-4223 GCA_036556825.1 Beijerinckiaceae bacterium
GAGATCACCGGCATCAAGGTCAACCATCAGCTTCTGGGCGAAGGCGAGGTCGTTCAGGCCGTGCAGACCCAGATGCAGACCAACCGCAATCTCTACGACGCCTACATCAACGACAGCGACCTGATCGGCACGCATTCGCGCCTGCAGCTCGCCGTCAATCTCACCGACTGGATGGCCGGCGCCGGCAAGGACGTGACCAATCCGGGTCTGGACGTCAATGACTTCATCGGCAAGTCGTTCACGACCGGGCCGGACGGCAAGCTCTATCAGCTTCCCGATCAGCAGTTCGCCAACCTCTACTGGTTCCGCAAGGACTGGTTCGACAAGCCCGAGCTCAAGGAGCGCTTCAAGAAGAAATACGGCTACGATCTCGGCGTGCCGGTGAACTGGTCGGCCTATGAGGACATCGCCGAATTCTTCTCCAACGACGTCAAGGAGATCGACGGCGTCCGCATCTACGGGCACATGGACTACGGCAAGCGCGCGCCGGACCTCGGCTGGCGCATGACCGACGCCTGGCTGTCCATGGCCGGCGCCTCCTCGAAAGGCCTGCCGAACGGCCGTCCCATCGACGAATGGGGCATCCGCATGGAGGAAGGCTCCTGCAATCCGTCCGGCGCCTCGGTGACGCGCGGCGGCGAGACCAACGGCCCGGCCGCCGTCTACGCGATCCGCATGTGGGACGAGTGGCTGCGCAAATACGCGCCTCCCGGCGCTGCGAGCTACGACTTCTACCAGTCGCTCCCGGCGCTGTCGCAGGGTAACGTCGCGCAGCAGATCTTCTGGTACACGGCGTTCACCGCATCGATGGTCGCGCCGAAATCGGAAGGCAACAACACCGTCGACGCACAGGGCAATCCGCTGTGGCGGATGGCGCCGTCGCCGCATGGCCCCTACTGGGTCGAAGGCCAGAAGCTCGGCTATCAGGACGCCGGCTCCTGGACGATCCTGAAATCGACCCCGACCGATCGCGCCAAGGCGGCCTGGCTCTATGCCCAGTTCGTCGTCTCCAAAACGGTCGACGTCAAGAAGAGCCATGTCGGCCTGACGTTCATCCGTGACAGTACGGTCCGTCATCAGAGCTTTACGGATCGCGCTCCCAAGCTCGGCGGCCTGATCGAGTTCTACCGCTCGCCCGACCGCGTGCTGTGGACCCCGACCGGCATCAACGTGCCCGACTATCCCAAGCTCGCCCAGCTCTGGTGGCAGCAGATCGGCGATGTCAACTCCGGCGCCTTCACGCCTCAGCAGGCCATGGACCGGCTCGCCGCCGAGATGGACCTGACGATGTCGCGCATGCAGGTCGCCGACGAGAAGGCGAAAGTCTATGGCGGTTGCGGCCCGCGCCTCAATCCCGAGAAGCCCGCTGCCGAATGGATCGGCAAGGGCGGCGCCAAGGCCAAGCTCGACAACGAGAAGCCCAAAGGCGAGACCATCGCATATGAAGATATAATAAAGCGCTGGAAATAACCGGCGTCGATGCTTTGCGATAGTGCTTGCCGGGGCTTTTCCCAAGTCCCGGCAAGTTTTGTTTGAGGCTCGGAATTCGCTGCGAGCACTGCATGCTCCCTCTCCCATGGGAAGAGGGTTGGAGTGAGGGGGTACAGCCTATCGATAGTCCGTACCTCTCACCCGGCGTTTCGCGCCACCCTCTCCCCATGGGAGAGGGCTGATCGCGGCCTTTTCCATGCGCCGCGATTGACAAAACTGTGGGAGGAGACAATGGGCAGCAATATTCTGGCGATCGACCAGGGGACCACGTCATCGCGTGCGATCGTATTCGACGGGGCGATGAAGATCGCGGGCGTCGGCCAGCAGGAATTTACGCAGCACTACCCCAATTCCGGCTGGGTCGAGCACGATGCCGACGAAATCTGGACGAGCGTCGTCGCCACGGTGAAGGCCGCGCTCGCGAAAGCCGCCGTCGCCATCACCGACATCGCCGCGATCGGCATCACCAATCAGCGCGAGACCGTCGTGCTCTGGGAGCGGGCGACCGGCCGCCCCGTGCATCGCGCCATCGTCTGGCAGGACCGGCGCACCGCGCCCTTGTGCGAGACGCTGAAGGCGCAAGGGCTCGAAGCGGCGTTCACGGACAAGACCGGCCTGCTGCTCGATCCCTATTTCTCCGGCACCAAGCTCGCCTGGCTGCTCGATAATGTCGATGGGCTGCGCGGGCGCGCCGAGCGGGGCGAGCTGTGTTTCGGCACGGTCGACAGTTGGCTGATCTGGAAGCTGACGGGGGGGCGGGTGCATGCAACCGACGCGACCAACGCCTCGCGGACGCTGATCTACAATATCGGCGACAATCGCTGGGACGACGAATTGCTGCGGATCCTGAAGATTCCGGCGACGGTTCTGCCCGAGGTCCGGGACTGCGCCGACGATTTCGGCCAGACGCTGCCGGATGTGTTCGGCGCCGCCGTGCCGATCCTCGGCGTTGCCGGCGACCAGCAGGCCGCGACGATCGGCAATGCCTGTTTCGAGCCGGGCATGATGAAGTCGACCTACGGCACCGGGTGCTTCGCGCTTCTCAACACTGGCCGCGACCGCGTGCCGTCCGCCAACCGCCTGCTGACCACCATCGCCTATCGCCTCGGCGGCGCGACGACCTACGCGCTCGAAGGCTCGATCTTCATTGCCGGCGCGGCGGTGCAATGGCTGCGCGACGGGCTCGGCATCATCGGCAAGGCGTCCGAATCCGGCGTGCTCGCCGAGAAGGCGGACCCGAACCAGCGCGTCTATCTCGTTCCCGCCTTCACCGGCCTCGGCGCGCCGCATTGGGATTCCGAAGCTCGCGGCGCGATGTTCGGCCTGACCCGCAACACCGGGCCCGCCGAATTCGCCCGCGCCGCCCTCGAAAGCGTCGCCTTCCAGACCCTCGACCTGCTGGAGGCGATGAAGCGCGACTGGCGGGCGGCGTCCGGCGACACCGTCCTGCGCGTCGATGGCGGCATGGTCGCCTCCGACTGGACCATGCAGCGCCTCGCCGACATTCTCGCCGCGCCAGTCGACCGTCCGGTGATCCTGGAGACGACCGCCCTCGGCGCAGCCTGGCTCGCCGGATCGAAAGCCGGGGTCTGGCCGGACGCTGCGGCCTTCGCGCAGAGCTGGGCGCGCGATTGCCGCTTCGAGCCGCAGATGGAGGAGGCGACGCGGCAGAAGCTGGTTGCCGGCTGGCAGGATGCCGTGTCGCGGACGCTGTCGAAGCGGGCTTGAGCGGATTTCGCAGTATGCGACAGCGCCGGATCAGTTCGGCAACCGCGCGAGATAATGTGCAAGGTCGCCGATCTCGGTCTCGCTGAGGCGGGCGGCGATTTCGCTCATGGCGGCGCGGTCGTCGATGCGGGTCTGCGTCTTGTAAGCGAGCAGCGATTTCTGGATGTAGTCCTCGCGTTGGTGGCGCAGAGGCGGCATCTGCTCGCCGCCGAGAAGCTCCTTGCCGTGGCATTGGTTGCAGCGGTTCTTTTCGACCAGATCGGCGCCGCGCTTCATCCGTTCCGGGTCGCCTTTCTCCTCGGGCGGGGCGGGGCGCGGCTGCTGGCCGACGAATTTCGCCGCGGCGCGCAGATCGTCGTCGGTCATGCCCTTGACGACCTCGCGCATGATGTCCGATTTGCGATTGCCGTCGCGGAATTCCACGAGCTGAAGCAGTGCGTAGAATTCGGAGATGCCGCCGAGCGATGGCGTCTCCGGCGTTGCCGAGGTGCCGTTCTCGCCGTGGCAGGCGAGACAGGCCGGCTGGCGCTCGGGAAAATATTTCGTCGCCGCGAAGGCTGTCCCGGCGATCGGCAGGAGCGAGACGGTCAAGATCACGCGCAAGAGGCTCATCGGGGTCGGCCTGTGATGAATAGACAAGACGCGAGGGCGTCGCCGCCCTCGGGTCTAACGGTCAAAGCCGGTCGCGAGCGACCCGCCTCACTTGGCGTAGCTGACGCGATACACCGCGCCGTTCCAGTCGTCGGAGACGAGGAGCGAGCCGTCCTTCATCACTTCGACGTCGACCGGACGGCCGATATATTTATTGTCCTCAACCAGCCCTTGCAGGAACGGTTCCATGGACTTGAAATTCCCTTTACCGTCCAGATGGACGACGACGACGTCGGCGCCATATTTCTGGGTTCGGTTCCAGGGGCCGTGGCGTGCAATGAAGATCGCGCCCTGATATTTGTCCGGGAACATCTTGCCGGTGTAGAAGCGCATGCCGAGCGAGGCTGAATGCG
>DATBIR010000176.1:0-18653 GCA_036556825.1 Beijerinckiaceae bacterium
CGACGGCTTCTGCGCCGCCTGCGCCGGGGCCGGGCTCGAGCTGTCGCACGGGAACATGCTGATCGACACGCTGCATCCGGTTCACGAAGGGCGCGTCTTCAAGTGGCATGTCGATGGCGCGCAGTCGCCCGTGATCGAATACGGCCGTTCAAATCAGGCGGGAGCCGCGGCGGACAGCTGGCAAAGCAGTCCGTTCTATGCGCTGGTCGCCTCGGGCGAAAGCGAACTTCGCCGCAGGCTGACCGAAGCAGCACCTGAGTTTCCCTTGCTCGCCGACTTGCGGCGCGAGGGTGGAACCGACTACGTCGCTTTCGTTCATCGCTTCGCGCGCGACAGCGTGATCGGCGAGATGGACGCCGTCTACTCGAGCTGGTCGACGCGGCGCGACGGCGGCTTCGACGAGCGGCAGGTCGCCGCCTTGCGCCGGCTCGTGCCGGCCCTTGCGCTGGCGGCGAAAAGCGCATCGCTGGCCCGCGTCGCGCAGACGCTGGTCGAGGTCTATCTCGGCCGCGACGCAGGCCGGCGCGTGCTCGAGGGACGCATCTCGCGCGGTGTGGCCGAGCGGATCAACGCGGTGCTGTGGTTCTCCGACCTGCGCGGCTATACGCGCATCAGCGACCGCGCCGCGCCGGACGAGATCATCCCGATGCTCAACGATTACGCCGACGCGGTCGTGTCCGCGGTGCACGCGGCCGGCGGCGATGTGCTGAAGCTCGTCGCCGACGGGGTCGTGGCGATCTTCAAGGCGGACGACCCGGCGCAGGCCTGCCGGTGCGCCCTCGTGGCCGAGCGCGACATGCGCGCGCGGATCGCGGCCTTGAACGAGCGCAGGGCCGGGGAGGGGCGTCCGGTCACGTCCGTCTATCTCGGCCTGCATATCGGCGATGTGTTTTACGGCAACATCGGCAGCCAGGAGCGCCTCGACTTCACGGTGATCGGCCCCGCCGTCAACGAAGTCAGCCGCATTGCGTCGATGTGCGGGTCCGTGGACCGGGACGTCGTCCTGTCCGCCGACTTCGCCGCGGCCGCCGCCCCTGCGGAGCGGAGCAGGCTCGTGTCCGTGGGTCGCTTTGCGTTGCGCGGCGTCGCCCGCGCCCAGGAGCTGTTCACGATCGACCCGGCTGCGCCCTGAGCGGCCGGTTTCGCAGGGAAGCGTCGCCGCCTTCTGGTCGAACCGGGTCGTCGGGTCTATGATGACCGATGCTGTCGTGATGCCGGCAGGGGCGCTGATTCATGCGGCCCTTGGAGAGATAGGGCAGGCACGGTCCATGCTCGCCCTGCCGAGTGCGCTGCGGAGGTTGCCAAAGCCCTGAAAGAGCCCGGAGAGACGCCATGCAAGTTGCAGACCTGATGATGAAAAAGGGAACGCGCCTGATCATGGTCGGGATGAACGAGACGGTCGAAATGGCGATCCGTCTCCTCAGACGGGAAAATGTCGGCGCGGTGATCGTCAAGGACGTGGTCAACACGGAAGGCAACACGGCCGTCGGCGTGTTTTCCGAGCGCGACGTGCTCGAGGCCCTCGACAAGCACGGCGCCGCCGCGCTGAAGTTCCCGATCTCGAGGCTGATGTCGACCAACATCATCTCGTGCAGCCCCGACGACGAGATCGGCCGCGTCTTCGACCTGATGGTGCAGCATCACATCCGGCACGTGCCGGTGTTCGAGCGCGGCGCCGTGATCGGGGTCATCAGCATCCGCGACCTGCTCGCCTTGCGCGGCGAGATGTTCGGGCTGCCGCGCGGCTTCGAGGCGGCGCGTGCGGGTGCCGTCGCGCAGACGCCGGCGCATTCGTAATCTGCCGGGCGCGGCCGCGCGCGCCCGGGCGGCATCACTTCACCGACCCCAGCGTCAGCCCGTGCACGACGAAGCGCTGGTCGAAGAACATCAAGAGCACGGCCGGTATGGTCGAGATCACCGACGCGGCCGCCATCTCGCTGTGCTGCACCTCGTACTACTGGGCGAAGCGCGCGATGGCGACCGGGACGGTCGTGGCCTCCTGAAGCGGGTGTGGTAGGTCGAGCCGCCGTCCTCGAAGTAATGCAGGTGGTCGGTGACCAGATGCGTGTGGATGCCGCGCCTGCGCAACATCTCCGGGAAGGAATTGTCGAAAGGCTCGAGCGGTCCCCAGCTGCTGTGCATGAAGTTGAGCCGTCCCGTATGCAGGTCGCGGCGGGCCGGCATGCACGGCAGGCTGCCGACGAAATGCGTGTCGAAGGTGACGGCGCGGCGGGCGAAGCGATCAAAATTCGGCGTCTTGATCCCCGCCGCCCCGTAACAGCCCATGGCCGTCCGGTTCAGGGAATCGAACAGGACAAAAATCGCACGCATCGCCAGTCCGCAAGCCCCTGCCAGCGGCGGTCACGCCAGCAGCGGATTTATCCGCCGCCAAATGGCAAGGCGTGGCCTTTCTCTCGCCCCATTTGGGGGATGGTCCTAGCGTGGCTTTGAGAAACGCTGAGAGAGTACGGGATGGATTGGCGTGGGGCCGGGACGGCGCCGGGAGTAGCGGCGCTTGCGGTATTGGCGATGCTCGGCGGCGCCGCTGCACAGAGCGACGGCAGCGACGGCCGTCCTGCAAGGCAATTCAGAGCGCCGCCGGCAAGCGAAGCTCCGGCGGCTGAACAAGGTGCGTCGGCCGAGGGCAGCGCGCCGGCCGAGCAGCCCATTCCTCGCAGAAAGGCTGCCCGGACGGAGCTGCCGCGCGGCCCGAAAAACATCCCGTGGGACGAGCCCGGCAAGCGGAGCGGCGTTCCGGGCGTCAATGAGAATTCGGCAACGGACCTGCCTGCCGATCGCACGGCGCGCGCGCCGCGCAAGGCCGAGAAGCGGCCGGTCCGCGCGGCGGTGGTGTCGGTTCCCAAGGCTGACGAGCCCGCCCCCGCGCGACCGCATGCGGAAATGCCCGCCCGGAAACCCGACATCCCCGGCACCGCGCTCGGCTACGCGGCCTCCGAAACGCAGCACGACGATCCTCGAAAAGTCCCGGTGCAGGTCATTCGCGTGGCTCCCCAGCCCCAGCCCGCGAGCCAAAGCGCACGGGCCGAGACGGCGCAGCCCGCGCCCGATCCCCTCGCCACGGAAGCACGTGCCAAGCTGATCGAGCAGTTCCGGGCCAAGGCGCTCGCCGACGAGCAGCGCCGGCTGCAGGCCGAGCAAAGCAAGGATCGGCATGCCCGCCGCACCGATCAGGCCGCCCAGCCGCGCTCCAAGGGTGATCCGGAGGTGACGGGCGCTGTGACCGCCGCGCCGGACGCCAGCCCCGCCGCCGAGCAGACGACGTCAGGGCTGAAGCAGGGTGTTTGCCGGCTGCTGCTCTTCAACCTCGTGCCGGGGTGCTGACGCCGGCGCTTCGCGGCGGCGCCGCCGACGCTGGATGAAGGCGATCCCGGCGAGCACGACGAGCGCGGGAATTGCGAAGACGAACGGGCTCGTGCGATTCGCCGGAACGCTCACGCCTTCGATGCGGTCGCCAGGGCGCAGCTTGAGCCGCGCCGCTTCCGATCCCGGGCGCACCGAAGCGATCGTGAGCTCGCTGCCGAGCGACGATACGGTGACGCCGGCCTGCACGAGCTTGTCGCGCGCGCCTCCCGTCTCGCCTAGGTTGAGCCGGACGGCCTTGGTCACCGGGTCGCCGTTGATGTCCTCGGTGCCGATGCGCAGGCGCAGCGCGCCGCCGCGCGTCTCGCCGGCGATGCGCATCACCTCGGATGCGGGCAGCGCCTCGAACGGCGGGGTGACCAGATCCATCCAGAAATTCGGGCGGAACAGGGTGAAGCAGACGAGCAGCAGCGCCGCCGTCTCCCACCAGCGGTTGCGGGCGAAGAAGAAGCCCTGCAGCGCCGCCACGAAGGCCATCATGGCAAGCACCGCGCAGGTGACCACCACGAGGAAATGCAGCGGCCCGCCGATGTCGATCATCAGGATCTCGGGGTTGAAGATGAAGATGAACGGCAGCAGCACGGTCCGGAACTCGTACCAGGTGCCCTGCCATCCGACGCGGATCGGATCGGCGCCGGCGATCGCCGCGGCCGCATAGGCGGCGAGCCCGACCGGCGGCGACACGTCGGCCATCAGGCCGAAATAGAACACGAACATGTGCACGGCGATCAGTGGCACGGCGACATCGTTCTGCGCCGCGAGCTCGACGACGACCGGCGCCATCAGGGTGGCCACCACCACGTAGCTCGCCGTCGTCGGCAGCCCCGTGCCGAGCAGGATGCAGATCACGCCGACCAGCGCGAGCATGATCACGATGCTGCCGCCCGAGAGGAACTCGACGATCTCCGTCATCACCAGGCCAACGCCCGTCAGCGTGACGGTGCCGACCATGATGCCGGCGGTCGCGGTGGCGATGCCGACGGCGGCCATGTTGCGCGCCCCGGTCTCGAGCCCGGCGACAAAATCGCGCCAGCCCTCCCACGCGCGCGTCAGGGCCGGCTCCCGGCGGAACATGGCCGTCAGCGGCTTGTGCGTGAGCGTCACGGCGGCCATGGCGATCACGCCCCAGAACGCGGCAAGGCCCGGCGACATCTCCTCGACCATCAGGCACCAGATCAGGACGACAACCGGGATCAGGTAGTGCAGTCCGGTGCGCGCGGTCTCGTAGAAATCCGGCACGCTCACATAGCCCCGGGCCGGGTCATCAGCGGGCAGGTCGGGGTGCCTGGCCCGCGCCCGGATCAAGACGAGATAGGCGCCGATCACGGCGGCGACCGCGATCCAGCTTGCGGCCTCGCCGAACACCTGCTTGGTCCATCCGAGGCCCCAATAGACTGCACCGCTCAGGATCACCAGCGAACAGATCGTGACGAGCGCCTTGACGAGCGCGTCCCGCCAACGGCGGACGCGGCTGCGCGGCAGGCCCGTCATGCCGGCCTTCACCGCCTCGAGATCGACCACGTAGAACAGCGCACCGTAGGTGAGCAGGGCCGGCAGCAGGGCGTGCTTGCACACCTCGGCGTAGCTGATGCCGACATACTCGGCCATCAGGAACGCCGCCGCGCCCATCACCGGCGGCATCAGCTGGCCGTTGACGCCGGCGGCGCATTCGATCGCGCCAGCCTGCGTCGGCGTGTAGCCGACGCGCTTCATCAGCGGGATCGTGAAGGTGCCGGCCGTGACCACGTTGGCGACCGAGGAGCCGGAGATCATGCCGGTCATGCCCGACGACACGACGGCGGCCTTGGCGGGGCCGCCGCGGAACTGCCCGAGTAGCGAGAAGGCGAGCTGGATGAAGTAGTTGCCGGCCCCGGCCTTGTCGAGCAGCGCACCGAAGAGCACGAACAGGAAGATGAAGCTGGTGGAGACGCCGAGGGCGACGCCGAAAACCCCCTCGGACGTCAGCCAGAAATGCGACGCGGCGCGCCCGATCGAGGCGCCCTTATGCGCGAGCAGCCCGGGCAGAAACGGGCCGAGAAATACGAACAGCAGCATGCTGATCGAGATCACCGGCATCCATGGTCCCTCCGCGCGCCGCGACGCCTCGATCAGAAGGACGACGCCGATCACCGAGACGGCGATATCTGCGCCGGTCGGGAGTCCCGGACGCTGCGCCAGATCGCGGTAGAACACGACCAGATACAGCACCGCCGCAATGGCCGCGGCGGCGAGGCACCAGTCGTAAAGCGGGACCCGGTCGCGCCGCGCCGATGCGAAGGCCGGGTAGGAGGTGAAGGCGAGGAACAGCGCGAAGGCGAGGTGGATACAGCGGGCTTCCGTGTCGTTGAAGACGCCGAAGCCGAGCATGAAGGCGAGGGGAGAGGCATACCACAGCTGGAACAGCGACCAGCTGATGGCGACGCCGGCGATGAGGCGTGCGGTCGCCCCGGACGGCTTGCGTCCGCCCATGTCCGCCTCTTGCACGAGGGCCTCGAGGTCGACCGCGGCCGGGGCGACTTGCTGGGTGGTCATGGAGCGGCCTCATCCCTCGCTTCACAGGAGGGCGGCTCGCACGCGACAGCGTGCGAGCGGGTAGGGGTGATAAAGGCAAGCGCCTTATTCGGAAGGAACGGTCTCTATCCCGGTCGCGCATGCGCCAGTCGGCAACAGCCGACGTGCCTGCGGCACGGCCCCTTTCTGAAGGGGAAGGATCGCTCAGCGCCAGCCCTTCTCCTTGAAATACTTTTCGGCGCCCGGGTGCAGCGGGGCCGTGATACCCGCCTTCACCATCTCCTTGGGATCGAGATTGGCGAAAGCCGGGTGAAGCTTCTTGAACTCGTCGAAATTGTCGAAGGTCGCCTTGACGAGCGCGTAGACTGTCGATTCCGGCACCTTGGCGCTGGTCACGAGGATGGCACGGACGCCGTAGGTCGTCGTCGGGTTGGGGTTGTTGGCGTACATGCCCCCCGGGATGGTCGCTACCGAATAGTAGGGCTTGGCCTTGAGAAGGGCATCGACGGCCGGCCCTGTGAGGGAGACGAGCCTGGCGCCGCACGAGGTGGTCGGATCCTGGATGGCGGCCGAGGGATGGCCGACGCCGTAATAGAAGCCGTCGATCTTGTTGTCGCACAACGCCGTGCCCTGCTCGTCGGCGCGCAACTCGCCCGCGAGCGAGAAGTCGGAAATCTTCCAGTTCATCTGCGCCAGAAGCTCTTCCATCGAGGCGCGCGTGCCCGAGCCCGGATTGCCGACGTTGAAACGCTTGCCCTTGAAATCCTCGAATTTCTGGATGTTGGCTTCCTTGCGCGACAGCACCGTGAACGGCTCCGGATGCACCGAGTAGACGGCGCGCAGGTCGCCCATGGGGCCGTCCTTGAACTGCTGCTGGCCCTTGACGGCGTTGAACTCGACGTCGGACTGCGTCATGCCGAAATCGAGCTCGCCCGACTTGATGGCATTGACGTTGAACACCGAACCGCCGGTCGACTCGACCGAGCAGCGCAGGCCCGTGGTCGCCCGGTCCTTGTTCATCAGACGGCAGACGGCGCCGCCGACCGCGTAATAGACGCCGGTGACGCCGCCCGTACCGATGGTCACGAATTTCTGCTGCGCTTGGGCGCTGCCTGCGCCCAAGACGGCCATGGCGGCGACAAGCGCGGCGGGGAAGAGACGATAGGTTTGCATCACGGTTTGCTCCCTGGTGGTTCTTCTGTACGGGTTTCTCGATCAAAACGCCTTCAGGCGGCGTCGACAAGCGCCGCGTCCACGGCCTCGCCGAGACGCTCGACGATGCTGTCGATGGTGGCCGTGTCGGCGATGAAGGCCGGCGCCAGCATGACGTGGTCGCCGCGCGCCCCGTCGATGGTGCCGCCCATCGGATAGACCATCAGCCCGCGCTCCATGGCGGCGCGCTTGATGCGCGCGTGCAGCTTGAGGCCGGGATCGAACGGCTCTTTGGACGCGCGGTCGGCGACGAGCTCGACTGCCTGGAAAAGTCCGCGCCCGCGGATGTCGCCTACGTGATGGTGGTTGCCGAAGCGCTCGCCGAGCCGCCTGCGCAGGCGCTCGCCGAGCTGGCGGACATTGTCGAGGAGGTTGTCGCGCCGGATGATCTTTTGCACGGCAAGCGCCGCCGCGCAGGCCAGCGGATGCCCGAGATAGGTATGCCCGTGCTGGAACAGTTTCGAGCCGCGCGCGACGGCATCGTAGATTGTCGATCCCACGAGCACCGCGCCGATCGGGGCATACCCACCGCCGAGACCCTTGGCGACGGCCATCAGGTCCGGCGCGATGCCCTCCTGCTCGCAGGCGTGCAGCGTGCCGGTGCGGCCCATCCCGCACATCACCTCGTCGAGGATCAAGAGGATGCGGTGCCGGTCGCAGATTTCGCGGATGCGCTTGAAATAACCCGGCATCGGCGTGATGCAGCCCGAGGTGGCGCCGCCGACGGTCTCGGCCACGAAGGCGATCACCGTTGCAGGCCCGAGCGCCTGGATGGTCTGCTCGAGCTCCGCCGCAAGACGCGCGCCATAGTCCTCGGCCGTCTCGCCGTCACGCCTGTCGCGATACTCATAGCATGGGGAGACGTGGTGGGTCTCGATCAGCAGCGGCGCGAACTGCTTGCGCCGCCATTCGTTGCCGCCGACCGCAAGGGCGCCGAGCGTGTTGCCGTGATAGCTCTGGCGGCGGGCGATGAAGTGGCGCCGCTGCGGCTCGCCGGTCTCGACGAAATACTGGCGCGCCAGCTTGAGCGCGGCCTCGACCGCCTCGGAGCCGCCGCTAACGAAGTAGACGTGGCTGACGCCAGCCGGCGCATGCGCGACGAGGTCCCGGCCGAGTTCCTCGGCCGCCTCGGTCGTGAAGAAGCTGGTATGGGCGTAGGCGAGCTTGTCGAGCTGTGCCTTCATGGCCGCGATCACGTCCGGGTGGCCATGGCCGAGGCACGACACCGCGGCGCCGCCAGAGGCGTCGATATAGTCATTGCCGGCGGCGTCGCGGATCACGACGCCGGCGCCGCTTTCGGCGACCGGATAGGCGCCGCCGATCTGGCGATGCAGGACGGACGTCATCGGGAAGCAGGCGCCGCAGAGGGTGCGAGGCCGCCGTCACCTTTGTTGCAGCGCCTGATCACTGCTCCTTCCCCAAGTCCAGATGCCATTCCGCCCTCATGAAGGTCCGGCGCCCGTTCGACGCCGCGCCAGGTGGCGGGAACTCTACAGGCAAATGGCCGGCGGTCCAGAGCGGCGCCCGCGGCACCGGCCTGCGACCTCAGCGGAGCAAAATTGCGTCAGGCCGTCAGGCGGCCGGCGCAAACGCCCAGGCGCCGTAGCCCACGACCCGGTCGCGCGGTCCGGCGGTATCACCGGAGTTGCACAAGCCGAGCCGCTCCGCCGCGAGCCCATGCGCGGCAGCCTGCTGCAGCAGGCCGGCGACGGCAAGGAATCCGCAGGCATTGGCGGAACCAAGCCGGCGCCAGGCGCCGGCCTCGATCGCCGCCGCCGTTGCCGCGTCGAGCCGCTGCGCCATCTCGTAGGGATGGAAATGCGACAGGTCGGAGCTGACCACGATCAGCGTCTCCGGGCCGCCCCACAGGCGGCCGAGCACGGCGCCGACCTCGTCCGGGTGAGCGTCGCCGATGATCAGCGGCACGAGATCGAAGGCTGGCAGCAGGTGCTGCAGGAACGGCAGCTCCACCTCGATGGCGTGTTCGGGGGCATGCGGATGGTCGCTGCGCGCCACGCAAGCCAAGTCGGCGAGTTCCGAGAGCGTATTCTGGTCCACGGGGACGGGCCCGAGCGGCGTCTCGAAGGCGCTTACGGTCGGGACGGCGATGCCGCGCAACGGCACGTAATGCGCCGGCCCGATCACCACCACGCGCCTGATCGTGGAGGCTGCTGTCGTGAGCGTGGCAAAGGCCTGGGCTGCGACAGCGCCGGAAATACGGATAGCCGGCATGCGGTGCGATCAGCGCCTTGGGCGCGCGGGCGCGCGGCGCAGCCTCGCCGAGCAGGTCGGCGACATCCCGCCGGAGGCGGTCGGGATGCCCGGAATAAAACTGTCCGGCTACGGCCGCCAGCCGGACTGTCGGGCTCGTTGCGCGCGTCGGCATGCGGCGTTGCTCCCCGGGTGAGGCATGCCCGGATCTGCTAGCATGCATCGAGATGGGTGCACGACGCATGGAGCAACAGAGCGAAGGCGTTCCCGGCCGCTACTGGCGCGCCCTGGAAGATGGCCGCATCCAGTGCGAGGTCTGCCCGCGCCTGTGCAAGCTGCACGAAGGGCAGCGCGGCCTCTGCTTCGTGCGCGCCCGCCGAGACAACCAGATCGTGCTCACCACCTATGGCCGCTCTTCGGGCTTCTGCGTCGACCCGATCGAGAAGAAGCCGCTCAACCATTTCCTGCCCGGCACGCCGGTGCTCTCGTTCGGCACCGCCGGCTGCAACCTGGCCTGCAAGTTCTGCCAGAACTGGGACATCTCGAAGGCGCGCGCGCTCGACCGCCTGCAGGATCTGGCCTCGCCGGAAGCGATCGCCGAGGCGGCCGTGCGCAGCGGCTGCCGCTCGGTGGCCTTCACCTACAACGACCCGGTGATCTTCCTCGAATACGCGCTCGACGTCGCCGACGCCTGCCGCGACCGCGGCGTCAAGACGGTGGCGGTGAGCGCGGGCTACATCTGCGCCGAGCCCCGTGTGGAGTTCTTCTCGAAGATGGACGCCGCCAACATCGATCTGAAGGCGTTCACGGACCGGTTCTACAAGGGGCTGTGCAGCGCGCGTCTGGCGCCGGTGCTCGAAACGCTCGAATACCTCAGGCACGAGACCGGGGTGTGGTTCGAGATCACCACGCTGCTGATTCCGGGCGAGAATGACGCTCCGGCCGAGATCGAGGCGCTGAGCCGGTGGGTGATGCAGCGGCTCGGCCCTGACGTGCCGCTGCATTTCACCGCCTTTCATCCGGACTGGAAGATGCTCGACAAGCCGCCCACGCCGCCGGCGACCCTGGGCATGGCGCGGCGTATCGCCGGTGAGGTGGGCCTGCGCTACGTGTTCACCGGCAATACGCACGACCCGGCCGGTCAGGCGTCCTACTGCCACGGCTGCGGCGCGATGCTCGTCGGCCGTGACTGGTACGACCTCACCGCATGGAACCTGACGGATGATGGCCGCTGCCGCGCCTGCGGCATGCAGTGCAGCGGCGTCTTCGACGGCGCGCCCGGCCGCTGGGGACGGCGCCGGCGGCCGATTTCCGTTTCGTCCGACACCGAGAGCAGCGCGGCTGCGCTGCGCTAGCGAGCGAGTATTCTCATGCTCTCCGGCATTGCCCTGACCTCCCCGGCGGCGGCGCGCAACCGCGATCCGATCCTGGCAGTCCTGCGCGAGGTGCTGCCCGCGACCGGGACGGTGCTCGAGATCGCCAGCGGCACAGGCGAGCACGCGGTGCATGCCGCGGCCGCGCTTCCCGGCCTCGCCTGGCAGCCGTCTGACATCGATGACGACGCGCTCCGCAGCATCGCGGCGCATCGTGATCGCGCCGGGCTGCCGAACCTGCTGCCGCCACTCCGGCTCGACGTGACCGCAGAGTCGTGGCCGGTGGCGCGGGCGGACGCGCTCGTGTGCATCAACATGCTGCACATCGCGCCCTGGGCCGCGGCGGAAGGGCTGGTGGCCGGGGCGGCACGCGTGCTCGCCCCGGGCGGCGTTCTCTACCTCTACGGGCCGTTCAAGCAGGACGGCCGGCACACGGCGCCGAGCAACGCAGCCTTCGACGCGAGCCTGAGAGCCCGCAACGCGCAATGGGGCGTGCGCGACACCGGCGACGTGGCCGGCCTGGCGCGAAAGCACGGATTTGCGCTCGACCGCCCCGTCGCAATGCCGGCTAACAACCTGAGCCTGATCATCCGGCGTGATAAGACCTGAGCCATGGATTCGCTGAGCAACTTCGCCGATTCCGTGGCGGCCGCGGCGCCTGTGCTGCTGATCGGCGCCGTCCTCATCACCGGCATCGTCTGGCTTGCGACCGCGAGCGTGCGCCGCCGGCGCCGGCGCGGGTCTGTCGAATGAACGCTGCCGGCGGCTCGCGGGTTGGGCCCGCATGAGTTGGCTCGTCCAGCCACGCCTCGTCAACGATCCCTTTTCCGACCCGGGCGTCTATCTCGACTTCCGCTTCGGCCGGCGGGCGCTCCTGTTCGATCTTGGCGACGTGACCGCTCTTTCGGCGCGCGAGCTGATGCGGGTCAGCCACGTCTTCGTGTCGCACGCGCATATGGACCACTTTGCCGGCTTCGACCGGCTGCTGCGCGTCTGCCTGCATCGCTCGCAGGCGCTGCATCTCGTCGGGCCTCCGGGACTCGCCGAGCAGGTCGGATACCGACTCAGGTCGTATACTTGGAACCTTCTGAACGACGAGTCGGCCGACTTCCGCCTGGTCGTGAGCATATTCGCGGACGAACGGATCCGGCGACGGGTCGAGTTCCGGGCGCGCGATGCATTCCGCCGGCGCGACACGCCGGCGCCCGATCTCGGCCCCGGGCGCGTGCTCGACGAAGAGCAGTTCTACGTGGCTGCCGCGACTCTCGATCACGGCATCCCGTGCCTCGCCTTCGCCCTGGTCGAGACGATGCGCGTCAATGTGTGGCGCGGGGCGCTCGACACGCTCGGCCTGCCGGTCGGCCCGTGGCTCGACGAGGCCAAGCGCGCCGTCCGGCTGGACCTTCCGGACGACACGCAAATCCAGGTGACGGGTGAAGTTACGCCGACGCTCGGCGAGCTCAAGGCCGACGTGCTGCGCGCCGGCCCGGGCCAGCGCATCGCCTATGTCACGGACGCGGTCTACAGCGAGGACAACGTCTCCAGGATCCTGCGCCTTGCCGAAGGCGCCGATCAGCTGTTCATCGAGACCGCATTTCTCGACGAGGACGCCGAGCTCGCCGCGTGCAAATACCACCTAACGGCCAGGCAGGCGGGACGCATCGCACGGCGCGCAGAGGCCCGTCACCTGGTGCCGTTCCACTTCTCGACGCGCTATCTCGACCGCCCGCAGGCGCTCGCGCAGGAGGCCAAGCAGGCATTTACGGATGCAGCCTGACGGTCACGAGGTGGCACGGCTCCTGATGACGGGAGCAGGGATTTCGCGGAAATTCCGATCCAGGCACAGCAGGCCCGGCTCTAGCCGAGCGATGTTGGCGTGTGAGACCGGCGTCAGGACGGTGATCGTCACGGAGGTCGGGCAACCGACGAGGATGCCGAGGCCGATATCGCCATCACGGGCGCCGAGGCCGAGAAGCAGGCCTGCCGGATATTCCTGGCCGCCATCCAGGGCGGAACGATCGAATGTGCGCAGCGATGCCCCGGCAAAATAACGACGGAATGCCTCGCGACGCGCGGCGCGCCGCTCAACCTTGGTCTTGTGCCGCGCCTGCGGCGACCGGCTCAGGCGAATGGCGGTGTGACCGCCGTGGTCGCGGAGGGCGAGCTCGATGTCGGCGCCGCTGCCGAGTGCGATGAGCAGGTCGGGCCGTATCACCGCGATCTTGGCGGCCTTCAACCTGCGGCCGGGACCGACCAGGATACCGCTCGTGTTGGCGATCAGGAGAGCCGCGTCGGCCGCGCTCGCCAGATTGCGGACGCCGTCCAGGACGCGTCGCCAACCGTCGATCGGACTGGTCGCGCCCACGAAAGCGAGCCTGGCGCCGGCCGCCTCGGCGAGGGTCACGCAGGCTGGCGGCCCGACGGTTTTCTGGCCGACATCGGCGTCGAGCAGGGCCACCGTGCGGCCGGCGCGGCGCGCTTCGCCGACGAGGAAACGGCAGAAGGTGCTCTTGCCCGTGTCGGCCGAACCCAGCACGAGGGCGCGGCACACGCCTGCGGCGATGACGCGGGCAGCCGCCTCGGCCCAATCGTCGGGCACATGCACTTGATCTTGCGCGAGTGCCGAGAGACAGGACGGATCCATGAACATCTTCGTACTTACCGGCGCAGGCGTCTCTGCGGAGAGCGGGCTTGGCACCTTCCGCGACAAGGGAGGGCTGTGGTCAAAATTCGATCCGATGAAGCTCGCCACCCCGGAAGCGTTCGCGCGCAACCCCGCCGAGGTGCATGCCTTCTATAACATGCGTCGCCGCAACCTGGTCGAAGCGCAGCCGAACGCCGCCCATCATGCCCTGGCTCGCCTCGAAGCCGGCCTCGCCATACGTGGCGCCCGGCTCGTGCTCTGCACCCAGAATATCGACGATCTGCACGAACGGGCCGGGTCGCGATCGGCGATCCACATGCATGGCGAACTCCTCAAGGCACGCTGCAGCGTGTGCCAGGCCGTCGTGCCGTGGGAATCCGATCTCGGCGTCGCCGACACGTGCCCGGCATGCCGGCGCGCCGGACAGCTGCGGCCCGACGTGGTGTGGTTCGGCGAGATGCCGATGCACATGGACGAGATCTATGCCGCGCTGGCCGAAGCCGACCTGTTCGTCGCGATCGGCACCTCCGGCTCGGTCTATCCCGCCGCCGGATTCGTCGAAGAGGCGCGCGCCGCAGGCGTGCGGACCTGCGAGATCAACCTCCAGCCGTCCGACAATGCACGGCGCTTCGACAGCGCGCGCTATGGGCCTGCCAGCGAGGCGGTTCCGCAATGGGCCGACGCGGTGCTGGCAGGGGAGGGGATGTGAACCTTGCGGCGAGCGGCGCGTTGCAGCGGCAGCGCCATGATGGAGGCAGCCATGCCGATGCCAAGATCTCCAAACCAGAAAAAGGGGCATATGACCCGCAGCGACGAACTCGCCGAGAAGAACCAGAGGGAGGTTTCCGGCAAGAACAGTCTCACGTCCAAGGGCGACCAGGGCAGCCGCGCGCGGAAGGGCTGACTTGCAGCTGATCCGGCAATCAGATCACGCGTCTCAAGAAGTCCCGCTGTCGAGGTCGATAGCCGGTGCGAGCACCACGGCCGAATGGCCGGGGATGCGCCATCCGGTCCGGGTCTCGGCCTCCGGAATGCCGCCGCCGCCGTAATCGGGATGCTCGCTCGCCCATAACAGCCGCCAACAGCGGTTCTCGGGCGGCGCCACCAGCGGATCGGGGATGCTGCGGCAGGTCAGGTCGCGGCCGAGATTGACGAACATCAGCCGGTCGTCGCCCTCGCGGCCGAAGAAGCGCAGCACGAATGCTTCTGGCCCGAGCACCGCGCCGTCCACCGCGCCCTGCGCGGCGAAGACGGCGTCTTCGCGCCGCAGCCGCAGCAGGTCGCGGTGCAGCGCGACTGCATGCTTGTTGGCGTCGAACTCGGACCAGTCGAGCTTGCAGGCGTCGAAGGTCTCGACAGCGCCGGGGTCTGCCAGTTGCTCGCGCATGGCGGCCGAATCGATGCTCGGAAACTGTCTGAGGAAGGCGTGCCGGCCCTCGCGCACGAGCGGCGCGAGCTCCGGGTTGTGATCGGCGAAATACAGGAACGGCGCGGATGCCGCGAACTCCTGCCCCTGGAACAGCATCGGCGTGCCGGGCATCAGGAGGAAGAGCGCCGTCATGGCGCGCAGCCGCCCCGGGCTGGTCAACCGGTGCAGCCGCAGCCCCGCCGGCGAGTTGGCGACCTGGTCGTGGTTCTCGATGAAGGTGATGTAGGCGGCGGGCGCCAGGTCGATGCCGAGCATGCCCCGCCGCTTGCCCTGATGGGCGTAGTATTGGCCCTGGAATAAATATCCGTATTTTGCTGCCGAGACGAATTCCTGGGGGACGCCCTGGTGATCCTCGTAATAGGCCTCGTTGCGTCCGGTGAGCGCCACGATGGCGGAGTGGTGGAAATCGTCGTTCCAGAGGGCGTCGACGCCGTAGCCGCCGCGGGCGGGCGGGCGCACGAGCCTCGTGTGCTGCGGCTCGTTCTCGGCGACGACCAGGATCGAACGCTCGCCGGCAGCGGCGCGGGCCGCGCGCACGATGGCGGCGATCACGTGCTCGTCGGAGGCGTCGTGCATGCTCTGGGTTGCATCGAGCCGCAGTCCGTCGAAATGGAACTCCTCGACCCAATAGGCCGCGTTCGAGGTGAAGAAGTCGCGCACCGGCTCGGCGCCGTCGCCGTCGAAATTGATCGCCTCGCCCCACTCGTTCTCGTATCGGTCGGTGAAGTAGCCGTCAGAGAAGCAGGCGTGGTAATTCCCGTCCGGGCCGAGATGGTTGTAGACGACGTCGAGGATCACGCCCATCCCGAGACGGTGTGCCGCGTCGACGAACCGGCGCAGGTCGTCGGGCGAGCCGTAGAGCCGCGTCGGCGCGAACAGGTTGACGCCGTCGTAACCCCAGCCGAAGCGGCCCGGGAACTCGTTGACTGGCATCATCTCGATCAGCGTGATGCCCAATTCCTTGAGCAGGGGCAGCTTGTCCATTGCCCCCCTCCAGGTGCCTTGCGGCGTGAACGTCCCAACGTGGAGCTCATAGATCACCTGGCCTGCGAGCTTGACGCCCCGCCAGTCGTCGTCCTGCCATGCATAGGCACGCGGATCGATGACCTGGGACGCTCCGTGCGGGCCGTCCGGCTGCAGGCGTGAGGCCGGGTCCGGGTAGAGCGTCCGGTCATTGTCGAGCCGGAAGCGATAGCGGGCGCCGGGCCGCGCCTCGGGCACCGTGGCGGAAAAATAGCCTCCGGGCTCGCGTCGCAGTTCGTGCTCGCCACCGCCGTCGATCAGGATCGCAACGCGCTTGCGCTTCGGCGCCCAGACCCGGAATGCGACTCCGTCACCTCTGGACTCGGCCCCGATCGGATAGCGCCTTGCTGCGCACACGTCTGCTGTTCCCGGCGAGGCTTGTCTCATGCGGCCGTCATGCCCCCGCAGCAATGAACGTTGCATGAAACGCGGCGGTTCCGCTTGGCGGAAGCCGTAAACGCATGCCGCGTGATGCGGCCGAGGTGGAACTATCGGCCTCGTGGGGAATTCGAAAGCCGTTCAGTCCGAGTGAGCGTCAAGGGGGAGCGCCCATGCCCGAGACTACGTGGTGGAAATACGGCATCGTCTACCAGATCTATCCGCGTTCGTTTCAGGATACGAACGGCGACGGCATCGGCGACCTCAAGGGGATCTGCGAACGGCTGGATTATCTGAGCTGGCTTGGCGTCGACGCGCTCTGGATCTCGCCAATCTACCCTTCGCCCATGGCGGATTTCGGCTACGATATCGCCGATTATTGCGGCGTCGATCCGATCTTCGGGACGCTCAAGGATTTCGATCATCTCGTCGCCGAAGCCCACCGCAAGGGCCTCAAGGTGATCCTGGACTTCGTGCCGAACCATACCTCTGACCGGCATGCCTGGTTCCGCGAGAGCCGCTCGTCGCGAGCAAGCGCCAAGCGCGACTGGTACATCTGGCGCGACGCCAAGCCCGACGGCAGCGCGCCCAACAACTGGATCAGCAATTTCGGCGGCCCGGCCTGGGCATGGGACGAGGCCACGGGCCAGTATTACTACCATGCCTTCCTCAAGGAGCAGCCCGACCTCAACTGGCGCAACCCGGAGGTCCGGGAGGCCATGCACAACGTGCTTCGGTTCTGGCTCGACCGTGGGGCCGACGGGTTCCGCGTCGACGTCATTTGGCACCTGATGAAAGACCCCGGGTTCCGGGACAACCCGCCCAACCCCGGCTATCAGCTCGGCCGTCCCGAGATCGAGCGGCTTCTGCAGGTCTATTCCACCGATCAGCCGGACGTCCACGACGTGATTGCCGGAATGCGGCGGGTGCTGGAGGAGTATGATGACCGCGTGCTGATCGGCGAGATCTACCTGCCGATCGAGCGGCTCGTCACCTACTACGGCGTCGACCTGTCCGGCGCGCACTTGCCGTTCAACTTCCAGCTCATCCAGACCGCGTGGAACGCGCGCGAGATCTCGACGCTCGTCAATGAATACGAGCAGGCGCTGCCGGCAGGCGGATGGCCGAACTGGGTGCTCGGCAACCACGATCAGCCGCGCATCGGCGCGCGCGTCGGGCCGGCGCAGGCACGGGTTGCGGCGATGCTGCTGCTCACCCTGCGCGGCACGCCGACGATGTATTACGGCGACGAGATTGGCCTCGGAAAGATCGAGATTCCGCCGGAGCGCGTGCAGGACCCCTGGGAAAAGAACGAGCCGGGGCTCGGCATCGGACGCGACCCGGAGCGCACACCGATGCAGTGGGACGCGTCACGCCATGCCGGCTTCACGACTGCCGAGCCGTGGCTGCCTCTTTCTTCCGAAAGCGAGCGCTGCAATGTGAAGTCTCTCGAGGATGATCCGCAGTCGATCCTGACGCTGTATCGGCGCCTGATCGATTTCCGGCGCAGCCACAAGGCGTTGAGCATCGGAAGCTACGTGGCGGTGGACACGCACCAGGAGCACGTATTCGCCTATGCGCGACACTACAGGGACGAGCGGCTCGCCGTCGTGCTCAACCTCGGGCACGAATCCGAGAGCGTCGATCTGCCTGACAATGGGGGAGGGGAGATCCTCCTCTCGACCCACCTCGACCGCGCAGGCGAGCGCATTGCGGGCAGGGCCGCGATCCGCCCGGACGAGGGTCTGATCATCAAGCTGTAGGCTCTGCCGATGCGAACCGCGTTACGCGCAACACACCCCTCTTCGTCATTGCCGGGCTCGACTCGGCAACCCACAACCCGGTCTGAAACGAGCGAACCAAGCGAAGGGGCGCGGTACAGAGGCGCCGCGCCTGTGACAATGCGATGGAGTGCCGGGTCAAGCCCGGTCAAGCCCGGCAATGACAGTTAAGGAGCCGCAACAGGCTGGCGCAGCTTACGCCGCCTTGGACATAGCGTCGGGATTGATGACCTGCTTGGCAAGGCTGCTCAGCTTCTCGTCGGTGCGTTTTTCCTCCTCGAGGATATCGTGCAAGGTGTGTGCGTCGTCGCCGAGGCCGAGCAGCTTGGCCCAGGACGCGAGCGTGCCATAGACGGCCATCTCGTAATGCTCGACCCGCTGAGCCGACGCGATCACCCCGGCGTCGCGGCAGTCTGGATCGGAGACCATCTTGGCCCAGCGTTCGGCCTCGCTCAGGATGGCCTGCATCGAGCCGTCCTGGTGCTCGCGCGCGTCGACTCCATGCTTGCGCAAGAGGCCGTCAAGCCGGTCACGCTGCGCTTTCGTCTCCTCGAGATGCGTCTGGATGGCGTGCTTGAGCTGCGGATGCGCGATCATCCCGACCATGCTTGGAAGCGCCTGCACGAGCTGATCCTCGACGCTGCGCAGCTCCTGCAGCTCGGTCAGATACATCTGGCGGAAGTCATCGATTTTCATGAGGCTTCTCCATG
>DATBIR010000177.1:0-15302 GCA_036556825.1 Beijerinckiaceae bacterium
GATCGGCCCCGATCGTCTGGCACGCCCGCCGCTGGCTCACCCCGTGCGTCTCCACGGCACGAGCCACGGCGTCCCGCTTGGCGGCGGGCGTCACCATTTTTTTGACAGCAGATCCTTCAGCATGACGTTGTCGAGCATGGAATCGGCAAGCAGGCGCTTGAGCTTGGCGTTCTCGTCCTCGAGCGCCTTCAGGCGCTTCGCTTCCGACACGTCCATGCCGCCAAACTTGGCCTTCCAGTTGTAGAACGTGCCCTGGCTGATGCCGTGCCGCCGGCACAGATCCGCCGTGGCTATGCCCGCCTCGTGCTCTTTCAGGATCGCGATGATCTGCTCTTCCGTGAACCTCGATCGCTTCATGTCCGGTCCTTCCAGCCCGACCGGACTCTAACCTCAACCGGAGGAATTTGCGGGGGTCACGTCAAGCTTCTCGGATCACCAGTTACAGGTGCATGATCTCTGGTGTTCCTCCCTCGGCGCGAGCGTGGGCGGATTTTGGCAGAACGAACCCACGTGGCGCAACAAAGTATTCGGGCCTGCCCCCACCGACGCTCGTCAGCACAAGATCTTAGGGCTTGATCTCCTTTCCGCTCGGACCAAACACGAGGTGGACATCGTTGCCTCGGCTCCTGATCGCCACGCGGTGCTTTGTGACACAGCTTCATTAGCCGTCGCGGATGACCATGACCCGATTGGGCTCCGCTGAGTATTCCACCGATGCTCGCCGTGATGGGCAAGCGAGTCGCTCAGCTGCACCGGTAGTGAGCGCCACAGCTTCCTCGGCCGCGATTAGGCCGCAATCCGCATCAAAGGTATGATTATGAATGGCGGCAGGGCGGCGGTTCGCGTCATCGTGAAAAGCGCAATCATCGAAAAAGCTCGGATGATCTTGGGCCGACTGATCGCATTTGGCTGCTCCACAAGGGTGTTGCGATTGGCGGGTGGGATCATTGCACTGATGGCGGGCGGGGTTGCAGTATTTGAAACGGCGAACTGGCTCATCGCGGACAGCGGCAGGCAGCACTACGCCGGAATTGTTTTGGCCTCCGCCGAGGGTTGGCCGGAGATCAAGAACGGTGTGCCGGAGCTGAGATCTTCGAGCCCAGCGCACCTGACTCCGGGATCGGGCGACAACCAGCAGGGCAACCCCGCACTCGTGAACGTTGGCCGGCCTGAACCGTCGGTCACATCCTCCACGCGCTCGGCCATAGATCCAGCAGCCAGTCAAGCTGCTTCGCATCCGTTGCATGGAAGCGCCCCCGATTCGGTGCCGTCAACAGCAAGCGGTAGATTTTTTGATTTCGCAACGGTCGAAAGGCAAGGAGCCGGTCACGCCGGTGCGCATCGGGAGAGGGTCTCCGGAGGGCGTCCGGACTCCCTAACGGCTGGTTCTGCCGGTGAACTCGGGTCACCGCAAGATGCCAAGGCCGGAGCCCGGACGGAAACGCCGAACCGCACGGACAGGGCTGCTGCTCCGGGTGGGCGGACAAAGGAAAGGCCCATTGAGCGGGTGGCTGCGCAGACCGTTCCGCAGCCACGGAAGCCTAGTCGGGCGACGTCGAAGGCAAAGCTGGCTGGTCGCACGAAAGCGGCGAGCAAGCCGCGCGTACGGACTGCTGCGACGCGGGTCGCGACGGCGCCGACCACCGGTGCAGCCGCTGCACCGGCGCCTCCTGAAGAGCGTGCACGCTTGCTCGGGCTCCCATTGCCCACGGGGCGTGAGATCAAGCAGTGTTTGTTCGAATTCCGCTGTTGAGATTGCCGATTCGACCCTCCATTGCTTGCGCGATGAGATCGACCATGGTCTCGCTCGAGCGACCGTTCCATAGTCCGCGATTTCCGACCGGCTGCGGTAATGCGGCGTCGTCCAGAGGCGGTTGGTTGCGCCCGACAGCCTTGGCGGCGCTCGAAATCCTGCGATACGCGCCTCCAACAGCGGCGCGCTAAGCCATCATCGCAGTGGCGCGCACGGTGCCCGGACCAATGTCGCTTGCGACCACGCCAAGTATGACACAAGTTAAGCGAGGCAGGCCGGAGGCAATGGCCGCCCAGGTTCAACCGGTGTTGTGCCGACCGGCTTATAGGGGCGGTGATCAACAGCCTCCTGCCTTACTCGGTCCCGGATCGACCGGCGTTTTGCGGCGTTGCTTGAAGACGGCTTCTGGCGGACCGACGCCTCCCAACGCCGCCGCCATTTTGGGTGGCACAGAGAACGGCCCGACCGGACGGCTCGGAAGTGTTTGATCCTGTTGAAGAAGAGATGCCGCCGTTGCGATACGGGTAGAGGAAGGCGATAAACGCCGACGGATCGATGCGGTTCGCCAAGGGCTCGTTTGTGGCCCAGGCGCCGCGCTGTGAGGCTCTCGCGCAAGGCGTCGCTGTCAGAGGCGTGGTCGGCGAGCAGGATCTGGTCGGGCTGATATTGTCCAGCATGTCGGCGGCGTTCCGTGACGACGCGGAACAACTCACTCGGGCGGCCGGCCAGACTCCGGTGTACTGAGCTCTTCGTTCATCGGACGGCGCCGCTTGTGCGATTGCGTGCCATGACTGCCCAGCGGTGGAGTATTTCTATCCCTTGCTCCCCTGCCACCTCTTCAATCCCGTTCGGCATGGCCGACGGGATTTTTTTGTTCTGAGGCATGGCATGGATCGTAATCCGCCAACATGAGGACTGGTTTCCGCTCGCGGTCCAGGTCGACTTCAATCTGCTCGATGTGGTCGCGCACAAGCTCCAGCATATCTAATCATGCTCGGCCCACCCCAGGCCGTTACCCGTTGCCCGGCGCGCGCCCGCGGCACCCAGCGGATCCTCTGCTACGTCGACCCGGGATACGAGCGCTATCGCTCGCGCCCGACCTGTGAGCTGTCCACATGGCAGCCGGCTGGCAGCCGCTGTGCCTGTCCGTCGTTCCAGTCGGCCGGACAACGGGAGCTTCCCGGACGCGTGCAGCACCGCAGGACTGCCATCGATTAGCTTTGCGGCCCGTCAGCGCGTCTGGCCTGCGTGTTCGCGCGGCTTGATGCGCGGGCCATGCTCCTGTCTCGTGAGACCGAAGCAACGACCCGCTTGGGCAGGTGACGGGAGCGTCCGAGGCAGCGCGTCAGCCTGTTGCAGGATCCCGACAGACCGGCAGGCGGCGGCTAATTCTGCGCCAGGGTTTCGTACCCTGGGCCGACCCGCGCCGCCGGCCGTTCGTCCGGAGATTCCGCGACATCGAGCGTGCACGATCCGGCGCCCCTCCAGGTGCGCTCTTGATCCCGGCTGAAGACATAGAAGCCGAATGGGTCGCCGCCCTTGTTGCCGAGGGCCGCATCGTGGGGCACGCAGCGCGAGGCCGCGACAGCGTCATCGATCGCGGCGGCCGGTTGAATGGCTGCCTGCGGCTCCGCTTTGCCTGGCTCGAGCAGGACGCCGGCCGCGATCAGTCCGGCGAGCCCGAGAAGAATGCAGGCACCGACAGGCCGCGATCCCCAGACTGCGTGGCGGTCGATCTGCATAAGGAATGTTGCCGACGGCATGGCTGGATCTCCGCATCCCTGATCCGGTGAGGTGCTGTTCCCCACGCCTGCTTTGGGTCGCCACCCTCGCGATGATGCGTCTCACCGCTTGGGACGTTGGCTCCCGTGCACAGAGACCGATGCCGACCCGCATGTATTCCCGCGGGTGAAGGAAAAATATTTCCAGCGCGACGGGAATAAGTGCCCGGCAGCGGGAGTCTGATCATGATAGCCTTGCGTCCGCTGACCGGGGGTAGGGCGTGGGCGGCGAGGAGAGAATACGGTTTTCCAACCTTGTGTTGCCGCACCTCCGCGACGGCTTTGCCCTTGCCCGCTGGATCACCGGCAATGCCGCCGATGCGGAGGACGTCGTCCAGGAGGCCTGCCTGCGCGCCTATCGTGGAATTGGCGGCTATGCCGGGGGCAATCCGCGCGCCTGGTTCCTGACAATTGTCCGGAACACGTCCTACACGTGGCTTAGGAAGAACCGCCCGGCCGAAGTGATCAGCATGGACGACGTGGAGACAATGGAGAGCTCTGACGAGAGCCTCGGCCGCGCTGCGGACTCCTGGGCCGCGACACCGGAGGCGGCCTTGATGGCGAAGGCTGATGCGGCGCGGCTGCAAGCCGCCATGATGGATCTGCCGCCGGAGTTTCGCGAGGCCCTCGTCCTGCGGGAGATTCACGGCCTTGGCTATCGCGAGATTGCGGTCGTGACCGGGGCGCCTGTCGGCACAGTCATGTCACGGCTGGCGCGCGCGCGCCGCCGTCTCCTCGCAATCCTTGCAGCGGAGGCGGCATGAGCGGCGCCCCACGCGATGACGAGCGCTTGCTCGTTCACGCCTATCTTGACGGCGAGCTCGATCCGGCTGCCGCCATTGCGCTCGAGCGCCGCATGGCGGATGAGCCGGCGCTCGCGGCCGAGCGCCGGCGCATCGAAGCTCTCCGGCAGCTCCTGCACGAGCAGCTGCCGCTCGACGCGCCGTCGCCGGATCTGCGCCGCCGCGTGGAGGCTTCGCTCGGGCTGCGCGCAACGGTTCCGAAAGCTTCGTGGCGCGCGATAGCGGCGTCCGTTGCGCTCGGAGCGTTTATCGGCGTCGGCTCGACCTGGGCTCTTCTGCAGCAGCAGGATTCGCAGGGCCTCGCTGATGCGATCGTGGCGAGCCACATCCGGGGCCTGATGGCGGCGCAGGCGACCGACGTCACGTCGTCGGATCGCCATACGGTGAAGCCGTGGTTCAGCGGACGCATCCCGCAGGCCCCGCGTGTGGTGGATTTGAGCGCGGCGAATTTCCCTCTGGTCGGCGGCCGCATCGACGTGATCGAGCGCACCCCCGTGCCGACCCTTGTCTACCGCCGCCGCCAGCACGTGATCAGTCTGACCGCCGTGCCTTCGGAGGGACGGACAACTCTGCGACCCCGTGCGGTTGACGGCTACAACATGCTCTCCTGGCATGAAAGCGGCGTCGCCTATTGGGCGACATCGGATCTCAACGCCCGCGAACTCGCCGAATTCGCCACCGCGTTCCAGTCGGCGCCATGACCGGGGACTTGATCCGGGATCATGCGGCCCAAGAGGCGAGGGGGAATCGGTTCAATGTGAGATCCTGCCCTGACTGCACGGCACGCAAATCCGTCCCTTGGCCGCCGGCCGGCCTCGACCGTTCTGCTGCAGAAATCTAAGGCCAAGCGACGTCACCCTGACCGAGGCCTTGCGTCCGTCGAACGGCTCCCGCGCGACATAGCCGCGGTCGACGGCTTCCTCCCAGACGGCCAGCCGCGGGCACGAGGTGCGCCAGGCCTCGAGCACGTCCGCATAGGGGCGCGGCTCCTGCGCGATCCATTCGACGAGGTCGAGCAGCAGGGGATGCAAGGTGTCCGTCATGATGGCGCCTCAGGTAGCCGGGGTGCGAAGAAGCTCTGCCTGGACGAGCGCGGCGCCGTGCAGGATGTAGTAGGCCGCAATCGCCGTGACGATCCGGCCCGCCCAGGCGCGGTATTGCGCGTCGGACATCGCCAGGAGAAGGGGCTTCGCTGCCGCCGTGCCGACGAGCGATGCCGCCACGGCGATCAGCGCGACCAGGGGGTCGAGCGCGCCGGCCTGCTCGATGAGAACGCCGAAATAGGCGAGCTTCATGGCATGTCCGATGATCTGGCACATGGCCTTGGTGGCCACGATCTCGCGACGGTCCAGCCTGCCGCCGAGGAAGTAGGCGTCCAGCAAGGGCCCGGCGACGCCGGTTAGCACCATCAGGCTCATGCAGCAGGAGCCGTAGGTAATGCCCTGGACGAAGCTCTCGGGGTTGGGTTTGAGGCGGGTAGGGGCAAGCCGCGTCAGGAACGGGGTGACCCCTAGCAATATGAACGCCACCGGTCTGCTCGGCACGTATTGGATCAACGACCAGCCGGCCAGGGCCAGGGCGCAGCCGCACACATAGGCTGCCACGGCCCGCCAGCGGATGTGCTGACGCCAGAGGAGGCCGCGCCAGGCGTTGGAGGCGATCTGGGTGACCGCGTGCAGCACCATGGCCGTGGCCACCGGCAGGAGGGCCAGCAGAGCGCCGATGAGGATCAATCCTCCTGCCATCCCGAACAGGCCGGACAGGAACGACGTCGCGGTGACGATGAGGCCGAGGGCGACGGCGAGGGACAGGGTCATGGCGGCCAGCCTGCGCCTCTTGAGGCCTGTTCACAAACCGGGATAACTTGGCCTCAGCCTCAGGTTTTCTAATGGTAGCGGTTCGACGACTGCCGTCCCTGAACGGCCTCAAGGCCTTCGAGGCCGCGGCGCGCCACGGCTCCTTCGCCGGCGCCGCTGCGGAGTTGAACGTCTCGCCGGCCGCCGTCAGCCGGCTGGTGCACCTGCTCGAGCAGAGGCTGCGGATCGTCCTGTTCGAGAGGTCCGCCAACCGGCTCGCCCTGACGGCCGCAGGCCGCGCCTACCAGGGCGGGCTCACCCCCCTGTTCGACGCCATCGCCAACCTGACCGCGCAGGTCACGTCCGGCGCGGGCGCAAGGGTGCTGACGGTCGGCGTCGGACCGACCTTCGCGACCAGGTGGCTGATCCCGCGGCTGGCGGATTTTCAGGCGCTCGCGCCCGACATCGAGGTTCGCTTCACGACGGGTGGCGTGGCCGCGCCCTTCCGGGACGATTGGACATGCGGCATCAAGCTCGGCGACGGTCGCTGGCCGGGCCTCGTCGCCGAGCGCTTGTTCCCGGCCGATCTCTCGCCGGTCTGCGCGCCTCGCCTCGCCGACGGGCTCAGGGAGCCCGGCGACCTTGCCAAGGCGACGCTGCTCCGGGTGGCGCATGCCGACGAGGATTGGCGCCTGTGGCTCGATGCGGCCGGCGAGAGGCGCCTGGCACCGCACGGGCCGGTCTTCGACTATTACGGGCAGGCGCTGCAGGCCGCGGCTGATGGCGTCGGCATCGCCATGGGCATCCGCCCCTATATCGACGACGACCTCCGGGCCGGCCGTCTCGTCACGCCGTTTACCCTGACCGTGCCGAAGGGACAGCAATGGTACCTGATCTACCGCGACGTCCGCAGGGATCAGCCCGACTTCGTCACGTTCCGCAACTGGATCACCGCGGCGAGCGCGGGCGCGTCGTCAATGCCCGAAGGCTGAATTCCCCGCCGCCGGATCCGCGCGTCCGGCCGAAAAGCGGCTGCCACGAGATCGATGGTCGACCGATGCGCGGCAGGCCATCAATCCCGCCGCCGCCGCCGACTGCACGCCTCTGGCATGGTGGCCAAATCGGCGATATGGCGAAGGTGCAGGAGGCCCTGCGGCGGCCGCTTGACGAGGGCAGCCGCGTCTCCTGAGCAGCCGATACCCCGACAGAGGAGCAAGATCATCAATGGCGCACGGCCCGACCGGCTCGAACACCTATACGCGCGGCATGGCCGAGTTCGTGGCCGGCCTGCGCTACGAGGATATACCGTCGGAGGTGATCGAGCGCATCAAGCTTCTCATCCTCGATTCCCTCGGCTGCGCCATTTTCGGTGTCGAGCTGGAGTGGAGCCGCATCCTGCTGGAGACATTGCGCGAGGCCGACAGCTCGCAGGCTTGTGCCGTGTGGGGGACGGACCAGCGCCTCTCGGCGCCGCATGCCGCCCTGGTCAACGGTACGCTGGTGCAGAGCTTCGAGCTCGACGACGTGCACCGCGTCGGCGTGCTCCATGTCGGCGCCGTGACGCTGCCCGGCCTTCTCGGCATCGTCGAGATGCGGCCCGGCCTCACCGGGCGTGACCTCCTCACCGCGGCCGTCGCGGGCTACGAGATCGGCCCGCGCGTCGGCATGTGCATGGGCCCCGAGCATATCGGCCAGGGCTGGCATTCGGGCGCCACCGTCGGCGTGTTCTCGGCGGCGGCCGGGTCCGCCAAGGCGCTGCGCCTGTCCGCCGACAAGGTGGTCCACGCCCTCGGCATCGCCGGCACGCAGTCGGCCGGCCTCATGGCCGCGCAATACGGCTCGATGGTGAAGCGCATGCATGCCGGCCGTTCGGCGCAGAGCGGGCTCTACGGCGCGCTTCTCGCCGAGAAGGGCTTCACCGGCATCGTCAACGTCTTCGAGAGCGAATATGGCGGCTTCTGCACGACCTTCTCGCGCTCGACCGACCGCTTCAACCTGGCGGACCTCGTCGGCGGCCTCGGGACGCGCTTCGAGACCCTGCGCATCGCCCTGAAATTCTACTCCTGCGTCGGCAGCAACCACACGACGCTCGACGCCATCCGCATGATGCAGGCGCGGAAACCGTTCGGCGCGCATGACGTGGAGCGCATCGTCGTGCACGGCTCCCAGGTGACCGTCGACCACGTCGGCTGGACATACAAGCCGGAGGGATTGACCTCCGCGCAGCTCAACCTGCCGTATTGCGTGGCGACACTGCTGCTCGACGGCGATGTCTTCGTCGATCAGTTCACGGAAGCCATGGTGGCGGACCCGGACCGCATGCGCCTGTCGGAGATCGTCGAGGTGGTGGAGGATCCGGCCATCACGGCGCGCGGGCGCGACTACCGCCACATGGTCCGCGTCGAGGTTCTCCTCAAGGACGGCACGCAGATGCAGGAGACGGTCGAGGCGCCGCGCGGCAGCGAGCAGAAATTCGCCGGCGCCGGTGACGTGATCGAGAAATTCCGCAAGCTCGCCGGTCGCCGCATCGCTCCGGCGCAGGTCGACCGCATCGTCGAGCTGGTGATGGGCGCCGAGCGCCTCGACAAGGCGTCGGAGCTGACGAAGGCGCTCGCGGTTTAGAGCATGATCCGGCGAAGTGGCTGCCGCTTCGCCGAATAGGATCATGCGGCACGAAGAGAAAGAGAGCGATCGGTTCAATCTGAAGCGATCACGCTCGAGAGCATGATCCGGCGAAGTGGCTTCCGCTTCGCCGAATAGGATCATGCGGCACAAAGAGAAGAGAGCGGATCGGTTCAACCTGAAGCGATCACGCTCTAAGCCGCCGCCGCGAGCCGCGCGTCCCGGCGGCGCTCGTACCAGCGCCATGCCAGGGGCAGCAGCAGCATCGCCACGGCGATGGCGACGAGCGTCGCCGACAGCGGGCGCGTCAGGAACACGCTTACGTCGCCCTGGCTGATGGCGAGCGCGCGCCTGAGCTGCTGCTCGGCCTGCGGCCCGAGGATCAGGCCGATGATGGCCGGAGCGATCGGGATGTCGGCGCAGCGCATGACGAAGCCGATGACGCCGATGACGTAGAGCACGATGACGTCGAAGAGCGAGCCGTGCAGGCTGTAGATGCCGAGGCTGGCGAAGACGAGGATGCCCGCATAGAGGAGCGGCGCCGGAATGGCGAGCAGGCGCACCCACAGGCCGGCGAGGGGCAGGTTGAGCAGGAGCAGCATGATGTTGCCGACATAGAGGCTGGCGATCAGCCCCCACACGAGATCGGTTGATTTCTCGAACAGCAGCGGCCCGGGATTGAGCCCGTATTGCTGGAAGGCGGCGAGCATGATGGCGGCCGTGGCCGAGGTCGGCAGGCCGAGCGTGAGCAGCGGCACGAGCACGCCCGTGACCGCGGCGTTGTTGGCCGCCTCGGGGCCGGCGACGCCTTCGATGGCGCCGGTCCCGAATTGTTCGGCGTGTCGGCTGAGCTTGCGCTCCACCGCGTAGGACAGGAAGGTCGGGATCTCGGCGCCGCCGGCCGGCATGGCGCCGAACGGGAAGCCGATGACCGTGCCGCGCAGCCACGGCTTCCACGACCGCCGCCACTCGTCGCGCGTCATCCACACGCGCCCCTTGATCGGGATGATGTCGGCGGGCGCCCCGGCCGACATGTAGGCGAGATAAAGCGTCTCGCCGACGGCGAAGAGGCCGACCGCCGCCACCACCACTTCGATGCCGTCGAGAAGCTCTGGAAGGCCGAGGGTGAGCCGCGCCTGGCCGGTCTGCATGTCGATGCCGATGAGCCCGAGCGTCAGCCCGAGAAAGAGGCTGGCAAGGCCGCGCGTCAGCGACGAGCCGAGCACCGCCGACACCGCCGCGAACGCCACCAGCATCAGCGCGAAATATTCCGCCGGCCCGAAGGTGAGGGCGAACTCGACGACCACCGGCGCGAAGAAGGCGAGCCCCGCCGTCGCCAGCGTGCCGGCCACGAACGAGCCGATGGCGGCGGTGGCGAGGGCGGCGGAGCCGCGCCCGTTGCGCGCCATGCGGTTGCCTTCCAGCGCCGTCACCACCGACGAGCTCTCGCCCGGCGTGTTCATCAGGATCGACGTGGTCGAGGAGCCGTACATGGCGCCGTAATAGATGCCCGCGAACATGATGAAGGCGCCGGTCGGATCGAGCCGGTGCGTGGTCGGCAGCAGCATGGCGATGGTCAGCGACGGGCCGATGCCGGGCAGGACGCCGACGCCCGTGCCGAGCGTCACGCCGACGAGCGCCCACAGCAGGTTGACCGGCGTCAGCGCGACCGAGAAGCCGTGCAGCAGAGCGGCAAAGGTGTCCATCCAGAGCATGATCCCGAAAAGTGGCCGCCACTTTTCGGGAAAGATCATGCGACATCAAGAGGCTAGAGCGGGATGACGACTCGAAAGTCATCCCGTTCTAGAAAAATGTCCACAGCCATCCCGCCGGCAGCCGCACCTGCAGCGCGTAGGCGAAGACGATGAAAATGGCGCCGCCGAGCGCCAGTCCGAGGACCGTGTTGCGCACGAGGTTGCTGCTGCCGAATGCCTGCGCCGTGCAGACGAACATGGCCGCCGACGCGATCACGAATCCGGCCGCATCGAGAAGCAGGAGGTCGAGCACGAGCCCGACGGCCACCCAGGCGAGCGCGGCGCGGCCGCGCCGGCGCGTGGCCGCGTCGCGGGGATCGGCGCGGTCCCATTCGGTCTCCCAGCGGCCCATCAGCGCCTGTACGATCAAGGCGACGCCGACCGCCGCGAGACCTGCCGCGACGGCGGCCGGGAAAACCCCAGGACCGACGCGCGAGTAGGTCGGCGTCAGGCCGATGGCGAGGGCGCCCGTGCCGACGAAGGCGGCGAGCGCGAGATAGCCGAGGCCGATCAGCAGCCCGCCCGAGAGTCGGCGGTCCTTTGGCGACGCGGCCGTCCCCGTGTCGCTCACTTGATCAGGCCGAGGTCGTTCAGCACTTCGCCGACGCGCTGATTCTCGGCCGCGATGAATTTCGCGAAGCCGTCGCCGGCGAGGTAGAGATCGGTCCAGTTGTTGGCGGCGAGCTGCGCCTTCCAGCCGTCCGATTTGACCATCTTGTCGACGAGGTCGAGATACGCCTTGCGCTGCGCGTCGGAGAGGCCGGGCGGCGCCGTCACGCCGCGCCAGTTGACGAGGGCGGCGTCGATGCCCTGCTCGTTCAGGGTCGGGATCTTGACGCCCTCGACCGGCTTCTCGGCCGTGATGGCGAGCGCCCGCAGCTTGCCCGCGTTCACCTGTCCGATGAGCTCGCTGTAGCCGCCGATGCCGGCCGTCACCTGGTTGCCGACGAGCGCCGCGAGCGAATCGCCGCCGCCCGAGAAGGCGATGTAGTTCACCTTCTTGGCATCGACTCCGGCGGCCTTGGCGATGAGTCCGGCGACGATGTGGTCGGTGCCGCCGGCCGAGCCGCCGGCCCACGACACCGCGCCCGGATCCGCCTTGAACTTGGCGACGAGGTCCTTCACCGACTTGATGTCCGAAGCGGCCGGCACCACCACCAGCGAGAACTCGCCGGTGAGGCGCGCGATCGGCGTCACGTCCTTGAGGGTCACGGCCGACTTGTTGGTGAGGAACGAGGCGACCATGCCGAAGCCGCCGACCATCATCGAGTTGGGTGTGCCCTTGTCGGTGCGGATGAATTGCGCGAGCCCGATCGCGCCGGCAGCGCCCGGCACGTTGGTGACCGTCACGGACTTGGCGAGGCCGGCCTTCTCGAGCGCCTCCTGCATGGCGCGCGAGGTGCGGTCGTAGCCGCCGCCGGGCGCCGCCGGCGCCATGATCTTGAGGTTGTCGAGCGGCTGCGCGACAGCCGGCAGCGCCGCTCCGCCGCCGAACACGGCCGCAGCCAGCAGCAGGCGCCGAACCGTCCCGTGGACCCTCATTCCCATCATTGTTTCCTTCCCTTTATTGCGCCGACGAGCCGGCATTGCTGGAGAGACCCGCCTGTGACACAGAGCGGACTTCGCGATCAACCAGGTGAGCCATGTCGGACAAGACACGACGATTTCGTGAACTGGTCGAAGCCCCAGCTATCCTGGTTTTGCCGGGAATTTTCAATGGCTTCAGCGCCCGCCTCGTGGAGCAGCGCGGCTACCAGGCGGCGGCCGTCTCGGGCGCCGGCGTCTCCGAGAATTTCCTGGGCTGGGCCGACCGCGGCATCCTCACCTTCGACGACAACCTTCGGGTGTGCCGGGCGCTTGCCGAATGCACCACGATCCCGCTCTTGGCCGACGCCGATACCGGCTACGGCAATGCCCTCAACGTGCATTTCGTCGTGCGGGCGTTCGAGGCGGCCGGCATCGTCGCCGTCTCGATCGAGGACCAGGTCTCGCCGAAGCGCTGCGGCCATCTTGCCGGCAAGGCGGTGATCCCGGCCGAGGAAATGGTGCAGAAGATCAAGGCGGCGGTCGATGCCCGCCGCGATCCGAATTTCATGATCCGCGCGCGCACCGACGCGGCTGCGACGCACGGCATCGCCGAGGTGATCGATCGGCTGTGCCGCTACGCGGAGGCCGGCGCCGACATTGTCTTTGCCGACGCGTTGTTGTCGGCGGAGGACATCGCCCGCGTGGCGCGCGCCGTGCCGAAGCCGCTCGCCGTCAACATGGGCTTCGGCCTGATCGAGCGCGGCACCACGCCGCTGCTCACGCCGCGCCAGCTCCAGGATCTCGGCGTCTCCTCCGTTTCCTATCCGCGCATGCTCACGAGCGCGGCCTTGCGCGGCATGATGAACGCGCTCGACGCCTTTGCCGGAACCGTCGACGCCGACCAGCCCGTGCAGCGGCCCGACCTTCTCGTCACGTTCGACGAGCTGAACCGGCTCATGGGCCTCGACCAGCTGCACGAGCTCGAAAGCCGCTTCGGCGACGCCTGAGGCGGTCGTTCCCGCGCCAGGAGCATTGACGGCTGCGATCGGTCCTCTCTACATGCCGGGCCGGCCGTGCCACGCCGGGCATCCCATGGCTGATTGACGGGAGGGGGCGTGCTCAAGACGATTCCGAACGGCGAGATTCGCGCCCTGTCGCCGACGGGCGTGCTCGGGTCGGGCTTTCTCGAGGTCTCGCTGGCGGAAGGCCTGCGCCGGCAGCCGCATTTCATCGGCGTCGACGCCGGCTCGACGGATCCCGGCCCGTTCCCGCTCGGCGCCGGCAAGACCGCATTCTCGAAGAAAGCCATCAAGCGCGACCTCCGCCTGATCCTGCTTGGCGCGCGCCGGGCGGACATTCCGGTCCTGGTCGGCTCCTGCGGCACCGCCGGCGGCGAGCCGCATCTGCAACTCGTCCACGAGACCGTCCGCGAGATCGCCCGCGAGGAGGGCCTGCGCTTCCGCGCCGCCCTCATCCATGCCGAACAGGACAAGGATTATCTCAAGGCGAAATTGCGCGCCGGCCGCATCAAGCCTTTGCATCCAGCGCCTGACTTCGACGAGGACACGATCGAGCGCAGCGCGCGCATCGTCGGCATGATGGGCGCCGAGCCCTATCTCGCCGCTCTCGAGGGAGGCGCACAGGTGGTGCTGGCCGGGCGCTCCAGCGACACCGCCATCTTCGCCGGTCTGCCGACGCGTTTCGGCTTCCCGGAAGGGCTCGCCTGGCATGCCGCCAAGATCCTCGAATGCGGCGCTGCCGCTGCCACCTTCCGCAAGACGCCGGACTGCATCATGGCGACGATCACGCATGATGACTTCGTCATCGAGCCGCTCGATCCGGAGCTGCGCTGCACGCCGCAGAGCATCGCCGCGCACAGCCTTTACGAGAACGCCGATCCCTACCTCATCGTCGAATCCGCCGGGACCATCGACCTGCGCGCGGCGCAATACGACGCGGTCGACGACCGCACCGTGCGGGTCCGGGGCAGCGCCTTCACGCCGGCCGGTCGATACACGGTCAAGCTCGAAGGCGCCGAGCTCGTCGGCTACCAGGCGGTCGTGATCGGATCGGTGCGCGATCCCTACATCATCCGCCAGATCGACGACTGGCTGGCGCGGCTCCAGGACAAGATCCGCGCGCGCGTGCGCGACGTTCATCGCGGCGAGCTCGGCGACGACGACTACGTCGTGAAGGTCCACGTCTACGGCAAGAACGGCACGATGGGGCCGCTCGAGCCGGTAAAGGACGCCTCGCCGCACGAGCTATGCCTGCTGTTCGAGGTGACGGCGCCGACGCAGGAGGTGGCGACCTCGATCGCCTCCATTGCCCGACACCAGGCGCTGCATCTGCCGGTGGCGGAGTGGAGCGGCCTCATCACGGCGCTCGCCGTTCCCTTCAGCCCGGCCTATCTGGAGCGCGGGCCCGTCTACCGCTTCAACGTCAACCACGTGGTCGAGGTCGACGATCCGCTCGAGATGTTCCGCATCGAGCATGTGGAGGTCGGCCCATGACGAAGCTCGCCGAACTCGCCAGTCTGATCCGCAGCAAGAATGCCGGGCCGTTCCAGCTCACCTTCGACATCATGTTCGACGACCGCGCGCGTTACGAGCGCGTCAAGGCCTCGGGCCGCATCTCGGCGGCAACCATTTCCAGAGTCTATGGCGTGCGCGAGGCGGACGTGCAGTTCTTCTTCGTCGACAACGCCCTGGCCATCAAGGCGTCGATTCCGCGTCCGGTATTCCAGGGCGATCTCGGCGATCCCGACGGGCATGGCGGGCAGCAATACGCGCCGCTGATGGACATCGACATCTGAATCGGGGATGCATCGTCATGACCTATCTCGTTGGTTCCGAATGGCCCGATGAGCCGGCGGGACGCCGTTTCCGTTCTCTCGTCGACCGCCCTGGCATCCTCGGCATACCGGGAGCGCACAACGGCCTCGCCGCGAGACAGGCGCGGCAGGCCGGCTTCGAGGCGCTTTACCTGTCCGGGGCGGCCGTCTCGGCGTCGATGGGCTTGCCCGATCTCGGCATCCTGACGGTCGACGAGATGAGCTTTTATGTGCGCCAGGTGGCGCGCGCCTCGGCGCTGCCGGTTCTGGTCGACGGCGACACCGGATACGGAGAAGCCCTGAACGTCATGCACATGGTCCGCACATTCGAGGATGCGGGCGCCGGCGCCGTGCATATCGAGGACCAGGTCCTTCCCAAGAAATGCGGCCATCTCAACGACAAGCGTCTCGCCAGCCGCGACGACATGGCCGC
>DATBIR010000178.1:0-35581 GCA_036556825.1 Beijerinckiaceae bacterium
CGCAGCACGCTCGTCGGGCGGCATCTCGAGGATGTTCTCACCATCGAGCAGGATCTCGCCATCAAGGATCTCATAATCCTCCTTGCCAGCGACCACGTAGGACAGCGTCGACTTGCCAGAGCCGTTGGGGCCCATGATGGCGGCCACCTCGCCGCGCTTCACGGCCAGGTCGAGACCGTTGAGGATACGCTTGTCCTCGATTTGCACGGTCAGGTTCTTGATTTCGAGCATGTTCGTTTCCGTATTCGTCATCCCGGACGGCAAAGCCGAACCGCGGATCGTTGTCCGTTATGGCATCCGTTCCGCATGCGATCCCGGCTGTCGGCATCGCTTCGGACCGGGCCGCGCTCAGCCGACGCTCCCTTCGAGGCTGATGGCGATCAGCTTCTGCGCCTCGACCGCGAATTCCATCGGCAGCGTCTGCAGCACGTCCTTGACGAAGCCGTTGACGATCAGCGCTATGGCCTCCTCCTCGCCGAGCCCGCGCTGCCGGCAATAGAACAGCTGATCCTCGGAGATCTTGGACGTGGTAGCCTCGTGCTCGAACACCGCCGACGCGTTCTTCGACTCGATATACGGCACCGTGTGCGCGCCGCATTTGTTGCCGATCAAAAGGCTGTCGCAATTGGTGAAGTTGCGCGACCCCGTCGCCTTGCGGTGCGCCGAGACGAGGCCGCGATAGGTGTTGTCGGAACGGCCGGCGGCGATGCCCTTCGAGATGATGCGGCTGGTCGTGTTCTTGCCCAAATGGATCATCTTGGTGCCGGAGTCGACCTGTTGGCGCCCGTTGGAAATCGCGATCGAGTAAAACTCGCCGCGGGAGCCGTCACCGCGCAGGATGCAGGATGGATATTTCCACGTGATCGCCGAGCCAGTCTCGACCTGGGTCCAGGTGATCACCGAGTTCTTGCCACGGCAGTCGCCTCGCTTGGTCACGAAATTGTAGATGCCGCCGCGCCCTTCGGCGTCGCCGGGATACCAGTTCTGGACGGTGGAGTATTTGATCTCCGCATCGTCGAGAGCGACCAGCTCGACCACCGCCGCGTGCAGCTGGTTCTCGTCGCGCTTCGGGGCCGTGCAGCCCTCCAGATACGAGACGTATGAGCCCTTGTCGGCGATGATCAGCGTGCGCTCGAACTGGCCGGTGTTACGCTCGTTGATGCGGAAATAGGTCGACAGCTCCATCGGGCAGCGCACGCCCGGCGGCACGTAGACGAATGAGCCGTCGGTGAAGACGGCCGAGTTGAGCGTCGCGAAGAAGTTGTCCGTGACCGGCACCACCGAGCCGAGATACTTGCGGACCAGATCCGGATGTTCCCGAATCGCTTCGGAGATCGGCATGAACAGCACGCCGGCCTTCTTGAGCTCCGCCTTGAAGGTTGTCGCGACCGACACCGAATCGAACACGGCGTCGACGGCCACCTTCGAGCCCTGCACCCCGGCGAGGACCTCCTGCTCGCGCAGTGGAATGCCGAGCTTCTCGTAGGTCTTGAGAATCTCGGGATCGACCTCGTCGAGCGACTTCGGCGCCGGATTGTTTTTCGGCGCGGCGTAGTAATGGATATCGTTGTAAGGGATCGGATCGTAATTGACCCGGGCCCAGGTGGGCTCGCGCATGGTCAGCCAGCGCCGGTAGGCGTCGAGCCGCCACTCCGTCATCCATTCCGGCTCGTCCTTCTTCCTGGAGATCAGACGGACGATGTCCTCGGACAGGCCCTTGGGAGCCTTGTCCATCTCGACCGAGGTCTCGAAGCCGTATTTGTATTGCTCAACATCGATCGCACGGACGCGATCAATGGTCTCCTGCACTGCAGGCATTCTTGATCTCTCCACCTCTCACGGTTTCAAGGACCGCGGGTTGATGTAACCGGACGGTCGCGGCTCAGGCCGCGGTCGCCCGCTGCTTATATAGGGTGGCGACGTGCTTTTCGCAGGCCGCAGCGAAGGCTTTGACGTCCTCCTCTGTCGAATTCCACCCCAGACTCACCCGAATGGCTCCTTCAGCCAGCCGGGCCTCGATTCGCATGGCCTCGAGAACATGCGAGCGGCGCACCTTGCCTGACGAGCAGGCTGAGCCTGACGACACGGCCACGCCTTCGAGGTCAAAGGCGATCAGCGCCGTCTCCGCCCGCATGCCCGGAACGGCAAAGCTGAGCGTGTTGGGAAGCCGCTCGACGGAATCGCCGAACACCACCGCATCGGCAACGATCCGGCGAAGCTCGGCCTCGCATGCGTCGCGCAGGTTGCGCATGCGGCCGTTCTCATCCACGAGTTCACGGCCGGCGATTTCGGCAGCCACGCCGAAGGCTACTATTCCAGCCACGTTCTCCGTTCCGGCTCTGCGGCCCCTTTCCTGGCCGCCGCCGCGGATCAGCCGAGTTCCGACCTCCACCCGATCCGAGGCGAGCACGATGGCGCCGACGCCCTTGGGGCCGCCGAGCTTATGAGACGACAGCGTCAGTACGTCGACGCCCAGTTCGGCGATATCGAGCGGGACCTTGCCTGCAGCCTGCACCGCGTCGCAGTGGATCAAGCCACCGTGCTCATGGACGAGTTCTGCTGCCCGCGCGACCGGCTGGATCACCCCCGTCTCGTTGTTGGCGACCTGGAGCGACACGAGTGCCGGTTCCCCCGCCCCATTGGCGAGGCGTGCCGCCAGCCATTTCAGGTCGACCGATCCGTTGCGGTCGACCGGCATGCGCTCGACGGCGTCCGGCGCGAAACAGTGTCCCTCGAGCACGCTCACGTGTTCCGTCGCGCCCGCGAGCAGCCGCGACATCTCGGCCCCGCCAGCGCGGCGCAGGGCCGGCGCGAGCACGGTATTGTTCGCCTCGGTTCCGCCGCTCGTGAAGATCACGTTCTTGGCCAGGGCCCCGACCAGCCGCGCGACCTTGTCGCGGGCCGCCTCGATCTCGGCGCGGGCAGCGCGGCCTTCGGCATGCACCGAGGACGGGTTGCCGAACGCGCCGGCATGCGCCAATGCGTCCCGCACCTGCGGCCGCATGGGGGCGGTGGCATTATAGTCGAGATAGGTTCGCCGGCCTGGGCTCATCAACCTGTCATCATTCTGGCGGCGGCCTCAGCAGGAAAATCTTGCACGGGCCACTGGTTGCTGTGCTAAAGCACGGCCACCACATTCAATTCACCGCGCTCATCCCCGCCCAAGTTCCGCATGCGACATGCAGTTTAGAGCAATTCTAAGCGCTTAGAACCGTTCTAAGCCGGGATTTACGGAGGGGGCGGGGCGCAAGTCAAGTTCGCTCGCATGTGAGTTGCGCCACCGCGGTGGCAGCTCAAAAAAGGACAAGTCATGCCCGAGGTCACCTTTACCGGACCTGCCGGCCGCCTCGAGGGGCGCTACCAGCCTGCCAAGCAAAAGGGCTCACCGATCGCCATCGTGCTGCACCCCCATCCGCAATTCGGCGGCACGATGAACAACCAGATCGTCTACAACCTGTTTTACGGCTTTGTGAATCGCGGCTTTTCGGTGCTGCGTTTCAATTTCCGCGGCGTCGGCCGCAGCCAGGGCGCGTTCGATCATGGCGCGGGCGAGCTGTCGGATGCCGCCGCGGCCCTTGACTGGGCGCAGTCGGTCAATCCCGACGCGCGCAGCTGCTGGATCGCCGGCGTCTCGTTCGGGGCGTGGATCGGCATGCAGCTCTTGATGCGGCGACCGGAGATCGAGGGTTTCATCTCCATCGCCGCGCCGGCGAACCGCTTCGATTTCACCTTCCTGGCCCCCTGCCCGTCCTCCGGTCTGTTCGTGCACGGTTCCGAGGACCGTGTCGCCCCCGTCAAGGACGTGGTCAGCGTCATCGAGAAGGTGAAGACGCAAAAAGGCATCCAGATCGAGCACCAGGTGGTAGAAGGCGCCAACCATTTCTTCGAAGGCCGGGTCGAGGAGCTCATGGCGACGGTCGATACTTACCTCGACAAGAAGCTCGGCAAGGTCGAGGCGGCGGCGTAAGGCCTCAGGGTCTCGCGAGCACGCCGCCGGTCGTCGGCGCCGGCACGCCGGTCGTGCCTGGAAACGTGAGCGGCAGCCCTTTGAGGCTGCGCACGGCCAGGTAGGCAAACGCCTGCGCTTCCAGGAACTCGGCCGACCAGCCGATCGTGTCGGCCGTCACCAGCGGCGCTGTGAGTCGCTCGCCAAGGAGCCGCAATAGCTCGCGGTTGCGGGCCCCTCCTCCCGCGACAATCCAGCGCGTCGGCGCCTCCGGCATGAAGTCGACGGCGCGCGCCACGGCCCGCGCCGTGAAGGCCGCCAGGGTGGCGGCGCCGTCTTCGACGCTGTGGCGCGCCACAAGCCGGTGGGAAAACCGGTTGCGATCGAGCGATTTGGGCGGTGGCTGCCGGAAAAAAGGATCCGCCAGCAGCTCCGCCAGGAGCGCCTCGTCGGCGCGGCCGCCGGCCGCACAGCGCCCATCCTCGTCGAAGGCGCGCCCGGTCTGCTCGCGCATCCAGTCGTCGATCAGGGCGTTGCCCGGCCCGGTATCGAAGGCGACGAGTTGGTCGTCAGCGCCGACCAGCGTCACATTCGCGACGCCGCCCAGATTGAGTACCGCAATGGGGATATCGAGCCCGGCCGCGCTTGCCAGGGCGCGGTGGAATACCGGCACCAGCGGCGCCCCCTGTCCTCCGGCCTCCATGTCGGCGGCGCGAAAATCATAGACCACCGGAATGCCGAGGCGTCGGGCGAGCGCGTCGCCGTCACCAAGCTGCACCGTGAGCCGCGCCCCCGGCCGATGCAGGATGGTCTGGCCGTGGAACCCGACCACGTCGATGGTCTCCGCTGCGATCTGCCGGTCCCGTAAAAATCCCTCGACGGCTTCGGCATGCAGGCGCGTGACGAGCTCTTCGGCCTCGCGGCTGCGACCGGGCCGATCGCCGCGCGAGGCGATCTGAACGACATCAGCCAGGGCGTCATGGAGCACCGCCCGGTCCTGATCGCCGTAGGCGCGGTAGCCCGTGGGACCGAGCCGCTCGACAAGCTCGCCATCGGTCTCGACCAGCGCCACGTCGATGCCGTCAAGCGACGTGCCGCTCATCAGGCCGATCGCGCGCGTCACCGCCATGACGTCCTCCCTCAGCCGACGAAGGCAAACTTCAACGCGAAGACCACGGCGAGTCCGAGAACGGCCGGCGACGCTTCGCGCGGGCGCCCCGAAATGATCTTGACGAGCGCGTAGGTGATGAAGCCGAGCCCGATGCCGGTCGCGATCGAATAGGTGAGCGGCATGGTCACGGCCGTGACCACGGCTGGCGCGTATTCGGTGGCGTCGTGCCAGTCGATGTCAGCAAGGCCGCGGGCCATCATGCAGGCCACGAACAGGAGCGCGGCCGCCGAGGCGTAGGGCGGGACCATCCCGGCGAGCGGCGAGAAAAACAAGGCGAGCAGGAACAGCAGCGAGACGACCACGGCCGTGAGACCGGTGCGGCCGCCGGCCGACACGCCCGCTGCGCTTTCGATGTAGCTGGTGGTCGTCGAGGTACCGACCAGCGCGCCGAACATCGCGGCGAAACTGTCGGAGATCAACGCTTCCTTCATGCGCTCGAGCCGGCCATTCCGCATAAGGCCGCTGCGCAGGGTGACGCCGATCAGGGTTCCGGCGTTGTCGAACACGTCGACGAGGAAGAGCGTCAGGACAACGGTCAGGAAAGTCAGCTCGAAGCCGCGCGAGAAGTCGAGCTGGAGAAATGTCGGCGCGAGCGACGGCGGCATCGACACGATGCCCTTGAATTCCGTGAGACCCAGCGGCAGGCCGATCAGGGTCACCACCAGGATGCCGATGATGGTGCCGCCGATCAGGTTGCGGGCGTTGAGCGCCGCGATCAGCACAAAACCCAGGATGGCGAGGATGGCGGCGGGTTTCTTCAGGTCGCCGAGGCTGACCAGGGTGGCGGGATGATCGACGACGATCCCGGCCGTCTCCAATGCGATGATGCCCAGGAACAGGCCGACACCGGCCGAGATCGCCAGCTTGAGGTTCTGCGGGATGGCCTCGATCACGTATTGGCGGATACGGAACACCGAAATCAGGAAGAACAGCACCCCGGAGCAGAACACGGCGGCGAGCGCCTGCTGCCACGTGTATTTGTAGGTCAGCACGATCGTGAAGGCGAAGAACGCGTTGAGTCCCATGCCGGGCGCGAGGGCGAGCGGGTAATTGGCGTACAGGCCCATCACGGCCGTGCTGACGGCCGCGGCGAGGCAGGTGGCCACGAAGACCGCCCCCTGGTCCATTCCCGCCTTGGACAGGATCTGCGGGTTGACGAAGATGATGTAGGCCATCGTCAGAAAGGTCGTGACGCCCGCGATCGCCTCCGTGCGCACGTCCGTTCCGTTCCGGGTCAGCCCGAAATAGCGGTCGAGGGGCCCCTTCCCTTCCGGTTCGGTCCGAACGGTCGTGTCGCTCATGCATGCCCCCGATGAAAGTGCCCGTCGGGCCGCACGATAGCCCGAGAGACAAGGCCGATCCTAGGGTGCGGCGCATTTGTCCACTGCGGCCCCAGCGCCAAAGGGCCGTGAAAGTCGCGCCGCAACCTGTTATCAGCGCGGCACAGGTCACGGGCGTGGCTGGCGTAGCGCCCATAACAGGTACCAAGAGAACAGGCGATGAGCGGCCCCAGGTCCGACTTCCTCAAAGTGCTCGACGAGCGCGGCTTTATCCACCAGTGCTCCGATATGGACGGCCTCGACGCGAAGGCCCGCTCGGGCGAACTCGTCGCCTATGTCGGCTACGATTGCACCGCGCCCTCGCTGCATGTGGGCCATCTGCTCTCGATCATGATGCTGCACTGGCTGCAGCAGACCGGCGGCAAGCCAATCGCCCTGATGGGCGGAGGCACGACGCGGGTCGGCGACCCGTCCGGACGCGACGAGAGCCGCAAGCTGCTCACGCTCGAGCAGATCGAGGCCAACAAGGAGAGCATCAGGGGTACCTTCTCGCGCTTCATTCAGTTCGGCGCGGGCAAGACCGAGGCCTTGATGGTCGACAACGCCGAATGGCTGACGAAGCTCAACTACATCGAGTTCCTGCGCGACGTTGGGCGTCATTTCTCGGTCAACCGCATGCTGTCCTTCGACAGCGTGCGCCTACGCCTCGACCGCGATCAGGAGCTGTCGTTCCTCGAATTCAACTACATGATCCTGCAGGCCTACGACTTCGTCGAACTGCATCGGCGCCATGGCTGCGTGCTGCAGATGGGCGGCTCCGACCAGTGGGGCAACATCGTCAACGGCATCGATCTCGGCCGCCGGCTCGGCACAGAGCAGCTTTACGCCCTCACCTGCCCGCTGATCACGACCGCCTCGGGAGCGAAGATGGGCAAGACCGCCGCAGGGGCGGTCTGGCTCAACCGCGATTTCCTTTCTCCATACGAATACTGGCAGTTCTGGCGCAACACCGAGGACGCCGATGTGGGCCGCTTCCTGAGGCTCTTCACACTGCTGCCGCTCGACGAGATTGCGCGTCTCGAGCGGCTGTGCGGCGCCGAGATCAACGAGGCCAAGAAGGTGCTCGGGACCGAGGCGACGGCCCTGCTGCACGGGCGCGATGCGGCGGAGCTTGCCGCCGAGACCGCGCGCAAGACGTTCGAGCAGGGAGCGCTCGCCGAGAGCCTGCCGACGGTCGAGATTCCGCGGGCCGTGCTGGAGGCGGGTCTCGGCGTGCTGACGGCATTCGGTCCGGAATACGCCCGGCTCGTGCCTTCAACCAGCGAGGCCCGGCGGCAGATCAAGAGCGGCGGCCTCAAGGTCAACGACCAGACCGTCACCGACGAACGCGCAACGCTGCGCGCCAGCGATCTCACGCCCGAGGGCGTGATCAAGCTGTCCTTCGGCAAGAAGCGGCACGTGCTGCTGCGCGCAGCGTAGCTGGGGAACATCGTCCAGCCGGTGGCGCGCTGCAGACACCGGCTGGCCACACGTCACCGCTCCCAGCGCTGCCCTCCGGTCTGCGGGATGGTGGCCGTAGCGTCGCTCGACCCGACGCCGAACAGCTTGCGCAGGAAGCCAGGGGCGACCAACGACAGCGGATTGACGGTCAGCGTCGGCGAACTGGCCGGGCCGGAAACGCGGAAATTGATCGCCAGCAGGCCTTCGTTACGGCTGCCGCCCAGGATCGGCCCGACCAGCGGCACCTGGCTGAACACGTTGTTGAGCCCGAAAGCGGGAATGAAGGTGCCGGAGATGTCGGTCTTGTCACGGCCGTAATCGATCCAGCCGCCGAGCGTGAAGCCGACATTCATGCCCCACATCACCGCGTCACGGAATTCGAGCCGGTTGGCGCTGCGCATGAAGTCCGCCTCGAGCTTGGCAAACTGCACGTCGTTGGGGTTGATCGTCGCGACCGCGTTGCCGCGCTCCTCCATCGTCCCTGCCGCAGGCTGCTGCGAAATGATCCGCCGCAGGGCCGGCTCGTTGCGCAAGGCAAAGCCGTCGATCGAGACGTTGCCGTATTGCGGCGCATCGCCGACCGACACCTCGAAGAGCAGCCGGCCGCCCACCATGCGGCGGTAAAGATCGACGAAGCGCAGCGTGGCGCCGGCGTCCTCGGTCTGCAGCAGCACGACGGGAGTGCGTTCGCGCTTGGTCAGCTGCGCCGACACTTGCGCCGCCCGGAGGCGGCCCGTCAGCTGCAGCTGGCGCAAATCGCGCCCGCGGGTCGCCAGCTTGAGCGATCCGTTGGTCAATGTCTCGTCGTTGAAGCCGGTAATAATATTGGCGGCGACGTCGAGATCGACGTCGCGTTGCTCGCCGCGTTGCTCGCGCCCGCCGCCGCCGGGGCTGCCGGATTGCGGAGCCGCAGTCAGCGATTTGATGAACGGCCGTGCGTCCAGCACGGTGCCGCGCAGGGTCGCGCGGTAGACGCCGCCGGCGCGCTCGACCTGGGCGCGCATGTCGTCGCCGGGCGACAGCTTGAGGGTGGAAATCTCCGCCTTCTCGAGAGACCCTTCGGAGCTCAGCGATGCGGAGCCGCGCATCTGCACGACACCACTGTCGACGGAAAAATCGCGGATCTCGGTCGCTGCGTCCGGGTCGAGAATGAAGGTCAGCCGGCCCGGCTTGCCGGCCGGCTTGGTCCAACCGGGGATCAGATTGTCGACTCCCGCCTTGGCGAGATCGATTTCGACCCGCGGCCCCGCGCCGGATCTGGTGAGCGGAATGGCAATGCGCACTCCCACCGGCCCGGTCAGCTGCGGCGACAGGGAGAGTCCGCGGCGGGCCCGCGCCGCCTCGTCGAGGGTGAGCAGAACCGCCAGTTCGCCCGGAACGCCGCGTGACTGGCGCGCTTCAAGCACGACGGGCGTTCCGCCGAGGCGCCCGTCGCCGCGCAGATTGAGGGCGCCCGCATTCAAGGCGAAGGTCAGGTTGGAGCCTTCGAGCTTCTCCTGCCCGAACACTTTCTCGATGGCGAGGTCGTTGACGGTGCCTGAGATCGCCAGCGGGAGATCTGCGAAATCGGGGATATCCCGGATCGGCAGCGGCAGGCTCACGCGCAGGTCGGCGCGCCCCTTCATCCCGGCCGGGTCGAGATCGAGCGCGGCGATGGCATGCGCCCCCGGCATCCTCAACAAAGACCCGAGCGCGTCGGCGCCGCCCTGGAGCCGGAAACCGATCTGAGCGACGGAATTCCTCGCCCAGAAATCGGACATGGCGAACGAGCCCTCACTGAACGCAAGAGCCCGGCCGTCCGGCATTTGGACACGGCCCCGGGGGGCTCGCACGGTGGCGGTCGCCCCCGTGACTCTCCCCTCCACAAAAGCTTGCGAGACGGGCGGCAGGCCGTCGGCAACCGCCAGCTCCGCGTCGCGGATGACAAAGCCGACCGCGACCGCCTTGTCGGGAACCGGGCGGCTGGCGAGTGCGTCCGTGAGTTCGCGCGCCGACATGGCGACGGCGATGCGCAGGTCATCGACCGACCCGGCGCGAAGATTGTCGACGAGAAAACGTTTGACCGGCGCAGCGACCGCGTCGGGCCAAAGCCGCAACGCTTTTCGCACATCGATCTCTTTCGCCTCCACCGCGACCCGAAAGCCATCATCGGCGGAAGATCCGTATGATGCCTTCACCAGCGCGGAGAAATTCGCGCCCTTGAGCGACAGCCGATCGAGCGACAAATGGCTGCCGTTGCTGCTCACGTCGGCTTCGATCACATCGGCCTTGAACGGTGGATCGAGATGGGTGGCGCCGCTGATCAGCCCGTCACGTCCCGCCAAGGCCATGCGCCAGCCGGAGTCCCCGACCAGGGTCAGCTCGCCGCCGAGCTTCAGCCGCGTGTCGCCGCCTTTATAGTCGAGATCCTGGATGACGAGGGTACGCCGGCCCTCCTCCCAGGAGGCGATGGCGGAGCTCGCATCCACGGCAATCGGCGGCATGTCCTTGTCGTCGATCTGGATGATGCCGCTGCCGGTCTGCAGACGCGTTGCGAGCCGCTCGATCTTGCCGTGCACGATCGTCGCCTCGGCGTTGCCCGAGAGTTTCAGGCTGGTCTCGGCGGGAAGACCGGACAACCCCGTGAGGAGCATCAGATCCTGGATCGGCACATCAGCCAGCGTGATGGTGCCGTCGCGGCGGGCGCCGCGGCCGCGAAAGACTTCGCCGCCGAGGCGCCACGCGCCGTTGCTCCCGTTCAGGGTCATGTCGAAGCGCCGCATGCGCGTGCCGGTGCGTTCGAAGCTCGCATCGACGCGGCTGAACGCGACGCGCTCCCGCTGATGAGCATCGATCAGCGTCAGTCGGGCATTCGTGATGCGTGCGCGGTCGAGCGCCCCCACGACGTTGGCGGGATCGACCACGAGCTCGAACAGGCCGCCTAGGGCGGTCGAGAGCGGCGACGAGTCGTTGGGACTTGTCGCCAACAGGCTGGACTGAGCGCCGCCGATGAAATCGTCGGCGGCAACGGGTGACGTCGTGCGCTGCGCAGGCCCCTCCCCTGCGACAATGAACGAGAGGGAACCGTCACGGTTCAGCGAGGCCTGCAGTTCCAGGTCACGCAGTTCGATCGAGCGGGGCTGCAGGTTGGCACGCAACAGTGACCACAACTCCACGCCGACGATTGCATAAGGGGCGCGCAGCACGACGACCCCATCCGGGTTGCGGATGTCGAGACCCGATGCGCGGAGCGCGAGCGCGCCCTCCTCGAGCTCGAGCGCGGTGTCGTTGAGCTCGACGCTCCAGCCGGGGCCGATCTCTGCCGCGACGGCGCTCGCCACCCGATTGCCGAGCCCCTGAAGACTCAGAGGACCGGCGCTCAACCTGACATGGAGAACGGCTCCGACGGCCAGTCCCACAACCACAAGGCCGATCTTGGCGTAAAGGGTGCCCCAGAGGAGACGCGCCCGCAGGCTTTGCGGCTGCTTTCTATGGACCGACTTGGGTGAGCCGGAGGTACCGCCCCTGATGCGCCTCAGCAGGCGTATCCTTGCGTGTCGAATCCCATGCGACCAGCGCGCAGACAAGCTGTGCAATCGGCCGGCCTGGGCTGGCGCGGGCAGGGTGTTCAAAACATCTGTGATGCGCCCCTTCAGGCGAATCGCCTCCTGCCGCGCCCTCTGCGATAAGCGGGCGCGCAGGCGTTGCCAGTGCCCGCTCGCGGCAGGCCGGGGCACGGCGCCGAAAAGGTGTTTCATTGGCTCAAACAGATCAGCATTTCTCGGCAATGACGGCGCGCGACTCGACAGACGGACAGGCTAGCCGGTTGAGCCGATCTCGAGAAACAATCCAACACTCCGGCAATATTTGCAAAGGCCCCGTCAATCGGTCGAAAGGAAGGCAAAATGACGCTCAAGGAAGGCGATGAGGCGCCCCAATTCACTCTCCCGGCGGTCGGCGGCAAGGACGTGAGCCTTGCCGGCTTCCGTGGCCGCAAGGTCGTCCTCTACTTCTATCCCAAGGACGACACCAGCGGCTGTACCAAAGAAGCCCAGGATTTCAATGCCTTGAAGCAGGCCTTCGCGGCCGCCGAAACGGACATCGTGGGTCTCTCGCCCGACAATGTGAAGAGCCACGACAAGTTCAGGTCCAAATACGCGCTGGACCTGGTTCTGGCCTCGGACGAGGCCAAGGGCGTGCTCGAAGCCTACGGGGTCTGGGTCCAGAAAAGCATGTATGGCCGCAAATACATGGGGGTCGAGCGGACCACGATCCTGGTCGGCCGTGATGGCCGGATCGCCCGCATCTGGCAGAAGGTCAAGGTGCCTGGCCACGCCGAGGAGGTGCTGGCCGCGGCCAGGGCCCTCTGAGGACCGGTCCGCTTCGGACTTCATTAACCCTAATGAAGTCTGATCGGGGCCGGATTCGACGCCGACCCCATGCGTGGCCATCACCTCATCACCCGCCTGCTCAAGCCTGGGCTCTGCCAGCTCGCCGCACGCCGCGAGACGGTGCTCGCCGTCGCTGCGGCGTTCGTGCTCCTGGCCGTATGGGCGGCCGTGACCGCCTGGTATTTCCTGTTTCAGGACGACATTGCGACGCGCCTGATCGCCAGGCAGAGCGAGATGCAGCAGAACTATGAGCACAAGCTCGCCGAGTTGCGGGCGCAGCTCGACCGCGCGGCGAGCCAGCGGCTGGTCGAGCAGAACGGGCTCGAAGGCCGGCTTGCGGAGATCAGCGCCCGCCAATCGCAGCTCGAGACGCGTCAAGGCATCCTGGCGAAGCTGTCGAATGAAGTCGGCATCGCCGCCACAGGCACGGGTGCCGACGCGGCCCGGGGCGACGTCCCCCTCGCCCAGGCCCCTCCCCGCGCCGCGGCCGCTGCGACGGATGAGGCGAGGCGCAAACCCACACCCGAGCCGTTCGGCCTCCGCCTGCGCGGCGCCGAATCGGATCAGTCCCCGGCGGGACCGCCAAGCACGCCACGACCCGAGACCCGTGTCCTGCCCGCGGAGCGCCTGACACAGATCCAGCGTTCATTGAACGCCATCGAAGGCGCGCAACTGCAGACGCTGCATGCGCTGCTCCGTGCCACCGAGGCACAGATGTCCGGTCTGCGCGACGCCGTCGGCGAGGCGGGGCTCAACCCCGATGTGCTCGACAACCCGGCGCGCGGCGGGGTCGGCGGCCCGTTCGTACCCCTGGTGATCGATCCGGGCGCAGGATCCTTCGACAGCATGCTGCGACGCCTGCGCGCCAGCCATGCGCAGCTCGGCCTGTTGCGCCGCACCGCGGCTGCCCTGCCCTTCGGCCGCCCGGTGCCAGGCGACATCGATCTGACCAGCGGCTATGGCTATCGCATCGACCCGTTCACGCGCGCACCGGCGATGCATACCGGCATCGATTTCCGAGCCGATTACGGCGCGCCCGTGCGCGCCGCCGGCACCGGCCAGGTGGTGAGCGCCGAATATGCGGGCGGCTACGGCAACATGGTCGAGGTCGATCACGGCAACGGCGTGATCACGCGCTACGCCCATCTGTCGTCGATCCGGGCCGCAGTGGGCGACACCGTCGACAGCGCAACGGTGCTCGGCCGCGTCGGCTCGACCGGCCGCTCGACCGGCGCGCATCTGCATTACGAAACCCGGGTGGACGGCGAGCCGGTCGATCCGCAACGCTTCCTGCGGGCCGGTTCACGGCTAGCGGTGATGCAAAGCGATCCCTGACCGCCCGGCCTGCGGCACGATAAGGAAGCAGGACCGCTATGGATCCAGTCGATCCCGCTCTGAGCCGGCATCGTCGCGGAGCACGTCCGGAACATGCCTCGCCGGATCATGCTCAGTCGATATCCTCGACGTCCTCGCCGCCGCCGTAGACGCGCTGCGCAAGGGCCGCTTCCATGAAGCTGTCGAGCTCGCCGTCGAGCACGTCCTGCGGGCTCGTCGACTGCATGCCCGTGCGCAGGTCCTTCACGAGCTGATAGGGCTGCAGCACATATGAACGAATCTGGTGGCCCCAGCCGATGTCGGTCTTCGAGGCCGCCACGGCATTGGCCTTTTCCTCGCGCTTCTTGAGCTCCAGCTCGTAAAGGCGGGCGCGCAGCATGTTCCAGGCCGTCGCCCTGTTCTTGTGCTGCGAGCGCTCCTGCTGGCAGGCGACGACGATGCCGGTGGGATTGTGCGTGATGCGCACCGCCGAATCCGTCGTGTTGACGTGCTGGCCGCCCGCTCCCGACGAGCGGAAGGTGTCGATGCGGCAGTCGGATTCTTTGATCTCGATGTCGATCCGGTCATCGACTACCGGATAGACCCACACCGACGCGAAGCTGGTATGCCGTCGCGCGTTCGAATCGAACGGCGAGATGCGCACCAGCCGGTGCACGCCCGACTCGGTCTTGAGCCAGCCGTAGGCGTTGTGGCCCTTGATCTGCAGCGTCGCGCCCTTGATGCCGGCCTCTTCGCCGGCGGTCATCTCGAGCACTTCGACCTTCAGTTTGCGCCGTTCGGCCCAGCGGATGTACATCCGCATCAGCATCTGCGCCCAGTCCTGGCTTTCCGTGCCGCCGGCGCCCGAATGCACCTCGAGATAGGTGTCGTTGGAATCGGCCTCGCCGGACAGCAGCGTCTCGATCTGCCGGCGCGCGGCCTCCGTCTGCACGGAGCGGATCACCGCCTCGCCCTCGGTCACGCTCGAGTCGTCGGATTCGGCTTCGCCAAGCTCGATCAGCGTGAGCGCGTCGTCGAGCTCCTGCTCGAGGCGTTTGATGCCGCTGACCTGATCTTCCAGCGCGGTACGCTCGCGCATGATCTTCTGCGCGGCGTCGGCATTGTTCCAGAGATCAGGGTCTTCGGCCTGCGCGTTCAGCTCGGCCAGGCGTTTCTGGGCTCTGTCCCAGTCAAAGATGCCTCCTCAGCAGTCCGATCGACTGCTTGGCGGCTTCGGTGAGAGATTCGATTTCGGCGCGCATGATGGTGCTGGGAATGATCGTGATGAGATAAGCGGAGCGGCGTCATAAACAACCGCCCCGCCCGCTGTAAACAGCTGGAGATGTCAGTAGAGGCCGCCGGTGCCGACGCCAACGGAGCGCTGGGCCTCGGGCGTGACCGCGATGGCACCACCCTCGCCGTAGCCGCCGACGATCGAGTAGCTGTCGGGCGGCGCCGTGCCCGGCTTGAACGCCTCGAGGATGGTGTCGCCGCCGCCCTCCCCCGAGCCGGCGCGCAGGCCGCTGGCCCGGCTCACGCGGATCAGCTTGATGCCGGGCGGCACGCGGAACGGCGTCGCCGGCTTGTCCTTGAGGGCGGCCATCATGAAATCGCGCACGATCGGCGCCGAATAGCCACCGCCGGTCGCCCGGTCGCCGAGCGATTGCGGCTTGTCGAAGCCGAGATAGACGCCGGCGACGAGGTCCGGCGAGAAGCCGATGAACCACACGTCCTTGGCGTCGTTGGTGGTGCCGGTCTTGCCGGCGATCGGCTTGCCGACCGCCTTGAGCGCGGTGCCGGTGCCGCGCTGGACGGCGCCTTCGAGGATCGAGACGACCTGATACGCAGTGAGCGGGTCGAGCACCTGCTCGCGCCTGTCAACCAGCTTCGGCTCGTCCTGGTCCGACCACTTGTCGGCGCTGCAGCCGATGCATTGCCGGTCGTCATGGCGATAGATCGTCTGCCCGGTCCGGTCCTGGATACGGTCGATCACCGTCGGCCGGATGCGCTTGCCGCCATTGGCGAGCATCGCGTAGGCCGTGGCCATGCGCATCACGGTCGTCTCACCGGCCCCGAGCGCCATCGGCAGCACGGGCAGCAGGTCGTCGTAGATGCCGAAGCGTCGGGAATATTCGGCGACCAGAGGCATGCCGAGATCCTTGGCGAGACGCACGGTCATCAGGTTCTTCGATTGCTCGATGCCATAGCGCAGCGTGCGCGGCCCGGTCGGCTTGCCGTCATAATTGGAAGGCGACCATGGCTCCTGACCGGCGCCGGGGTCGATGGTGATCGGCGCGTCCATGATGATCGACGACGGCGTGTAGCCGTTGTCGAGTGCCGCGGCGTAGACGAACGGCTTGAACGACGAGCCGGGCTGCCGCAGCGCCTGCGTGGCGCGGTTGAACTCGCTCTGGTCGAACGAGAATCCTCCCACCATGGCGTGAACGCGGCCGGTATAGGGATCCATCGCCACGAAGGCGCCGGACACTTCGGGGATCTGGCGCAGACGAAACTGTCCGGGCTTGCCATCGAGGGGCTCGACATAAATCACGTCGCCCGTCGAGACGACCTGCTGCACGTTGCGGCGGGTCCATTTCACACCGTCGGCCGTGAGCGTGCCCAGTTCGCGCTCGCGTCCGACCTGGCCGGAGGCTTCCTTCTTCGGCTGCACGCCGATGCGCGCCTGTCCGCCGGCGACTTCGAGAACGACCGCGAGGCGCCAGGGCTGCACGTCGCCGAGGGCCGGCACCTCGGCGATGGCGAGGCCCCATTCGCGTCCCGCCAGGTCGATCTTCTGCTGCGCGCCGCGCCAGCCGCGCGCCTCGTCGTAGCGGACGAGACCATCGACGAGAGCCTTGCGGGCCATGGCCTGCAGCTTCGGATCGAGCGTCGTGCGGACAGACAGGCCGCCTTCATAGAGTTTCTTCTCGCCGTAACGCTCGGCGATTTCGCGCCGCACTTCCTCGGCGAAGAACCCCGAGGCAATCGTGTTCGGCGAAATGACACGGGGATTCACGCCGAGCGGCTGGGTCTTGGCCTCATCGGCCTCGGCGCGGGTGATGTATTTGTTCTCCGCCATCAGATCGATGATCTGGTTGCGCCGCTCGAGCGCCTCCTTGGTCTTGCGGAACGGATGATAGTTGTTGGGCGCCTTCGGCAGGGCCGCCATGTAGGCTGCTTCCTGGATGTTGAGCTCGTGGACCGACTTGCCGAAATACTGGAGCGCCGCCGCGGCAATGCCGTAGGCGCCGAGTCCCGGCGAGGGAGCGCCAAGGAAGATCTGGTTGAGGTAGAGCTCGAGGATGCGGTCCTTCGAGAAGGTCGCCTCGATGCGGAAAGCCGTCAGCGCCTCCCGGATCTTGCGGTCGAGCGTCTGCTCGTTGCTCAGGAAGAAGTTCTTCGCCACCTGCTGGGTGATGGTCGAGGCGCCTTGCTTCTTGCCGGTCTTGGCATTCGTGATCACGGCGCGCACGATGCCTTCCGGATCGACGCCATTATGCTTGTAGAAGTTCTTGTCCTCAGCCGAGAGGAATGCGCCGATGACCTGCTTCGGCACCGCCTGGATGGGGATGTAGAGGCGCTTCTCGCGCGCGTATTCGGCGAGCAGGCTTCCGTCGGAAGCGTGCACGCGCGTCATCACCGGAGGCTCGTAATTGGCGAGCGCCGCGTGATCCGGCAGGTCCTGGGAATACTGCCAATAGAAATACGCCGCCACGGCGGCCCCAATCAGGAAGACGATGGCGCCCACGCTGAACAGGAAGCCAAAGAACCGAAGGACGAAACGCATGTGCGCTGATCCGTTTATCTTGCCTTGCCTGACAAGGCGATTTGCCCATTGGCGCGATCCCGGCCCGCCCCGGCTTCTCTACCCTTGACGTATAGGCGGAATCGGCTCCCCACGCCACCGCAATGACACGTTATCTATGGTGAAACTGGGGCGGGACCCTGAACGGCCAGACGTGTCGCGAAAAAACGGTCGATCGCCACCGCAATCGCCGCCGTCGAGCGGTCACGCCAGCTGTCCGACAGCAGCAGATCGATGTCCTTCTTGCTCGACAGATAGCCGAGCTCGACGAGGACGGAGGGAATGTCCGGGGCGCGCAGGACCCGGAAGGCCGCCTGCCGCTGGGGTTTCTTGCTCAAGGCCATCACGGGGTCAACCGTTCCGACCAGCCTGCGCGCGAAGCGCTGCGAGAAGCTGCGCGTCTCGCGCAGGATGAGATCCTGGAGAATATCGGCGACCTCGCCGCGGCTGTCGTCGCGATGCAGGCCGCCAGCCGCGTCGGCCGTGTTCTCCCTTTCCGCCAGACGCTGCGATTCCTTGTCGGACGCCTGCTCCGAGCCCGTGTACACGGTGAGGCCGCGGACATGGGGCGCCGCCGAGATCGAATCGGCGTGGATGGAGATGAAGAGGTCGGCCTTCGCCGCCCGGGCGAGCCGGACCCGCTCGTCGAGCGGGACGAAAATGTCACCATCGCGGGTCAGCACCACGCGGTAGCGCCCGGACGCCTCGAGCCGGCGCCGCAGACGATCGGCAAAGCCGAAGACGACGTCTTTTTCATAGGCGCCCGTGGTCGCGATGGCCCCCGGGTCGACGCCGCCATGCCCGGGATCGATGGCGATCACCGGCCGCTGGTCGGCCCGGCTCTGCGGGCGCACGGCGACGGAACCGGTGGTTTCCGGTTCAGGCTCTGCGGCCTCCACAGCGGTGCGGAAGCCCTGGCGGTCCGCCCGGACCAGCTCGAGCACCAGCTGGGCGGCGCCGTCGGCGTCGCTCGCAACGTCGAGCTGCGCCACCACGGCCGGCTGCGCAAGGTCGAGGACCATGCGCGAGCGGCCCGGAGCGAACACGCCGTAGCGGAAGGAGGAGATCAGGCCGGACCGCTTCCGGCCGGTCTCCGGAGGGAGCTGGAAATTCACATCGGGCAGGTCGATGATGACCCGGTCCGGCCGCTCCATCAGAAAGGCGCGAGCCGTGACCGGCCGGGACAGGGTCACGCGCAGCTGGGTCTTCCGCTCATCGTTCGTGATATCGGCCGCGATGGCCACGGCCGCCGCAGCGTCGGCGGCAGGGGGCGGATTGGCGGTGGAGGCCCGGCTCGGCGCCGACCCCGCCAGATACAGAATGCTTACGCAGACGCACAGGAATCGCACTGGGAACATAACACCACGGGCCCGACGCACCCTGGGGAAAACACTTACGGCAACGTGGTTAAGGAAGCCTCAAGCGGGGGCTTCTCCCCAACCTCCTGTGTGTCTTGTCCGCAACAGGGTCATGGACATATCTTGCCAAACGGGCCCCTCCAACTGTAATGAACCTGATCCCGTCCGGCATCGCCGAGATGCGGCGAACCCGCGGCCGTTGAGCTTAAGACCGCGGGAACGCCGGTTTCGTTGAAATCTGTCGACCGGCGATTCTTCCGAGCGGCGCTGGCGCCGCTCTCCGGTGGCCGTTTAATCGGCTCATCGCTTTTCGAGGGTTGCAGATTCATGGGCGCAAGGACGGGATTAGCTTCCGCTTCCCCCACTGCGCATGCGACGCGGGCGGCTTCGGCCGCATCGCTCCACGGCGGCTCCGCCCCCTTGGTGAACCCGCAGCCCATTTCCATCAACGGCGCGCCCCCGTCCGGCGCGCACCAGCGATCAACGATGATTTCCGCGCCGATGCGGCTAGGCCAAAGCTGTAGCGTATTAACCGGCCGCTTGGCCGCGCCTGCGCCTAATCTCGACGTCGATCGCCATGCCGAGAGTTCGTTATGGCCAACAAGATGCTTATCGACGCCTCCCACCCCGAGGAAACGCGGGTGGTCGTGGTCCGCGGTCAGAAGGTCGAGGAGTTCGACTTCGAATCCGCGAACAGGAGGCAGCTGCGCGGAAATATCTATCTCGCCAAGGTCACACGCGTAGAGCCGTCGCTCCAGGCGGCCTTCGTCGACTATGGCGGCAACCGCCACGGCTTCCTCGCCTTCAGCGAAATTCATCCCGACTACTACCAGATCCCGGTTGCCGACCGGCAGGCGCTTCTCGAAGAGGAAGCGCGCCATGAGCGTGACGCCGAGCGTGACGAGGAACGCAACGACCGCCGCCGGCATCGCAGGGCTGCAAAGGCGCGCGCCAGCGGCGACACCGTAGCGAGCGAGGCCGGTGAGGCAGCCGCCGACCAACCGGAACCCGCGGCAGCGCCGGCCGATTCGGTCGAGGCAATCCCGCCCGAACCGGGCCAGTCGGCTGATGAGCCCCCCCCGGCGGACGAGCGCGAAGCAGTTGGAGCTTCGGCCGATGAGGCCGGCTTCGTCGCGGAAAATGGCCAGCTGACGGACGGGGGGGAGCCGGCAAGAGCGCCGAGCTCAGCCGAGCCCGGGGAAGCCGGCGATCACCACGGCGAGGGGGCCGAGAACGGCGAGGGCAACGGCGAGGAGGATATCGTCGAGGATGTCGGCGGCGCCGATGCCCTCGAGGAGGTGCCGGATCGCCGCCATCGCCCGCACCGCCGCCACTACAAGATCCAGGAAGTCATCAAGCGGCGCCAGATCCTGCTTGTGCAGGTGGTCAAGGAGGAGCGCGGCAACAAGGGCGCCGCCATGACCACCTATCTGTCGCTGGCGGGCCGCTACTCCGTGCTGATGCCGAACACCGCACGGGGCGGCGGCATCTCGCGCAAGATCACGAATGCCGAGGACCGCAAGCGCCTCAAGGAAGTGGCGCAGGAACTCGAGGTTCCGGAGGGAATGGGCATCATTCTGCGCACGGCCGGCGCGTCCCGCACCAAGGCCGAGATCAAGCGCGATTTCGAATATCTGATGCGCCTGTGGGAGAGCGTACGCGAGCTGACGCTGAAGTCATCCGCCCCGGCGCTCGTCTACGAGGAAGGCTCGCTGATCAAGCGCGCCATCCGCGACCTCTACAACAAGGACATCGATGAGGTTCTGGTCGCCGGCGACGAGGGCTACCGCGAGGCCAAGGACTTCATGCGCATGCTCATGCCGAGCCATGCCAAGACCGTAAAGCTCTACAAGGAGCAGCAGCCGCTTTTTGCCAAATACGGAATCGAGGCCCAACTCGACGCGATGTTCTCAAACCAGGTGCAGCTCAAGTCCGGCGGCTACCTGGTCATCAATCCGACCGAGGCCCTCGTCTCGATCGACGTCAACTCGGGCCGCGCCACCCGCGAGCACAGCATCGAGGATACTGCGCTCAAGACCAATCTCGAAGCCGCGGAGGAAATCGCCCGCCAGCTGCGGCTGCGCGACCTGGCCGGGCTGATCGTGATCGACTTCATCGACATGGAGGAGAAGCGCAACAATCGCGCGGTCGAGAAGAAGCTCAAGGATTGCCTCAAGAACGACCGGGCTCGCATCCAGGTGGGCCGCATCTCGCCGTTCGGCCTGATGGAGATGTCGCGCCAGCGTATTCGCACCGGCGTGCTGGAAAGCTCGTCGCTGCCGTGCCCACACTGCGCCGGCACCGGGTCAGTGCGCGCCACGCCGTCCATCGCACTTCATATCCTGCGCTCCCTCGAAGAGACGCTGATCCGGAATGCGGCCAACAACCTGATCGTGCGCACGCGCGCCGAGGTCGCGTTCTACATCCTCAACCAGAAGCGCGTGCACCTGCACGAGCTCGAGGCGAGGTTCGGGGTGGAGATCGCCATCATGGCGGACGACTCGCTGTCCGGAACGACCGTCTTCGCCGTGGAGCGCGGCGAGCCGGCGGCCCGGATCGAGCATAAGGGCGTGGCCACGGGCGTTCAGATCGACGCCATCCCGATCGACGACGAAGTCGCCGAAGCCGAGGTCGAGGCGGTCGAGGCAGCGCCTCGTGAGGAACGCCAGGAGCCTGCCGAGACGAATGGCGAAGGCGGACGTCGCCGGCGCCGTCGCCGGCGACGGCGTGGCCGCGGTGGCGAGCTGCGCGAAGGACATGCGGCGGGCGATGCGGATGTCGAAACCGAGGAGGACTTCGACGAGAGCGCAGAGACGGATGCCGATCAGGCGGACGATGCCGATCAGGCGGAGGCCGGCCACGCGGATTCCGAGCAGGCTGAACCTTCGCTTGCTGAAGGTGAATCCGATGGCGAGCAACGGCGGCGCGGGCGGCGTTGGGAACGTCGCGGTCGGGGCCGCGACAAGCGGCGCGACGAGCGCGATGCGGCGACCGCCGCATCCGAGCCGGCCGGCCACGAGGCGAGGCAGGCACGCCGTCAGGAAAGCCTTGGTCAGGAAAGCCTTGGTCAGGAAAGCCTTGGTCAGGAAAGCCTTGGTCAGGAAAGCCTTGGCCGGGAAAGCGTTGGTCCGGAAAGCCTTGGCCGGGAAAGCCTTGGCCAGGAACGCCTTGGCCGGGAGGGCTTTGGCGGCGCGGCAATGCCGAGCGAGATTCACGTCGAGGAGCCTTCCGCGCCGGTTTATGCGCAGTCCAGCGCCTTTAACGGCGAGCCGCCGGTCGAGGCAGCGCCGCAGCCCGAAGTCTCGCCGGCGGAGTCGCAGCCTGAGCCGGTCGCCGTCGTTCTGACCCCGCCCGATCCCGATCGGCCGAAGCGGGCCGGCTGGTGGTCGCGCGCCAAGACGGTCATCAGCGGGCAATAGCGGCCGCTCCCCGCGTCTTCTCTCCGGCTTGCCGGAGAGGGACTCATCGCAGCCATGTCGCGAGGCGCCGGATCGCCTCGCGACAGTCGTTTTCGGAGCCCGCGAACGACAGGCGCAGGTGATGCGTCCCCTCGATCGGATCGAAATCCACGCCGGGCGTTGCCGCGACGCCCGCTTCGTCGAGCATGCGTCTGCAGAAGGCGACGGCGTCGTTGGTGAAGCGCGCCACGTCGGCATAGATGTAGAAGGCGCCGTCGACCGGGTGCATGTCGGTGATGCCGAGGCTCGGCAGTTCGTTCAGCAGCATGGCGCGGTTGCGGGCGTAGCCCGACTTGACCGCCTCCAGCTCCTCCGTGGCGTCGAACGCCGCCAATGCCGCCACTTGCGACAGATAGGGCGGCGAAATGTAGAGGTTCTGGGCGAGCCGCTCGAGCGGGCGCACGACGCGCTCGGGCACCACAACCCAGCCGATGCGCCACCCCGTCATGCAGTAGTATTTCGAGAAGCTGTTGATGACGATGGCATCGTCGTCGAAGGCGAGTGCCGTGGCGGCGGGTTCGCCATAGGTGAGGCCGTGGTAGATTTCGTCCGAGATGAACCACAGGCCAAGGGCGCGGCAGGTCTCGCCGAGCTCGCGCAAGGCCGCCTGCTTGATCATGGTGCCGGACGGATTGGCCGGGCTCATGGCGAGGACGCCGTGTAGCCGGCTGTCGGCATGCATCCGCGCCACCGCATCCGCGGTCATCATCCAGCCGTCCGCCCTGCGCAATGCCATCGTCGCCGGCGTAAGCCCCGTCGCTTCGAGAATGTTGCGGTAGGCGGGGTAGCCGGGCGCGGTAATGGCGACGCGCTGGCCAGGGTCGAACAGGGACAGGAACGTCAGGACGAAGCCCGCCGACGATCCGGTCGTCACGACGACGCGCTCGGGCGCGAGCGCCAGGCCGTAGCTCTCGCGATAATGGCGTGCGATGCGTTCGCGCAATGCGCCGATGCCAAGCGCCTCGGTATAGCCGATGCGGCCGTTCTCGAGGGCAGCCTTCGCCGCCTCGCGCGCCGCCCGCGGCGCCGGCGCCGAGGGCTGCCCCACCTCCATATGGATGACGCTGTCCCCTCGCCTTTCTTTTGCCGCGGCGGCCGCCAAAACATCCATGGCGAGAAAGGGGGCCACCCCCTCGGTCCGGCGGGCGAGCCTGGGAAGGCTCAGGTCGGCGGTCGTTTTCATCAGGATGCCCTAGCCGCTCGCCATGCGATGCTCAACCGCCGCCTGCCGCGATTGACCCGTTCAACCGCCCTTCGTAGGTCACCCCAAGATGATGTTCCGGCCCCGATTCGCACAGCTCGCCCGGCTTCCGTCGCGCCCCGCATGGCGCAGGCTGGCGGCGTTGATAGCAGCTGCGGCGACCGCCCTCGGTCCGGCCGCCGGCCAGACGCCGGCCCGCAAGCCCAGCCTCGTGCGCGATGCGGAAACCGAGCAGCTTCTGCGCGACTATACGCTGCCGATCTTCCGGGCGGCGGGCATCAACGCCAACGCCACCAAGATCTTTCTCGTCAACGAGCGCACCTTCAACGCCTTCGTCGCCAACGGCCAAAAGATCTTCATCAATGTCGGCGCTCTAATGGACGCCGACACGCCGAACGAAGTGATCGGCGTTCTCGCGCACGAGACGGGCCATATCCAGGGTGGGCATCTGGCTCGGCTGCGTCAGCAGCTTGCCAACGCCAGGATCCTCTCGGTGATCGGCATGCTGGCGAGTGTCGGCGCCGTCGCCGGCGCCACGCAGTCCGGGGGCCGCGTCGGCAGCACCGGCGCCGCCGGCATGGGCACGATTGCGGGCAGCCAGGAACTCGTGATGCGCAACCTGCTCGCCTACCAGCGCTCGGAGGAGCAGGCGGCCGATCAGGCGGCGCTACGATACCTGAGCGCGACCGGCCAGTCGCCCGCCGGCATGATCAAGACATTTCGCAAGTTCGCGGATACCGGATTCTTCCGCTCAACCGCGCTCGACCCGTATCTGTTGAGCCATCCCCTCCCGAACGAGCGCATTGCGCAACTCGAAAATCTCGCCAAGCAAAGCCCGCATTTCAGCAAGAAGGACGCCGCGGCCTTGCAGGCGCGCCATGACCTGATGCGCGCCAAGCTGTTCGGCTTCACCGAGCGGCCCGGGACCGTCCTGCGCCGCTACCCGATGAGCAACACGTCCGCGCCGGCGCGCTACGCCCGGGCGGTCCTCGCCTACAAGGGCGGTCGCCTGTCCGAGTCGCTCGCGCTGATGGACGGGCTGCTGCGCGAGCAGCCGAACAACGCCTATTTCTGGGAGCTGAAAGGCCAGGCCCTTCTCGAAAGCGGGCGTGCGCGGGAATCCCTCGAGCCGCTGCGGCGCGCGGTCGCCCTCGCTCCCGCCGCCGTGCCGATCCGCGCCATGCTCGGCCACGCGCTGGTCGCGACCGGCGATCCGCGGTTGCTCGATCAGGCGATCAGAGAGCTGTCGAACGCGACCACGCGCGAGCCGGAATCCGGAGAAGCCTATCAGCATCTTGCGACGGCATATGGCCGCAAGGGCAATATCGGGATGGCGGAACTTGCATCCGCTCAGGCATTCTTCAACGGCGGCGACCTGAAGCACGCGCAGACGCAGGCGAGCCGCGCCATGGAGAAGCTGCCGAAAGGCTCGCCCGGCTGGCTCAAGGCAGAAGATATCTTTAACTATCGTCCGCCAGGCTCCAATTGAGCGGGCCGGACTGGAAGGACCGTTCGATGTTTTCGTTACGACCTATCGCGGTGGCAACGGCCGCCTTGTCGGCCCTCCTTGCCTTCGTGACACCCCCAGCCTCTGCGCAGTCCGGCGCGCTCGACAAGGCGCAACGGGAAGCCGTCGAGCAGGTGATCAAGGAATACCTTCTCAAAAATCCCGAGCTGATCCAGGATGCCATCATCGAGCTCGAGCGGCGCCAGCAGGAGGCCCAGAAGACGGCGCAGAAGGCCGCCTTGCAAAGCGAGCGTGCGACGCTTCTGAATTCGCCGCGCGGCAACATCGTCGGCAATGTCTCCGGGGACGTCACGCTGGTCGAGTTCTTCGATTACAATTGCGGCTACTGCAAGCGCGCACTCACCGACCTTCGCGCGCTCCTCAAGGCCGATCCCAAGCTGCGTGTCGTGCTCAAGGATTTCCCCGTGCTTGGGCCGGACTCGGTGGAGGCAAGCCGCGTGGCCCTCGCGGCCAAGCAGCAGCTCAAGGGCGACAAGCTGTTCGACTATCACATCAAGCTCATGGAGACGCGCGGCCGCGTGAACGGCGAGCGCGCGCAGGCGGTGGCCAAGGAGATGGGCCTGGACATGGCGCGTCTGCAGAAGGATCTGGACAGCGAGGAGCCCCGTGCCGCAATCCAGGAGAACCTGATGCTCGGCGACAGGCTCGGACTCACGGGCACGCCCGCCTTCGTCATCGGCGAGGAGATCATCGCCGGCGCAGTCGGCCTCGAGCCGATCCGCAAGGTCGTGACCAGTACGCGCCAGTGCGGCAAGGCCGTGTGCTGACGCGTCGCCCGTTCGCATTCTCGTCGGGCAGTCCGGGCAGCGCCGACTCGCCGAGTCTTGCGGTTCTGCTATGATCCTTGCCTGTCATGGCAAGGCCCTCCAGAACGGCGCTTTTCGAAGCCGCGAAACGCTGGGATGTCGCAAGCGTCAGGGCGCTGCTCGCGGCGGCGCCCCAGCTTGCAACCGCGGCCGATCCGAGAGGACGCATGGCGCTGCATGTCGCCTGCGCCGTGTCGGCAACGCGCGACAATCTCGGCGAGCCGCATGGCGTGAACACGGCCAGCGCGCTGCTCGATGCCGGCGCACCGTTGGAAGCTGCCGTGCCGATGGACGAGGACGAGGGCGACTTCCGTGCAACGCCGCTTTGGTACGCCGTCGCCCGCGGCCGCAACCTGCCGCTCGTGCGTGCGCTCCTGCGGCACGGCGCCGATCCCAGCTATTCGCTGTGGGCCGCGGTGTGGCCCGACGATGCGGATATGGCCCGCGAGCTGCTCGCGGCGAAGCCGCGCCTCGATCTCGTCGCCCATGGCGAGACGCCGATTTTCTATGCGGCGCGCCTGCGGCGGCTCAAGACGCTCGATCTTCTCATCGCGGCCGGCGCCGATCCGTCGATCGCGGACCCGCGCGGACGCGATGCGGTCGCGATTGCCCGCGCGCGGCGTCTGCCGAAACCGGTGATCGCGCGTCTTAGCGATCTGCAACTGGGCTTGCAGCAGGCCTGACGACGCCGGTCAGGCCGCGCGCCCGTCACGCCGGAGCGCTGCCGCGAACTTTTCCATGAGCCGCATGACCACACGCGCTCGTTCGGCCGGGCTGCGCGTCCGCCGTCTGTAGACGAGCCGCTCGCCGCTCCACGCAAGATTGCCTTTGGCGGCCTTGATCAGCCGCTGCAGCGCCGGCGTGGCACGCCGCCGGTCGCGGAACGTGAACGCGATCGCCTGCGGCCCTGCATCGACGCGGGCGATGCCGAGGTTGCGGCAGGCATGTCTGAGCCGCGTCAGCGTGAATAGCTGTCGTACCTCGTCCGGGAGCGTGCCGAAACGGTCCTCGATCTCCTCAAGCAGCAGGTCGAGCTCACTGTCGCTGGCGAGCTTCGCGATGCGTGCATGGAGGTTGATGCGGGCCTCCTGCTCCGCAACGTAGCTCTCGGGGATGCGCCCGGTCAGGCCGACATTCAACTGCGGCGACCACTCGTCCGGCAGTGGCATGCCGCGCGCTTCCTGCAGCGCCCGGTCGAGCAGATGGCGATAGAGGCCCATGCCGATCAGCTTCACGTGGCCCGCCTGCTCCTCGCCGAACAGGTCGCCGGCGCCGCGCGCGTCGAGATCGCGCGCGCTGATCGCGAAGCCGGCGCCGAGGCGCTCCATCGCCGTGAGAGTCTGCAGACGCTTGCGCGTCGCCGCGCCGATTTTCGCAGCGGGGTCGGTCAGCAGGTAGGCGACGCCACGCACGCGGCTGCGCCCGACGCGGCCGCGCAGCTGATGCAGCTGGGCGAGGCCGAAGCGGTCGGCGCGCCAGATCAGCATGGTGTTGGCGCAAGGCACGTCGAGACCGCTTTCAATGATGTTCGTGGCGAGCAGCACGTCCCCTTCGCCGTCGGCGAAGCGGACCATCGTCTCGTCGATGCTGTCGGCTGCCATCTTGCCGTGCGCCACGAGCACCGTGAGCTCCGGCGCGATCTGCGCGAGGCGCCGCGCCATCGGCGCTATGTCTTCGATACGCGGGCACACGACGAAGCTCTGGCCGCCGCGTCCGCGCTCCCGCAACAGCGCCTGACGCACGGTCACCTCGTCGAACGGTGCGAGGAAGGTCCGGATGGGTCGCCGCTGCGCGGGCGGCGTGGCGATGATGCTGAGCTCCTGCATCCCGAGCATGGCCGCCTGCAACGTGCGCGGGATCGGCGTCGCCGTCAGCGTCAGCACATGGACGTTCTTCGCCAGGTCGCGCAGCCTGGCCTTCTGCGCCATGCCGAAGCGCTGTTCCTCGTCGATCACCACGAGGCCCAGGTCCGCGAAGCGGATGCCCTTGCCGGCTAATGCATGCGTGCCCACCACGATCCGCAGGCTGCCATCGCGCAGCCCTTGCTTGACCGTGCCCGCCTCCGCGGGCTTGGCGAGCCGCGAGAGATGCCCAACCGCGATGTCGAAACCGGAAAAACGGCGCCGGAACGTGTTCAGGTGCTGCCGCACGAGCACTGTCATCGGCGCGACGATCGCCACCTGCTTGCCGGCAAGCGCCACGGCGGCCGCCGCACGCAGCGCCACCTCGGTCTTGCCGAACCCGACGTCGCCGCAGACCAGCCGGTCCATCGGGCGGCCGGACGCGAGGTCCCCGAGCACGTCCTCGATCGCCTGCAACTGGTCCGGCGTCTCCGCATAGGGAAAGGCCGCGGCGAAGCGCTCGTAGTCCTGTTTGGCAGGGACGAGCTTCGGCGCGGATCTGGCCTGGCGCTCACGCGTCAGCGCGGTGAGGCGACGTGCGGTGTCGGCAATTTCGTTCTCGATCCTGGCGCGACGCCTGTCCCAGACCTCGCTGTCGAGCCGGTCGAGGCTGATCTTGTCGGCGGCGCCGTAGCGCCAGATCCGATCGAGTTCGTCGACCGGCGCCATCAGCTTGTCGTCATCGGCATATTCGAGCCGGACCATGTCCGTCGCCGAGGCGTCGGCGGTGACGGTCTCGAGCCCTCGCAGGAGGCCGATTCCGCGATCGAGGTGGATGACCGCGTCGCCGATGCGAAATTCGCCTTCGCCCGGCGCAAGGGGCATGGCAGGGCGGTCACCACTGGTGCCCGCCTGAGCGCGACTGCCGAACAGGTCGGCCGCCGTGACCACGGCGACGCCCGCCTCGTCATCGACGAAACCGCCGTCGAGATCGGCCGCGAGCGACACCAGGCTTCCGGGCTCCGTCGCAAGCACGGCATTCCAGTCCGGCGCGTGGATCGGCTTTTTCTTCGAGACTTTGGCCGCGTGGCGCAGGAGCGGGCGAAGGGCCTTTGCGGTCGGCGCGGCCAGGACCACACGCAGCTTCGCCTCGAGCTCGCCCCTCACGAAGCGGGCAAATGCGCGTTCGGGCTCCGGCTCGACGGCGAACGGGGGAACGAGGCCATCCTGCCCGTCCGGGTCGGATTCCTCGATCTGCACGAGTCGGCGGCCGCTCAGCCGCTCGTTCCATTCCGGATCGCTGAGGTAGAAGCGGTCGCGGTCGGGAAAAGCATGGCTGGCACCGCCCTCGGCCCGGGTCATGGCGCGCCCACGATAGGCGTCGGCGATCTGCTCGAGGACCGCCCGCCGACGCTCCTCGGCATTGGCTTCGAGCACGATCGTCGCGTCCGGCAGGTAGTCGAACAGCGTTTCCAGCCGCGCAGCGTCTTCCGGGAACCATCCGGCGCCAGGCCGCCCTTCGCCCACGGCCGGGTCGGCACGAGGATATTCCACCGCCGGATAAAGCAGCACGCTCTCGATCGGATCGGTCGTGAGCTGCGAGACCGGGTCGAAGCGGCGCAAGGTCAGGACGATGCCGTCGTCATGCTCGATGCGGACGGGAGCCGCCGCGCCCGGGGGGAACAGGTCGATCACCTGCCCGCGCAGGGCTGCCTCTCCCGGCTCGTCGACACGTCCGTCGAGCTCGTAGCCGGCCTGCTGCAGATGCGTTCGGAGAGCGTCGATGCAAAACGTGTCTCCTGCCCTCAGGGTGCGCGGCGCGATCGCACAGCGTTGCCGCGCGGGCACGCGCTGGATCAGGGCGTCGGGCGTCGCGATCACGATGCGCGGCCGCGGGCCCTGCGCGAGCGCATGAAGCGCCACGACACGGCGGCCCATCACATCGCGCGACGGCGGCGCGCGATCGTAGGGCAGGCAATCCCAGGGAGGGAACATGATGACGCCCACATGTGGCGCGAAGTCACGCAAGACGCGGCCCAGCGCCTCCGCCCGGCGTTCGCTCGCGGCCACGTGGACGACGCCGCGCACGCCAGCTGCTTCGGCCAGCCGCAGCAGGTGCACGGCGAGGGCGCCCAGGCGCGCAGGCACCCTGACGCGGGCCGCGCGCGATGGGGCGCGCCGCGTGCGGGCCGGCGTCGTTTTGCGCGGTCTGGAGGTCAAGCTTGCAGGCTTTCGACAGGGCGGGCATGGACAACGGCCTTGCCAGCCCTTGGTTTCGGGGGAACAATCCCGCGCTCCCCTTTGACTCCCATCGCCTTTTGGCTAAGACGGCGCGATTCCCCTGCGCTCTCGGCGCATATGGCGGTCCGTCCCGACCGCGCCGGGCCGACGAACTGATCTGGTCCTTTCAAGGGTTCTCACCGATGGCCAAGGCAAGCAGCCCCTTCGATCCCGAGCTTGTGCGCGAGCTGGCGAATCTGCTTGCCAACACCGATCTCAGTGAGATCGAGGTCGAAAAGGGCGATCTGCGCATCCGCGTCGCCCGGACGATCACCGCGGCCGTCACGGTGCCGGTGGCGCCCGCCGTCGCCGCTCCTGCCCTGGCCATTCCGGCTGCCGCAGCGTCGACATTGGACGTGGGTCCGGCAGCGAAGGCCGCGGGCCCGCATCCGGGGTCTGTGACCTCGCCGATGGTCGGCACCGCCTACCGCAAGCCGGCCCCCGACGCCAAGCCGTTCATCGAGATCGGGTCGCGGGTCGAGGTCGGCGACAAGCTGCTGTTGATCGAGGCGATGAAGACGTTCAACGACATTGTCGCCCCCCGCGCCGGCACGGTGACGGCGATCTTTGTCGAGGATGGGCAGCCGGTCGAATACGGCGAGCCGCTGCTCGTGATCGAGTAGGCTCCGCGCGTGATGTTCGACAAGATCCTGATTGCCAACCGTGGCGAGATCGCCTTGCGCATCCTGCGCGCGTGCAAGGAACTCGGCATTGCGACCGTGGCCGTGCATTCGACCGCCGACGCCGACGCCATGCATGTGCGCCTCGCCGACGAGAGCGTCTGCATCGGTCCGCCGACGGCGCGCGACAGCTATCTCAACATCCCCGCCCTGATCGCCGCCTGCGAGATCACCGGCGCCGATGCGGTCCATCCCGGCTACGGCTTTCTGTCCGAGAACGCGCGCTTCGCCGAGGTGCTGGCCGGGCACCACATCACCTTCATCGGGCCCAAGGCCGAGCACATCCGCATCATGGGCGACAAGATCGAGGCCAAGCGCACGGCGAAGCGCCTCGGCATCCCGTGCGTGCCTGGCTCGGAAGGCGCCGTCACCGAGGAGGCCGAGGCCAAGCGCATCGCCGGCCAGATCGGCTATCCCGTGCTGATCAAGGCGGCCGCGGGTGGCGGCGGGCGCGGCATGAAGGTGGCGCGCGGCGAGGAGGATCTCGCCCACGCCCTCGCCACGGCGCGCACGGAAGCGCTCGCGGCATTCGGCGACGATGCGGTGTACATCGAGAAATACCTCGAGAAGCCGCGCCATATCGAGATCCAGGTGCTCGGGGACGGGCAGGGTCACGCGATCCATCTCGGCGAGCGCGACTGCTCGTTGCAGCGTCGCCACCAGAAGGTCTGGGAGGAAGGCCCCTCCCCTGCCCTCAATGCAGCGGAGCGCCAGCGCATCGGCGGCATCGTCGCGACGGCGATGCAGCAGCTCGGCTATGCGGGCGCGGGAACGGTGGAGTTCCTCTACGAGAACGGCGAGTTCTATTTCATCGAAATGAACACGCGCATCCAGGTCGAGCACCCGGTCACCGAAATGATCACCGGCATCGACCTCGTGAACGAGCAGATCCGGGTCGCCGCCGGCGCGCCCCTGTCGGTCACGCAGGACGAGGTGAAGATCGAGGGCCACGCCATCGAATGCCGCGTCAACGCGGAGCACCCGACGACCTTCCGTCCCTCGCCCGGCCTGATCACCTATTTTCATCCGCCCGGCGGGCTCGGGGTGCGCGTCGATTCAGCGGTCTATCAGGGCTACCGGATCCCGCCTTACTACGACTCCCTGGTCGGCAAGCTGATCGTGCACGGCCGCACCCGCAACGAGTGCCTGATGCGCCTGCGCCGCGCGCTCGACGAGTTCGTGGTCGACGGCATCGAGACCACCCTCCCCCTGTTCCGAACCCTCGTGCGCAACCCGGATATGCAGAACGGGCTCTACGATATCCACTGGCTCGAGGGCTTCCTGAAGACCGGCGGCATCGAGGAGCCGTAATCTTTCGTCGGATTTTCCAGCCGGCGCATTATATTGGCCGGGCTCGGGCAGGCTCTGGCTTCGGTAGACCGGCCCCGGGGCGCCCCGAATCGTGATGCCTCCCGCGCTTGCTCGTGCGCAGCGGAGAGCAAGGCGTGACGGGCGCACACGACGGAGTGGACGGACGGCGATGCACGGCGGCGGACGACTCGAGATCACGCCCGACATCCTGCTGAAGGCCTATGCCGCCGGCATCTTCCCGATGGCGGAAGACGCGGACGATCCCAGCCTGTTCTGGGTCGAGCCGCAGGAGCGCGGCGTGATTCCGCTGGACTCCTTCCATCTGCCCCGGCGCCTGGCCCGCACCTTGCGGGCCGAGACCTTCGAGGTCCGCGTCGATCAGGATTTCGACGCCGTGATCGCCGGCTGCGCCGAGCCCGGCCGCGATCGCGACAAGACCTGGATCAACGCGCGCATCCGCCGCCTCTACGGCGAATTGTTCGACCTGGGACATTGCCACACGGTCGAAGTCTACGAGGACGGGTTCCTGGTGGGCGGCCTTTACGGGGTCAGCCTCGGGGCGGCGTTTTTCGGCGAGAGCATGTTCCACCGCGTGCGCGACGCCTCGAAGGTGGCGCTGGCCCATCTCGTGGCGCGCCTGCGCCGTGGCGGCTTCACGCTTCTCGACACGCAGTTCGTCACCGACCATCTCGTCCAGTTCGGCGCCGTCGAGGTGCCGCGCCGCGTCTACAAGCGCATGCTGCGCGACGCCATCGAGACGCCGGCGGACTGGTCGGCGTGGCCGCGCGACCGCGCCGTGCCCGGCGGCGAGATCGTACGCGTGCTGGAGGACAAGCCGGTCTGATTGGGCACGGCGAAGCTTGCTCCGGCCATGCAGGCGATGATGAAATTGCGGAGAAAGCTAGCGGCGGCCGCCGAACAGGCTGTCGAAGAAGCCGCCGACCGGGTTTGCCGGCTGGTTGGTCGGGTAGAAGCGGCGCGTCGGCTGCTGCTGCGGCTGCACGGGCACGCCGCGCGGGGGGGCCACGTCGAGCCGGCCGGACGGTGACACGCCGGCCTGCTGCTGGGGCGGCGTCCCCTGACGGGGCTGCGCCTGCTGCTGCCGGCGCGAGCGCTGCTGGCCCGCGACCGGCACGTCCTCCTGCTCCTTGGCCTCGACGATCACCTCGGTGCCGCCTTTGCAGTCGGTCAGCCAGACGTCATAGATCGCGTGCTCGATGCCGTGCAGGCCCGGGCTGGCGGCGAACATCCAGCCCGAGAAGATGCGCCGGTATTTGTTGTCGAGCGTAACCTCGTCGACTTCTATGAAGCCGGTCGTGTTGGGATTTTCCGTTGGCGGCCGCGTGTAGCAGGTGCGCGCCGTCAGCTGCAGGGCCCCGAACTGCACGGTCTCGTCGACCGCCACCTCGAAGGAGATGATACGCCCGGTGATCTTGTCGAGACCGGCGAAGATCGCAGTCGGGTTCTTGATCTTGTCGGCGGCCGCGTCACCGGCCGCGAAGGTCGCGCCGGCGAGCACCGAGACCAGCAGAAAACGTGAGATCATTCAAATCGCCCGGCCGGCAGAGGCCCAAGAATCTGCCGGTGGACAGGGGTTAACACGCGAACCGTGTTGGAAAAAGGGCAAGCTGGCGCCCGTCCAGGGCCGGATCGGAGGCGTCCGGGGGAACATCCGCCGTGCCAGACGGTTCCATCTCGGCCCCCGGCCGCCTACCCTCCCGTAATTGCCCGCGGCAGACACTCCAGTTCCGTCATGACCCAGCTGATCGTCCGCCATTCCACCGTCTATCGCTATGCCCGCCCGGTGACCTTCGGGCCGCATCGCCTGATGCTGCGCCCGCGCGACAGCCATGACCTGCGGCTGGTCCGGACCGAGCTGACCCTGTCGCCGCCGGCGCAGATGCGCTGGCTGCACGACGTCTTCGGCAACTCGGTCGCCATCGCCAATTTCACCGCGGAGGGCTCCGAGCTGCGCATCGAAAGCGTGCTGCATCTCGAGCGCTACGCGCTCGACCAGCCCGTCTTCGAACTGGAAGACGATGCGTCGACCTATCCGTTTGTCTATTCGAGCGAGGATCGCACCGATCTCGGCCGGTTGCTCGAGCGCCATACCCCCGACCCTGGCGGCGTGATCGACGGCTGGGCGCGGGGCTTCGTCAAGGAGAAGCAGACCGACAGTCTGGCCCTGCTCGCCGACATCAACGGCAGCATCAAGGAGCAGCTCGCCTACGAGCCGCGCAACGAGGAAGGGACGCAGACGCCGATCGAGACGCTCGAACGCGGCAGCGGCACGTGCCGCGACTTCGCCTTCCTGATGATCGAGGCGGCGCGCAGCCTCGGCTTCGGCGCGCGCTTCGTGACCGGCTATCTCTATGATCCGAAGCTCGACACCGGCGGCGACGACGGGACGCGCGGGGCCGGAGCCACGCATGCCTGGTGCGAGATCTACCTGCCGGGCGCGGGCTGGGTCGAATACGACCCGACCAACGCGATCATCGGCGGCGCGGCGCTGCTGCGCGTCGCCGTGACCCGCGACCCCTCGCAGGCTTCGCCGATTTCGGGTAGCTTCGAGGGCGGGCAAGGCGATTATCAGGGCATGAGCGTCGAGGTCACGGTGACCAGGGTCGACGCGCCGGCGGCGCAGATCGCCGCCGAATAGGCTCGCTCGCCGGACGAATTGTGGAGTGGAGTTGCGTATGATCCGCGTCGGCGTGGGCGGCTGGACCTATGAGCCCTGGCGGGGGGCATTTTATCCCCCCAAGCTGCCGCAGACACAGGAGCTGAGCTACGCCAGCCGCCAGCTCACCTCGATCGAGATCAACGGCACCTTTTACCGCACGCAGAGCCCCGCCAGCTACCGCAAATGGGCGAGCGAGACGCCGGACGGTTTCGTGTTCTCGCTGAAAGGCTCGCGCTATGTCACCAACCGCTCGCAGCTCGCCGAGGCCGGCCCGTCGATTACCCGCTTCATGGAAAGCGGACTGACCGAGCTCGGCGACAAGCTCGGCCCGATTTTATGGCAGTTCGCGCCGACGAAGAAATTCGACGCGCAGGATTTCGGCGCGTTCCTCGAGCAGTTGCCGCACGCCATGGACGGCCACGCCATCCGCCATGTCGTCGAGGTCCGCCACAAGAGTTTTGCCGTGCCCGAATTCATCACCCTTCTGCGCCGCCACGACGTGCCGGTCGTCTACGCCGATGCCGACGAGTTTCCGGCCATCCCCGACGTGACCGGCGATTTCGTCTATGCGCGCCTGCAGCGCTGCGCCGAGGACGAGCCGACCGGCTATTCGCCCGCCGCCCTGGCAGAGTGGGCGCAGCGTTTTGCGACGTGGAGCGAAGGCGGCGAGCCCGACGATCTGGCGCGCATCGGTCCGCCCCTCGACACCGGCGCGCGACGGAAGCGCGACTGCTTCGTCTACTTCATCGCCGGCGCGAAGGTGCGCGCGCCCGCGGCCGCGATGGCTTTCCTCGAGCGGATCGGGACAGCCGTTCCGGCCCTATAGGAGGACGTCGCCGGCCACCAGCGCGCCGACGATCCTCACCTCGAAATCGGCAACCCGGTCGCCGTTGGTGTCGCCCTGCAGCAGGCCGCCGCTGAATCGCAGCTGACCGTCCACGCCAGAGAATGCGGCGCCGCCGATGAACCTGAAGGCCTGGTTGCCAGCGGTGCCGTCCGTGTCGGCGTCGATGGTGCGAAGGTCGATCTTGTCGCGCTGGCTGCGGCTGAAG
>DATBIR010000179.1:0-23032 GCA_036556825.1 Beijerinckiaceae bacterium
GAGTCGATCACCGCGAGGGCAGGGGGCTTCCCCTGCGACAAAGTGGCGATGATGTCCTCGACGTTGGTCTCGGCGGCCAGCTCGACCGGCGCCTGGGCAAGGCCGAGGCGCTCGGCCCGCAGCCGCACCTGCGCGACTGCCTCCTCGCCCGAGATATACGCCACGCGGTGACCGCGGGCGGCCAGGGCGGCGGAGGCCTGGATCAGCAGCGTCGACTTGCCGATGCCGGGATCCCCGCCGATCAGGATCACCGATCCGCGCACGAAGCCGCCGCCGGTGACGCGGTCGAGGTCGGCGATGCCCGAGGAGGTGCGCGGCGCGTCGTGGGTCTCGCCGGCAAGGCCCTCGAGCGGAAAGATGCGGCCCTTGGCGCGCGACGGCCGCGTCGCCACCGGGCCGACCATCGGATGCGTCGCCCCGGTTTCCTCGACGATCGTGTTCCAGCCGCTGCAGGCCTCGCATTTGCCTTTCCAGCGGTTGTAGACGGCGCCGCAGCTCTGGCAGGCGAAGGTGAGGGTGCGTTTTGCCATGTCAGGTCGCCGCGTCAGGCCTCGCCGCCCACATAGGCGCGCGCGTAGCGCGGCCCGAGGCCGGTCAGGATTTCGTAGCCGATGGTGCCGGCGCGCGCGCCGACGTCGTCGATCGTCAGCTCGTCGCCGATCAGGGTGACGAGGTCGCCGCGCTTGACCGCGTCGATGGGCACGCCCGTCACGTCGACCGAGAGAAGGTCCATCGAGACGCGGCCCGCGAACGGGCAGCGCCACCCGGCCACGAGCGCGACGCCCGCGGCGACGCCGGCCTGCGCCTTGGCGTCCGTGGCGCTGGCGGCGCGTGGATAGCCGTCGGCATAGCCGACCGACAGCGTGGCGAGCCGCCGGTTCCGGTTCGCCGTCCATAGGCCGTTGTAGCCGACGGTCTCGCCCGGCGGCACCTCGCGCAGCTGGATCACGCGCGCTTCCAGACGCACCACGCTGTGCATCGGGTTCGGCAGGCCCGGCTTCGGGTTGCCGCCGTAGAGCGCATAGCCCGGCCGCACGAGGCTGAAATGCGGCCGTTGCGGCAGGAAGATTCCCGACGAGTTGCACAGCGACGCGGCGACCGGGAGAAACGCCGCCCGCACCGCCTTGAACGCAGCCATCTGGTGGCCGTTGAGGGGATCGTTCGGGACTTCGGAGCTGACGAAATGGCTCATCACGAGCGCCAGTTCGAAGTCGCGCAGCAGCGGATCGTCCTTGAAGGCCAATGCCTCCTGCAGGCGCAGGCCGAGCCGGTTCATGCCCGTATCGACATGGATGGCGGCCGGCAGCGCCTCTCCGGCCGTGCGGCAGAGCGCCGCCCATTCCTCGATCTCTTCGCGGGAGCCGAGCACCGGGCGGACGCGGAGGGCGGCATAGCTCGCGGCGCTTCCGGGCGGCAGCCCGTTGAGGACGTAGATCGTCGCCTGCCGGCAGGCGGCGCGTGTGCGCGCGGCTTCCGACAATTGGGCGACGAAGAAAGTTGTGCAGCCGGCGCGGTTCAGGGCGCGGGCGGCAGGCTCGGTGCCGATGCCGTAGGCGTCGGCCTTGATCACGGCCGCGCATTCGGCGCCCTGTGCCTGGTCCCGGAGCAGCCGCCAGTTGGCGGCCAGCGCGCCGAGATCGACGGTCAGCACGCCGCCTGCGTCGCGCGCCGACGGCCCGGTCCCGACGTCGTTCTTCCTGTGCTGCTGCAAAGGCTCGCTCAATCGCCGATCCGTTCCGGAAGCTTGTCCTCGTCCGCGAGGTCGGTAAAGCGCGTCACATCGGCCTGGAAGGCGAGCTGCACCGTCCCGGTGGGGCCATGGCGCTGCTTGGCGATGATCACCTCGGCCTTGCCGTGCACGCGCCCCATCTCGTCCTGCCACTTGAAGTGTTCTTCGGTGCCCGCTTTCGGCTCCTTGGCCTTGAGATAGTATTCGTCGCGGTAGACGAACATCACCACGTCCGCGTCCTGCTCGATCGAGCCCGACTCGCGCAGGTCGGACAGTTGCGGACGCTTGTCGTCGCGCGCTTCGACCTGACGCGACAGCTGCGACAGCGCCAGGATGGGCACGTCGAGCTCCTTGGCGAGCGCCTTGAGGCCGGTCGTGATCTCGGTGATCTCCTGGACGCGGTTATCGCCCTTCTTGGCGCTGCCCGAGAGCAGCTGGATGTAGTCGACCACCAGCAGGTCGAGCCCGCGCTGGCGCTTGAGCCGGCGGGCGCGCGCGGCGAGCTGGGCGATCGAGATGCCGCCGGTCTGGTCGATATTGAACGGGATCGCCTGCATCTCGCGCGCGGCTTCCGTGATCTTGTAGAAATCGCCTTCGCTGATGTTGCCGCGGCGGATCTTGAAGGACGACACGCCGGATTGCTCGGCGATGATGCGCGTGGCGAGCTGTTCGGCCGACATTTCCAGGGAGAACAAGCCGACGACGCCGCCGTTGACGGCCTTGATGGTGCCGTCCGGCTGCTTCTCGCCCTGATAGGCCCTGGCGATGTTGAAGGCGATATTGGTGGCCAGCGCCGTCTTGCCCATGGCGGGACGGCCGGCGAGGACGATCAGGTCGGAGCGCTGCAGGCCGCCCATATTGTGGTCGAGATCGCGAAGCCCGGTCGAGATGCCCGACAGGCCGCCGTCGCGCTTGTAGGCGGCGGCCGCCATGTCGATGGCCGTCGTCAGCGCCTCGGAGAAGCGCTGGAAGCCGCCGTCATATCTGCCCTTTTCGGCGAGTTCGTAGAGGCGCCGCTCCGTATCCTCGATCTGGTCGCGCGGCGACATCTCGACCGGCGCGTCGTAGGCGACGTTGACCATGTCCTCGCCGATGCCGATCAGGCTGCGCCGGATGGCGAGGTCGTAGATCGTGCGGCCGTAAGCCTCGGCGTTGATCACCGTGGTGGCCTCGGCGGCGAGGCGCGCCAGATATTGCGAGACGGTGACGCCGCCGAGGTCCTGATCGCCGAGGAAGGTCTTGAGAGTGATCGGCGTCGCGACCTTGCCGGCCTTGATCAGGCTGCTCGCCACCTCGAAGATGCGCCGGTGCAGGTCCTCGAAGAAATGCGCCGGCTCGAGGAAATCCGAGATCCGGTAAAAGGCGTCGTTGTTGACGAGGATGGCCCCGAGCAGCGCCTGTTCCGCATCGATGTTGTTGGGCGCGACCCGGTAGTCCGGCGTATGCGTCTCGAGGCGAGCAATGAGGGCGTTGGCAGGGGCCATCTCGAATTCCGGTTGGAGGATGTGCGAGACTAGTGCAGCGGCGCCGCAAGGCTACCGCCGGCGCGCCGCTGTCCCCGATTCGCACACTGCTCCCGCTCGTGTGTCACACCGGCCTTGACAGGGAATTGCGGACTCGACGCCGGAAAGGAAAGGCACCCCCGATTCGCATCGGGAGCGCCCATATTAGAACAAAACAGGAACTCTTATCAAGCTTCCGTCGGTCCGGCCTCGGCCAGCGCGGCGCCCACCTCGAGTCCGAGATCGTCGAGATTGGTCTCCTCGCGCGTTGTGACGGTCTCGCCGCGCGCCTGACGTTCGGCTTCTTCGGGGCTGCGCGCCACGTTGATCGTCACCCGCACCTCGACCTCGGGATGCAGCGCCACCGGCACCGTATGCAGGCCGAGCGCCTTGATCGGCGCATTGAGAACGATCTGCTCGCGGCCGAGGCTGAACCCCCCGCGCGTCAGGGCTTCGGCGAGGTCGCGGGTCGACACGGAGCCGTAAAGCACGCCGGTCTCGCCGGCCTGGCGGATGATCGTGAAGCTCTGCCCGTCGAGCTTGCCCGCGACCGCCTCGGCCTCCGAGCGGCGCTCGAGGTTGCGGGCCTCGAGCTGGGCGCGCTGCGTCTCGAAACGCTCCTTGTTGGTCTTGGTGGCGCGCAGGGCCTTGCCGCGCGGCAGCAGGAAATTGCGCGCGAAGCCGTCGCGCACGCGCACCGTGTCGCCCATCTGTCCGAGCTTGGCGACGCGTTCCAGCAGGATCACTTCCATCATTGTCTCCTTTGGGTTGATGACTGCATCAGGTTGAAGATCGAGGCCCGGACCCGCCGGGCGCAAAGCGCCTCCGCAGGTCGACGGCCGTGTCGGCCATGCCGGCCAGCGCCAGCAGGGGCAGGAGGGCGTGGCTGAGCAGCGCCACGAGGAGGTAGGCGCCGACGAGCAGGCCGGCGCGGCCGGGGCGGCCCTGCGACACGTCGTGCAGCAGAGCCAGGCCGAGCAGGGCGAAGGCCATGGCCAGCGCTCCGGCGACGGCGAGCGCGACCATCCCGACGAAGCCGGCCAGGAACGCGGCGGCAACGGCGGCCGCCATCGCCAGCAGGGCCGATTGCGGCATCCTCGTCCGTGCGATGGCTGGCCAGGGCCGCGGCAGCCGGCCGGAGATCGCCACGGTCTTGGCCGCCAGCCACAGATTGAGCGTGAACACCAGGGTGGAGAATGCCGACGCGACGAAGGGAAGGGCGCCGGCCATCGCCTCGATCAGCCGCTCGCTCGGGACGCCTCCCAGCACAGGCGGCAGCGGCACGGAGGCCGGCGTCCGCAGGTAGAAGCGCAGCGAGGCTTCGGCTGCTGTCTTGGCGGCGGCGTGGTAGGTTTCGTAGTCCCACACGCCCCGGATCATCGGCGTGACCAGGGTAAGCAGGACCGAGCAGGCGGCGATCCAGAGCAGAAGCCGCCCCAGGGGATACCACTCGAGCGAGCCGTCGGGATCTGGGCGTCCGAGGAGCGTCAGGTAGGCAAGCCACCACACGATCCCTGCCCCAACCAGGAACGCCACGCCGGCCTCCGGCGCGAAGACCGCCCCCAGCGCCAGGGCGCCGGTCGCGGCCGCGGTCAGGCCGGAACGGTGGTTCCAGCCGAGCGCGCCGATCAGGATCGGAAGCGGGGTCAGATAGGCCAGCACGCCCAGGGGCGGGCCCGCCGTCACCGTCGAGGCGAGCAGCGCAGCGACCAGGCCGGCGAGAATCCCGACGAGAAGGTTGACCATGACGCTGTCCCGCTGCCTTTCGCAGGGTTAGGGGCGGATCACCGTCCGCCCCAGCGATTTCGAAGCTATTACCTCTCCCGCGTGCGGGAGAGGTCGAGCCGGCGACGCAAGTCGCCGGCCGGGTGAGGGGCAGGTGCCCCTTACCGGATCACGTAGGGCAGCAGCCCCAGGAAGCGGGCGCGCTTGATCGCCTGGGCGAGCTCGCGCTGCTTCTTGGCCGAGACGGCCGTGATGCGGCTCGGAACGATCTTGCCGCGCTCCGAGATGTAGCGCGACAGGAGCTTGGTGTCCTTGTAGTCGATCTTCGGCGCATTGGCGCCGGAGAACGGGCAGGTCTTCCGCCGACGGAAAAACGGGCGACGCGCGCCACCTTCAAATGCCATGTTCAGGCCTCCTCGCCGCCGGCTTCGCCTTCAGGTCCGCCGTCTTCGTCGCGGCGGCGCCGCTCGCGGTCCTTGCGCTCGTCGCGCTCACGCTTCTGCATCATCACCGACGGGCCTTCCTCGAAGGCGTCGACCCGGATGGTCATGAAGCGCAGGATGTCTTCGTTGATGCGCATCTGCCGCTCCATCTCGGCCACCGCGGCAGGCGGGGCATTGAGACTGAACATGGTGAAATGCGCCTTGCGGTTCTTCTTGATGCGGTAGGCGAGGGACTTGACGCCCCACATCTCGGTCTTTTCGACCTGGCCGCCATTCTGCTCGATCACGCCCTTGAACTGGTCGACAAACCCCTCGACCTGCGCCGGCGTGACGTCCTGGCGAGCCAGGAACACGTGTTCGTATAAAGCCATGATGGGCCCTTCTCACGAGTGAGTTGAAGCTCGTCGCACTGGTCCAGTGTGGGAGCCGTTTCCGCGTTTCGATCGGCGCCAAGCCCTTCGAGCCTACAGGCCCGAGCGGTTGTTCGAAGGCGGAGACGCGGGACGACGGGTCCGAGGACCCTGCGCTTCAGGCCTTGCGGGCGAGCGCCGTCCGTTCAGCCCCCGGCCGGAGCGAACGCGAAGTGGGCGACATAAGGGCTTCGGAGCCCAAAGGCAAGTGGCGCCGGAGGGACGCGGGCGGGTCAGCTGCCGGTCCGGCCGAGGTCAGGCAGGTAACCAGTCTGGTAAGAACGTTCTCGACGCCTGCCGCTTCGCATGCCATGGGAGCCGTGCATCCGGGGTCCCTGATACAGGGCCGCCGGCCCGGAAAACTGCGATGAAAGTCCCGTATCTGCGTCTCGGCGTGAACATCGACCACGTGGCGACCATCCGCAATGCCCGCGGCGGCGAGCATCCCGACCCGGTCCGGGCGGCGCATCTGGCCACCCTTGCCGGGGCCGACGGGATCACGGCCCACCTGCGCGAGGATCGGCGGCATATCCGCGACGACGACATCGAGCGGCTCAAGCGCGAGATCATGACGCCGCTCAATTTCGAGATGGCGGCCACGCGCGAGATGGTGGCGATCGCCGGCCGCGTCCGGCCCCATGCCGCCTGCCTGGTCCCGGAAAAGCGCACCGAGCGCACGACCGAGGGCGGCCTCGACATTATCGGTGAGCATTCCCATCTCCTGCCGGTCGTCCACGAACTCAGGGAGGCTGGAATCCGCGTGTCGCTGTTCGTCGAGCCGACGATCGAGACGATGGAGGCGGCACGATCCCTGGAGGCCCCCGTCGTCGAGCTCCATACCGGCGCCTACAGCGAGGCGGTCGTCTCCGGTGAGGACGCGCGCGTCGCCTACGAGCTGGAGCGGCTGCGCCGCGCCGCCGCGCACGGCAGCGGGCTCGGCCTCGAGATCCACGCCGGCCACGGCCTCGACTTCGACAATGTCGGCGAGGTTGCCGCGATCCCGCAGATCGTCGAGCTGAATATCGGCCATCACCTCATCGGCGAGGCGGTCTTCAGCGGCCTTGCCGAGGCCATCCGCACCATGCGCGCGGCGATCGACGCGGGCCGCGCACGGGTCCCTGCATGATCCTCGGGATCGGCTCCGACCTGTGCGATATCCGCCGCATCGAGCGTTCGCTCGCGCGCTTCGGCGAGCGCTTCACGCACCGCATCTTCACGCCGGGCGAGCGCGCGCGCAGCGACCGCCGCGCCGCCCGCGCCGCCTCTTACGCCCGCCGCTTCGCCGCCAAGGAGGCGTGCGCCAAGGCGCTCGGCACCGGCATGAGCGGCGGCGTGTTCTGGCGCGACATGGAAGTCGTCAACCTTCCGACGGGGCGTCCCACCATGCGTCTGACGGGCGGCGCGCGCGAGAGGCTCGAGGACATGGTTCCGCGGGGCCACAGGGCCATCGTCCACGTCTCGCTCACCGACGACCCGCCGGTCGCGCAGGCCTTCGTGGTGATCGAGGCACAGCGAATGTGACTGTTCAAAAGGTGATCGGGCGTCGCATTGCCGAGGCCCACACATTGGTTTAGACGCGGCGCGCTGCCTGGAGCTCATGCGCCGGCAAAGGGATTCTCGAGACATGGATCAGGCCCGCGTGGAGCAGAAGATCAAGAAGGAGGAGCATGGCCTCTGGGAAACCATCAAGGTCATCATCCAGGCGCTTCTGATTGCCGTCGTCGTGCGGACCCTGCTGTTCCAGCCGTTCAACATCCCGTCGGGCTCGCTGATCCCGACGCTGCTGATCGGCGACTACCTGTTCGTCTCGAAATACTCTTACGGCTATTCGAAGCATTCGATGCCGTTCAGCCCGCCCTTCTTCTCCGGCCGCCTCTGGGGCTCGGAGCCGAAGCGCGGCGACATCGTCGTCTTCAAGCTGCCCAAGGACAATTCCACCGATTACATCAAGCGCGTGATCGGCCTGCCCGGCGACCGCATCCAGGTCGTCGGCGGCATCCTGCAGATCAACGGCCGCGCGGTGAAGCGCGAGCGCGTCGAGGATTATCAGACGCAGGACGCTTTCGGACGGATGGTGCCGGTGCCGCAATTCAAGGAAACCCTGCCGGAGGGTACCGAGCACCTGATCATCGAGAAGGACGGCGACCGCGGTTACTGGGACAACACCGGCGTCTATACGGTGCCGCCCGGCCACTATTTCATGATGGGCGACAATCGCGACAACTCGACCGACTCGCGCGACGAGTCGGGGGTTGGATTCGTGCCTTATGAGAACCTCGTCGGCCGTGCCGAGATCATCTTCTTCTCGATCGACGAGAACGCGTCCGCCTGGCAGGTCTGGGAGTGGCCCTGGACAGTGCGCTGGAGCCGCATGTTCAACCCGATCCGCTAGCGTTGCCGGATGGCCCGCCGCAAGGTTGATCTCACCCCGCTTGAAGAGCGCCTCGGCTACTCATTCAAGGACCATCAGCTCCTGACCTGTGCGCTGACGCATGTCAGCGCCGCCGGCGGCGAAGCCGGGCGCACGAAGAATTACCAGCGGCTCGAATTCCTGGGCGACCGCGTGCTCGGCCTCGTCATCGCCGAGATGCTGTTCGCCAGCTTTTCCCATGCCAGCGAAGGCGAGCTGTCGCGCCGCCTGTCCGAGCTCGTCCGCCGCGAAACCTGCGCCGACGTGGCGCTCGCCTGGGACCTCGGTCCCTATCTCAGGCTCGGCGCCGGCGAGGTGCGGTCGGGCGGCCGCAGCAACCGGGCCATCCTGGCCGATGTCTGCGAATCGATCATCGGCGCCGTCTTTCTCGACGGCGGCTACGAGGCCGCCAGGGTGCTCGTCGAACAGGCCTTCGGCGAGCAGCTGAGCGCGCCCCGGCGGCCGTTGCGCGACCCCAAGACGGCGCTGCAGGAATGGGCGCAAGGCCAGGGCCTGCCGGCGCCCACCTACCAGGTGATCGAACAGACCGGCCCTGACCACGCACCCCGCTTCCAGGTCGAGGCCCATGTCGGCAGTCTCGAACGCGCCGCCGGATCGGGCGCCACCAAGCGCGCGGCGGAGCAGGATGCGGCCCTCAACCTCCTGCGGCGCGAGCGCGCCTGGGCGGAGGCGGAGCATGTCTGACCATCCGACGGCGACGCGCGCCGGCTTCACGGCCCTGATCGGCGCCCCCAACGCCGGCAAGTCGACGCTGCTCAACGCGCTGGTCGGCTCCAAGGTCTCGATCGTGTCGCGCAAGGTGCAGACGACGCGCGCCATCGTGCGCGGCATCGTCATCGAAGGCCCGGCGCAGATCGTGTTCGTCGACACCCCCGGCATTTTCAGGCCGAAGCGCCGGCTCGACCGCGCCATGGTGACCTCGGCCTGGGGCGGGGCAGGGGACGCCGACGTGGTCGCCCTGCTGATCGACGCGCGCAAAGGTATCGACGAGGAGGCGGAGGCCATTCTCGCCAAGCTGGCGGAGCTCAGGCAGGCGCGAATCCTGATCCTCAACAAGATCGATCTGATCGAGCGCCCGAAGCTGCTGGCGCTCGCGGCCGATCTCAACGCACGCCTGCCCTTCGCGCACACCTTCATGATCTCGGCGCTGACCGGCGATGGATTGCGCGAGCTCAAGGCGCAGCTGGCGGCCATGATGCCCGAAGGGCCGTGGCTGTACCCGGAAGACCAGATCTCCGACGCGCCCCTGCGCCTGCTCGCCGCCGAGATCACACGCGAGAAGATCTTCGAGCGCCTGCACGAGGAGTTGCCGTACCAGTCGACCGTCGAGACTGACCAGTGGCAGGAGCGGCCGGACGGCTCGGTGCGCATCGAGCAGACGATCTTTGTCGAGCGCGACAGCCAGCGCAAGATCGTGCTCGGCAAGGGCGGTCAGACCATCAAGGCGATCGGCCAGGCGGCACGCCGGGAGATCGCCGACATCGCCGAGGCGCCGGTGCATCTGTTCCTGTTCGTGAAAGTGCGCGAGAACTGGGAAGACGACCCGGAGCGCTACCGCGAGATGGGGCTCGAGTTTCCGAGAGGGTGAGCCGGCGAAGCCGATCCGGGCGTCATCCGTGGTGGGGTCGCTTCGCCGAAAGGAACTCTGCGGAACGGCAAACAGGATGGCGGCATGGTTTCGGCGTCAACCATCCCGCCCGGGAGGTCGGACATGGACCGGCATCTGGTCAGCTCGGGTTCGCCCTATGAGCCGGAAATCGGTTTTTCGCGCGCCGTGAGGGTCGGGCCCCACATCTTCGTCGCCGGCACGGCGCCGATTGCCCCGGACGGCGGCACCGCGGCGCCGGGCGACGTCTACGGGCAGACCAGGCGCTGCCTCGAGATCATCGAGCGCGCCGTCGTCGAGGCGGGCGGCAGCCTCGCGCACGTGACGCGGACGCGCGTGATGCTCACGGACATGACGCGCTGGCGCAAGGCGGCGCGCGCCCACGGCGAATTCTTCGGTGCGATCCGCCCCGCCTCGACCTTCGTCCAGGTGGCCGGGCTGATCGATCCCGCCTGGCTCGTTGAGATCGAGGCTGACGCCATCATCGCCTGAAGGTTCACCGCAAGCCCGCAGATGGCGTGCGGCCGCTGCTCCTGCGCCGGCTTATGCTTGTTCCGTGCTTGCCGACTGGACCGCTTCGAGGACATGCCGGAATGAGCGCTCGGCGGCGACGTGCGTGCCGTCCGCCGTCGGCTGCAGGATGAACAGCAGCAGCGAGCGTCCGGTTACCTCGTAGTCGTGCCCGAAGGCGAACGCGATCGGATCGGTCTGGTCGTTGTGGGTGTCGATCAGGCGCATCCACTGGGTGCCGCCGACGGCCTCGGGCAGCTTGAACACAACCACGTCGTGATGCGCGTTGAGCACGAGCAGCAGCGTCGCGTCCGTTCCGAGACGGCGGATCCCGGTCTCCTGGGCGCGCCCGTCGAACAGCACGCCCATGCAGCGCGCGTGCGCGTCGCTCCAATGCTCGGGCGTCATCTCGTCGCCGCCCGGCGTCAGCCAGGTGACGTCCTTGACGCCGAGCTCCTCGTCGTAGGTGCCGGTGAGAAAGCGGCCGCGGCGCAGCATCGGCAAGGCGGCGCGGATGGTCAGCAGCTTGCGCACGAACCGGGTGAGCGCCTGTGCATCGTCGCCGATGCCGTCCCAGTCGAGCCAGGAGATCTCGTTGTCCTGCGCGTAGGCGTTGTTGTTGCCGTTCTGCGTGCGCGCGAATTCGTCGCCGGCCAGCAGCATCGGCGTGCCGCGCGCCAGAAGCAGCGTTGCCAGCAGGTTGCGCATCTGCCGGAAGCGGACCGCGCGGATCTCGGGATCGTCCGTCGGGCCCTCGGCGCCGTGATTGTAGGACAGGTTATGCGAGTGACCGTCGCGGTTATCCTCGCCGTTGGCCTCGTTGTGCTTGTCGTTGTACGAGACGAGATCGTTGAGCGTGAAGCCGTCATGGGCGGTGATGAAGTTGACCGACGCCCACGGCTTGCGGCCGCGCTTGTTGAAGAAGTCGGCCGAAGCGGTCAGGCGTGCGGCGAGTTCGGCGAGCTGACCCTCGTCGCCCTTCCAGTAGGCGCGCACGGTGTCCCTGAAGCGGTCGTTCCACTCGGCCCAGCCCGGCGAGAAGCGGCCGACCTGGTAGCCGCCCGGCCCGCAATCCCATGGCTCGGCGATCAGCTTGACCTGGCTCAGCACGGGGTCCTGCCGGCACGCATCGAGAAAACGGCCGTCCTCGTCGAAACCGTGCGGCTCGCGCCCGAGGATGGTGGCCAGGTCGAAACGGAAGCCGTCGACGCGCATCTCCTGCGCCCAGTAGCGCAGGCTGTCGGTCACCATCTGGAGCACCCGCGAGTTGCTCAGGTTGACGGTGTTCCCGGTGCCGGTGTCGTTGATGTAGTAGCGCCGTTCCGGCGCCAGCCGGTAATAGGAGGCGTTGTCGATGCCCTTGTAGGACAGCGTCGGCCCGAGCTCGTTGCCTTCGGCGGTGTGATTGTAAACGACGTCGAGGATCACCTCGAGCCCGGCGGCATGCAGGTGCGCCACCATCTCCTTGAACTCGGCGACGGCGGACAGCTGGTTGGCGGCATAGCGGCGGGCCGGCGCAAAGAAGGCGAGGCTGTTGTAGCCCCAGTAGTTCCTCAGGCCCTTGTCGGTCAGGTAGCTGTCGTCGACGAAGGAATGGATCGGCAGCAGCTCGACGGCGGTCACTCCGAGCGAGGCGATGTAATCGACCACTTCCTTCGTTGTGAGACCCGCATAGGTGCCGCGCACGGGCTCGGGCACGAGGGGGTGACGCATGGTGAAGCCGCGCACATGCGTCTCGTAGAGGACGGTCTTCTCCCACACCGTGTTCGGGCGCTGGTCGCGGCCCCAGGTGAAGGCCGGATCGATCACGCGCGCCTTGATCATGAACGGCGCGCTGTCGCGCTCGTCGAACGTCATGTCATCGCCGGACTCCATCTGGTAGCCGAACAGGGCCGGGTTCCAGGCGAGCTCGCCGACGATCTGCCTGGCATAGGGATCGAGCAGCAGCTTGTTGGGATTGAAGCGGTGCCCGGCCGCCGGCTCGTAGGGGCCGTGCACGCGGTAGCCGTAGGTGGTGCCGGCGCGGGCGTCGGGCAGGTAGCCGTGCCAGACTTCGTCGGTGTATTCCGGCAGGTCGATGCGCTCCAGCTCGCGCTCGCCGCCCTCGTCGAACAGGCACAGCTCGACGCGCGTGGCATTGGCGGAGAACAGGGCGAAGTTCACCCCGAGCCCGTCCCAGGTTGCGCCGAGCGGGTAGGGCAGCCCTTCGCGGATACGCGAGCGGCGCGGGGCCGGCGCCTCGACGGGTTCCCCCTTGAGCTCGGACGGGTTCATTTCGATGTTCATGGGAAAGGTCGCGGCCTGGAAAGAGGTGGCGCTTCTCAACGCGCCAGGATCAAAGAAGGTCCGCCGGAGCATGATCCGGCGAAAGCCTGCCCCGGACTTGGTCCGGAGGCACTCTTCGCCCGATGAGATCATGCGGCACGATCGGGCTCGAGCAGGATCGAGGCGATCCTGCTGTGGAGAATTCGGCCCGCATTCGCCGGCGAGGTGGTGGCCAGTCCGCCCGATCATGCTCTAAACGTCCGTGGATGCAGTGGTCCGATGAGGGTCTGGTGCTCGGCTTGCGCAAGCACGGCGAGTCCGGCGTCATTCTCGAATTGATGACGCGCGCGCATGGCCGCCATCTCGGCCTCGTGCATGGCGGCCGCTCGCACCGGCTGCGGCCCATCCTGCAGGCCGGCAACAGCGTGCACGCGAGCTGGCGCGCGCGGCTCGACGAGCATCTCGGCATCTACACGGTGGAAGCCGATGTCCTGCGCGCCGCCCGCTTCATGGGCTCGCCGCTGGCGCTTTACGGCCTTGGCACGATGGCGGCGCTGCTGCGCCTGCTGCCCGAGCGCGACCCGCATCGTGCGCTTTACGAGAGCGCCATGGTGGTTGCCGAGCATCTCGACGAGCCGGCCGTGGCGCCGGCGCTGTTCGTGCGCTTCGAGCTGGCGGTCCTCGCCGAGCTCGGCTTCGGCCTCGACCTCGCGAGCTGCGCGGCGACCGGCCGGGACAGCGACCTGATCTACGTCTCGCCGAAGAGCGGGCGGGCCGTCAGCGCCGAGGCCGGCGAGCCGTACCGGGCGAAGCTGCTGTCGCTGCCCGGCTTCCTGCGCGGCGATCCTGTGGATACGCATCCCGGCGCCGGCGAGATCGGAGCTGGCTTCGCCTTGACCGGGCACTTCCTTCGGGTGCACGTGTTCGAGCCCCGCGGCCTCGGGCTACCCGAGGAACGCGCGCGTTTCGTCGCAGTCGCGCTCCGGGAGGACGTTTAGCTTTGTTTCTGATATGTTCCAGCTTCAGACCACGCCGAAGCGATTCGCGTTAGGGACCTCCATCCATGGGTAAGCCGGTCAACCCGCCCTCCGGCGAGGGCGTCGAGAGCATCAACCTGAAAGACGCGCTCGAGGAGCGCTATCTCGCCTACGCGCTCTCGACCATCATGCACCGCGCGCTGCCCGATGCGCGCGACGGGCTCAAGCCCGTGCACCGGCGCATCCTCTACGGCATGTATCTGCTGCGCCTCGGCCCGAACGCGCCGTTCAAGAAATCCGCCAAGGTCGTCGGCGACGTCATGGGCTCGTTCCACCCGCACGGCGACCAGGCGATCTATGACGCGCTCGTTCGCCTCGCCCAGGACTTCGCCTCGCGCTATCCGCTGATCGACGGGCAGGGCAATTTCGGCAATATCGACGGCGACGGCGCCGCGGCCTACCGCTACACCGAAGCGCGCATGACAGATGTGGCGCGCCTGCTGCTCGAAGGCATCGACGAGGACGCGGTCGACTTCCGGCCCAATTACGACGGCACCACCGAGGAGCCGGTCGTCGTTCCCGCCGCCTTCCCCAACCTTCTCGCCAACGGCTCGCAGGGCATCGCCGTCGGCATGGCGACGTCGATCCCGCCGCACAACGCGGCGGAGCTGTGCGATGCGGCGCTGCATCTGATCAAGCACCGCAAGGCCACCTCGCAAGAGCTGCTGCAATTCGTGCCGGGGCCGGACTTTCCCACCGGCGGCATCATCGTCGACACCAAGGCGGTGATCGCCGAGGCCTATCGCACCGGTCGTGGCGCCTTCCGCGTGCGCGCCCGCTGGCACAAGGAGGATACCGGCCGCGGCACCTGGGCCGTGGTCGTCACCGAGATTCCCTATGGCGTGCCGAAGTCGCGGCTCGTCGAAAAGATCGCGGAGCTGCTGCAGGAGCGCAAGCTTCCGCTGCTCGCCGACATTCGCGACGAGTCCGCCGAGGACGTGCGCGTCGTCCTCGAGCCGCGCTCGCGCACCGTCGATGCGACGATGATGATGGAATCGCTGTTCCGGCTCACCGAGCTCGAGAGCCGCGTGCCGCTCAACCTCAATGTGCTCTCGGGCGGAAAGGTGCCGCGCGTGCTCGGCCTCGCCGAGTGCCTGCGCGAATGGATCGACCACCGCCGGGTCGTGCTGATCCGCCGCTCGCGGCACCGGCTCGGCGTGATCGACCGGCGCCTCGAGATCCTGCGGGGTCTCCTGATCATCTATCTCGACCTCGACCGCGTCATCAAGATCATCCGCGAGAAGGACGAGCCCAAGGCCGAGCTGATGCGCGTCTTCAAGCTCACCGAGATCCAGGCCAATGCCATTCTCGACACGCGTCTGCGCTCCTTGCGCAAGCTCGAGGAAATGGAGCTCAAGCGCGAGCTCGGCGAGCTCACGGGCGAGAAGGAGGAGCTCGAGAAGCTGCTCGGCTCCGAGGCGACGCAGTGGCGCACGGTCGCCACGCAGATCAAGGAAGTGCGCAAGATGTTCGGGCCCGATACGGCGCTCGGCAAGCGTCGTGCGACCTTTGGCGAGACGCCCGACACCTCCGATTTCGATTTCGCCGAGGCCATGGTCGAGCGCGAGCCGATCACCGTGATCGTCTCGCAGAAGGGCTGGATCCGCGCCCTCAAGGGCCATGTCCCGGATCTGTCGGGCGTGCAGTTCAAGGGCGACGACGCGCTCATGACGTCGTTCTTCAGCGAGACCACGTCCAAGGTTCTCGTGTTCGCGTCGAACGGCCGCTTCTTCACGCTCGACGCGTCCAAGCTGCCCGGCGGGCGCGGCTTCGGCGATCCGATCCGCCTGATGATCGACCTCGAGCAGGGCGCCGACATCGTCACGGCGCTGCCCTACAAGGCCGGCGCCAGGCTGCTCGTGGCGGCCTCGGACGGGCGCGGCTTCGTCGCCCCGGCCGACGACGTCGTCGCCAATACCCGCAAGGGCAAGCAGGTGCTCAATGTCGACGGCGAGAAGGCGCGGGCGGTCGTCTGCACCGAGGCGGCCGGCGATCACATCGCCATGGTCGGACAGAACCGCAAGCTCCTGGTCTTCCCGATCGGCCAGATCCCCGAGATGGGCCGCGGCAAGGGCGTGCGCATGCAGCGCTACCGCGACGGCGGCGTCTCCGACGCCAAGGTCTTTGCGCTCAAGGACGGCCTGACCTGGAAGGATTCGTCCGGCCGCACCTGGACGGTCGACAAGGCCGACCTCAAGGACTGGATCGGCAACCGCGCTGAAGCCGGCCGCCTGCCGCCGAAGGGGTTCCCGAAGACCAACAAGTTCGGGTGATCAACCCTCTCCCCGCACGCGGGGAGAGGAAGCGCTACCCCACCCGCTCCCAGCCTTGCGGCAGCAGGCGTTCCTGCGGCAGGTAGCGCGCCTTGTAGTCCATCTTGCGCGAGCCTTCGACCCAGTAGCCGAGATAGAGATAGCTGAGGCCGAGGGCGCGAGCCTGGGCGATGTGGTCGAGGATCATGAAGGTGCCGAGGCTGCGGAAGGCCAGCTCCGGGTCGAAGAACGAATACACCATGGACAGGCCGTCGCCGAGCACGTCCGTGAGCGACACGCCGACGATGTCGCCGTGGCCGCGGCCGTTGATGGCCGTGTCGGGACCGCGCCGCCGGTATTCCATGATGCGCGTCTCGACGTGGCTGTCCTCGACCATCATCGAGTAGTCGAGCACCGTCATGTCGATCATGCCGCCGTCGGAATGGCGGGCTTCGAGATAGCGGCGGAACAGGGAATACTGGTCGGAGGACGGGCGGTTGGGCGCCAGCGTGCCGACCAGGTCGCGGTTGGCCTTGAGCACGCGGCGCATGCTCTCGGTCGGCCGAAACTCGTTGACGAGGACGCGCACCGACACGCAGGCGCGGCAATTCTCGCAGGCGGGCCGGTAGGCGATGGTCTGCGAGCGGCGGAAGCCGCCCTGGGTGAGGATCTCGTTGAGCTCGCGGGCGCGCTTGCCGACCAGGTGGGTGAAAACCTTCCGCTCCTCCTTTCCGATGAGATACGGGCACGGCGAGGGGGAGGTCAGGTAGAATTGCGGGGTGTCGCGCGGGTGGCTCGTCACGCTCCTGAAACCTCCACCGCTGCCCATATCGGAGCGGCCTCAAGCATGAACGATAACACGAGCGTCGCCGTCCTCAACTGCCGAGCTGTGCGGGACGAGGCCGCACGTCACGAGTTTCGGACGACGATCAGGCCGGTGAGGAGGTCGTGGCCGATGCGGCGGTCGTCGCGCACGATGCCGATCCCCACGTCGACGAGCCAGAGGACGAAGGTGGTGGCGGCGATGTAGAAGAGCAGCGCGTGCACGGCGGCCGTGATCTTGTCGGGGGCGCCGCCGTCTTCCCGAAACACCCTGAGCCCCATCATGCGCATGCCGATCGTGCTCTGCGCCGCGCCGCCGATCGTCAAGGCGTTGTAGATGATGGCGATGGCAGGCGTGAAGATCACTCCGTACAGCAGCCAGGCGAGACCGAACGTCACGATGCCCAGAATGCCGACGGCAATCGCCAACAGCGCGACGATCCCGAAGATCACGATGATGTCGATCACATAAGCGAAGAAGCGCCGGCCGAGCACCCCCTCGGTGCGCACGGTAGCCGCATGCGGGGGAAGGCCCGGGCCGGCGCGCGTCGCGAAGGGGGGCTCCCGATAAGAGCTTGGTTCAGGCATGTCTCGTCGCTCGTCCTCTCGACCTATATGGGCGCTCGGCCGGCGATCTCAAAGGCATGGGCTCAGGACCGGCTTGCGCGGGACTGCCAGCAGCTGCGCGATCCCCGCCCTCATGGTTTCCGGGTCTTGCCTGCGGATCCGCTCGTAAAGAAATCCGACTGCGCCGCGGAGGGCCTTGCTCCGGCATATAGGGGTCCCGGGTTCTCGTTCACGGGCTTCGGCGATGAGCCGCGACAACCCCGTCATTTCGTGAATCTTGCTCTTTGTCTCCGCGATCTGCTCGGCGGTTGCCGGGCCGTTGGCGATGATGAAGGCGTCCATCTTGCCGATGCTCTCGCGCAGAACGTCCTTCAGAGGCGCATCCTCTCCAGGAAAGCACATCTCGCCGACTGCTGCTGCCGCGAGATACATCTGCCATATGCAGAGCACGCCTCCATGCGGATCAGGCGGCTCGAGCCGCGGCTGGTGATCCTGCGCACTGGCGAGCGTCGGGAACAGGAGCAGCGCCATTGTCGCAACGAGGGCCGGACGTAATCGCCTCATGACCCGCCCCTCAATAGACAGCCTCCGAGAGTCCGCGCGCGTTGAGGCGCTGCGGCGCGAGTCCGTCCTGCGCCAGTGCCTCGAACACCTCCGCCGTGTGGCGCGCGTCGCGCGTCTCGATGGTGACGTCGATCGTGACGCCCTTGGCCGGAACGTCGAGGAACAGGCGTCCATGCGAGACCTCGAGGATGTTGGCGCCGAGCTGCCCGAGCCGGCTCGCAAGGCGGCCGAGAAGCCCGGGGCGATCGCTCGTCGTGACCCGGAACGAGGCGATGCGGTCCTCGCGCTCGAGTTCCCGCACCATCACCGAGGCGAGCAGCCGCGCGTCGATGTTGCCGCCGCACAGCACGAGCCCGACCTTGCGGCCGCGGAATCGCTCGGGCTCGGCCAGCATCGCCGCCAGGCCGGCGGCGCCGGCGCCCTCGGCCATGGTCCGCTGCAACGTGGCATAGGCGTTGACTGCGCGCTCGATCGCCGGCTCGTCGACCAGGATGATGTCGGCGACCAGGTCGCGCACGATCGGCAAGGTCAGCTCGCCGACCGATTTGACGGCGATGCCCTCGGCGAGCGTCGGGCCGCCGATCGGCCGGTTGCCGCCGTCGATGGCGTTGCGGAACGAGGGATACAGGGCCGCCTCGACGCCGATGATCTCGATCGACGGCTTGAGCGCCTTCGCGGCGATGGCCACGCCCGAGACGAGGCCGCCGCCGCCGATCGGCACGACCAGCTGCTCGAGATCGGGCGCGTCGGCGAGGATCTCGAGCGCGAGCGTGCCCTGGCCGGCCATCACGAACGGATCGTCGTAGGGGTGCACGAAGGAGAGGCGTTCCGACCTGGCGAGGTCGTGGGCGCGCTCCGCCGCTTCCGACAGGGTGTCGCCGTGCAGGATGACGCGCGCGCCGTGGGCACGGGTGTTCTCGACCTTCACGAGCGGCGTGACCGTCGGCATCACGATCGTCGCCGGGATGCCGAGGCGCCTGGCGTGATAGGCGACGGCCTGCGCGTGATTGCCGGCCGACATGGCGACGACGCCGCGCCGGCGCGCCGCCGCGTCGAGGCTGTCCAGCTTGGTGATGGCGCCGCGCTCCTTGAACGAGCCGGTCGCCTGCATGTTCTCGTGCTTGACGAACACGCTCGCGCCGGTGAGCTCCGAGAGCGGAGGGGCCGGCATCAGCGGCGTGCGCAGGACATGGCCGGCGACTTTGTCGGCGGCGCTGCGCACGTCTGCGATGCCGATGGCGTAACGGTCCGACATGGCCTCTCCCAGGCGACTCACGTTAGCGGCTCGCCGCAAGGGTGTCAGCGTGGCCTTCCGGCGAAACTGATCCTATATTGGGGCCGGAGGGGAAGCCGTGCGTCGCAGACGTCTCGCGCCGTTGGTTGCCTTCGCGGCCCTCGCCCAGGCAGCCCTGCCCGCCCTGGCTCAAACCCGCGAGGGCGGCGGAAGGTTCGCCGCGACCGTCGACATCACCGGTGCCATCGGCCCCGCCACCGCGCGCCACGTCAAGGACGGCCTTGGGCTGGCGCATCGCCGCGGCGCCGAGGTCATCATCCTGCGTCTCAGCACGCCGGGCGGTCTCGCCAGCAGCATGCGCGAGATCATCACCGACATTCTGGCCTCGCCCGTCCCGGTCGTCGGCTACGTCGCCCCGTCGGGGGCCCAGGCCGCGAGCGCCGGCACCTACATTCTGTATGCGACCCATGTCGCCGCCATGGCGCCGGGCACCAATATCGGGGCGGCGACGCCGGTCCAGATCGGCGGCCTGCCGGGGCTGCCTGAGCGCGACCGCGGCAAGGACGGGGAGAAGAAGGACGGCGACCGGCCGGCGGCGCCGGCCGACGCGATGACGGCAAAGGCGACCAACGATGCGGTCGCCTTGATCCGCAGCCTCGCCGAGCTGCGCGGCCGCAACGCGGATTGGGGCGAGCAGGCGGTGCGCGAAGCGGCGAGCCTCTCGGCCAATGCGGCCCTCGCCAAGGGCGCGATCGACCTGATGGCGGCGACCGTCGCCGATCTCCTCGACCGCATCGATGGACGTGAGGTCGAGATCGCCGGCAAGGCGCACCGGCTCGCGACCAAGGGGCTGCCGGTCGAAGTGATCGAGCGCAGCTGGCTGACGCGTCTCCTCGCCGTGATCACCGACCCGAACGTCGCCGTCATCCTGATGCTGATCGGCATCTACGGCCTGATCTTCGAGTTCTCGAGCCCGGGCGCGGTCGCGCCGGGCGTGATCGGCGGCATCTGTCTCGTTCTCGGGCTCTATGCCCTCAACACCCTGCCGGTCGATTACACCGGCCTGGCGCTCATGCTTCTTGGCATCGCCTTCCTGGTCGCCGAGGCGTTCACGCCGACGGTGGTTCTCGGGCTCGGCGGCCTCGTGGCTTTCATCCTCGGCGCCGCCATGCTGATCGACACCGGCTCGCCGGAGTTCCGCCTGTCGTGGGGCGTGATCGGCGGGGCGGCGGCGGCCAGCGCGGGCCTCTTCACGTTCCTGCTCGGCTCGGTGTGGCGCAGCCGTCGCCGTCCGGTGCGGGCGGGCCGCGAGGCGATCATCGGCGCGCCGGCCGAGGTGCTCGATTGGTCCGGCGAAACGGGGCACGTGCTCGCGTCGGGCGAGCGCTGGCAGGCGCGCGGACCGCATGCCCTGGCGCGCGGCGACCGCACGCAGGTGACCGGCGTCGACGGCCTCACGCTGGTGGTGCGCTCGGCCGCAGCCGGCAGCGCCGCCGGGGGAGGGGAGCCATGATCTTCGACTATCTCGCCTATGCCATCCTGGCATTTCTGATCGTCGGGCTGTTCGCGGCGTCGGTCCGCATCCTCAGGGAATACGAGCGCGGCGTCGTGTTCACGCTCGGGCGCTTCACGGGCGTGAAAGGGCCCGGGCTGATCATCCTGGTTCCGTTCGTGCAGCAGATGGTGCGCGTCGATCTGCGCGTGATCGTGCAGGACGTGCCGTCGCAGGATGTGATTTCGCGCGACAATGTCTCGGTGAAGGTCAACGCCGTGCTTTATTTCCGCATCATCGATCCGGAGCGGGCGATCATCAAGGTCGAGAATTTCATGGCCGCCACGAGCCAGCTGGCGCAGACCACGTTGCGCTCGGTGCTCGGCAAGCACGAGCTCGACGAGATGCTCGCCGAGCGCGACCAGCTCAATGCCGACATCCAGCAGATCCTGGACCAGCAGACCGACGCCTGGGGCATCAAGGTCGCCAATGTCGAGATCAAGCATATCGATCTCAACGAGAGCATGGTGCGCGCCATCGCCAAGCAGGCCGAGGCCGAGCGGCTGCGACGCGCCAAGGTGATCAACGCCGAAGGCGAGCAGCAGGCTGCCGAAAAACTCGTCGAGGCGGGCAGGATGCTCGCGCAGGAGCCGCGCGCCATGCAGCTGCGTTATTTCGCGGCCTTGCACGACGTCGCCGGCGATCGCGCCTCGACCATCGTCTTTCCGGTGCCGACCGATTTGTTGGCCTATCTCGATGGCAGCGCCGAGCGGGCGCGAACACCTCTCCCGGAGGCGGGAAAGCTTTAGGCCGCGCTGTTCAAATATTCCGCAACGCGCGGCGCGAAATAGGTGAGCACGCCGTCGGCGCCGGCGCGCTTGAAGGCGAGGAGGCTTTCGATCATGGCGCGCTCGCCGTCGAGCCAGCCGTTGCGCGCGGCCGCCTCGATCATCGCGTATTCACCGGACACCTGATACGCGAAGGTCGGCACGCCGAACGCCGCTTTCAGGCGCGCGACGATGTCGAGATACGGCAGACCCGGCTTGACCATGATCATGTCGGCGCCCTCGTCGAGGTCGATCTCGGCCTCGCGCAGGGCTTCGTCGCCGTTGGCCGGGTCCATCTGGTAGGTGCGCTTGTCGCCGACCAGCGTCGCGCTGGTGCCGATGGCGTCGCGGAACGGACCATAGAAGGCGGACGCGTATTTGGCCGCGTACGACATGATCTGCACGTCCGTGAAGCCGGCCGCGTCGAGTCCCTGGCGGATCGCCGCCACCCGGCCGTCCATCATGTCGGACGGCGCGATCACGTCGGCGCCGGCCTCGGCCTGGATCAGCGCCTGCTCCACCAGCAGGGCGACGGTCTCGTCGTTGAGGATCACGCCGTCCTTGAGCAGGCCGTCATGGCCGTGGCTCGTATAGGGATCGAGCGCCACGTCGGTGATGATCCCGATCTGCGGCACCGCCTGCTTGATGCCGCGCACCGTGCGGCACACGAGATTGCCGGCGTTGAGCGCCTCCGAGCCGCGTGCGTCGCGCGCCGATGCGTCGACGTTGGGAAACAGCGCAATGGCGGGGATGCCGAGCCCCGCCGCCCGTTCCGCCTCGCGCACCGCCTCGTCGACGCTCAGCCGCTCGACCCGCGGCATCGATGCCACCGGCTCGCGCCGGTTGCTCCCCTCGACCAGGAAGAGCGGCCAGATCAGGTCGTCGGCGCTGAGCCGCGTCTCGCGCACGAGCCGGCGCGACCAGTCGGCCTTGCGGTTGCGCCGCGGTCGCTTGGCGAGTGCGAGCCGCGCCGGCGAGCCGTCCTGCTGGTCGCGGGCGTCGCGCGCCTGAGGTCTGGAAAAAGGCGACAGGTTCGAGGACATGCTTGGCTCCGCCACGCGCTGAAAACCGTTGCTCGCGTCGTTACCATAACCGGCGGCCCGCCAAAACGCTGCGTGACCCCTTGGCCCCGCCGGCTTCGAATCGGGGCATTGGCGACCTGCGCATCCCGGGCATCGGCGCGACGCCGCATGCCCGGCTCCCGGATGGTTGACGCTCCGCACCGTTTGAGGGTCTAAGCCGAGCGGCCGATTCCTGCGCCACCCTTCGCTTCAGCCCGAAAGCAGCCGCATGCTCGTCCCGCGCACCGGTGATCCCGTCCCCCTCCCGGACGAGACCGACGAAGAGGGCATGGAGGAGCGCCCGGCTGCCAAGGCGGACCGCTGGAACTTCATCCTCGTCTGGTTCATGCGCATGCTCGCCCTCATGTGGATCGCCAAGGGGCTCGGCTACTGGGCGGTGATTCTCGGCGCCGACAACGCTCCGATCCAGTTCGAGGCGCGCACCACCGGCTTCCAGGCCACCACCATCTACTTCGCCATCATCGACCTGGTCGCCGCCGTCGGCCTCTGGCTCACCAGCACCTGGGGAGGGGTCCTGTGGCTGCTCGCCGTGAT